>DATHBB010000232.1:0-12049 GCA_035296385.1 Pyrinomonadaceae bacterium | reverse complement strand
ATGCTCTGCGACTCGGCCACAGAGAAGTTAGTGTGGTTGAAGACGTTGAAAGCCTCAAGGCGCAACTCGATGTTCGTGTTTTCCGTGATCGGGGTGCGTTTGATGAGAGCCATGTCGGCGTTCCAGAAGCCGGGGCCGCTGACGGGCGTTTGTTGGAGCGTGCCGATCTGTCCCGCACCGGGGTTCTGGAAGAACGCGGGGTTGGCGCGCCCGTCCGGCCCGATGAGCGACGGATCGAATAACTGCGGGCGACCCGTGACGGGATTGAAGAACAGACCCGTGCGCGCCTGCAATTCCGAAATCGACAGGTTGGTGTTGACCGTGTTGACGCTTGAGCGATTGGAACGGTTCAACGTGCCGCGATACGGCTCGGCGGTCGTGCCGAGACCCGTCAGGATGTTGATCGGGCGTCCCGTTTGTTGACGATACAAGCCGCTCAACTGGAAGCCGCCGAACACCTTGCCGAGGAAGCCGTCGAAATTCAGGAAACGCTTGCCGGGGCCGAAGGGCAGTTCATAGACGCCGTTGGCCTTGAAGACGTGCGTTACGTCGTTGGAGCTACGCCGTTTCTCGACCACGCCGCCGGTGGCGAGATCGAGGAAGCCCTGAAAGTTCGCCTGAGTGCCCTCGAAATCGGTGAAGGCTTTGCTGTAGGTGTAGTTGACCTGGTAGAAGAAGCCGCTGCTCAGACGCTTGCGAACCTCGGCCTGCAAGGCGTGATAGTCGGAGTACGAACCGTTGCCCACGTAATCGGTCACGAAGGCGTTGGGGTTCGCGGGCAGGAAGAATTCGGGGCCTAACGTGCCGCCGCCCACGCCGGGCGTCAGGAAGTTGCGGCGATTCTGCACGTAAACGGAAGCCAATTCGCCAACCTGATTCGTGTCGAGCAGGTTGATGACGGTGGCGTCGTTGAGCACGCCGCCGGAGCCGAGCCGCGGGAAGATCGACAATTGCTGGCTGCCTGCGATTGCCGGATTGAAAGCGCCGGTGAGCGGAATGGCCGGGTTGGTGGCGCGCGCGGCGCGCGCGAGATTGAGGTTCGATTGCGCGCGGAGGAAGTCCTGCAGGAACCCGTTTTCGCGGATGATCGTCTGGTTGGTGTCAATCGCGCGCGTCAGCTTTACTCCGCGATTGCCTACGTAGCGAATCTCGAACGCCGTGTCGCGGAAAATTTCGCGCTGGAAGCCGACGTTCCACTGTTGCACGTAAGGCGTCTTCAAGTCGGGGTCAATGGTGTAGAACGTCGGGATTTGGGTGATCGCCAAATTGTCGACGATGGTGCGCGGGACGCGGAAGGCGGGTACCGGGATGGGGACGGCTCCGCCGCCGCTGATCGTTCCGCCGAGACCCGTCAAGCTGACAGCCGAAGACAGACCGGCGTTGGAACTGATGGCCGCGTTCTGCACCGTCGTCACGTTGTTGTCGAGCACGTAAGAGATCGCGTAGCCCGCGCGGACGGAAGTTTTGCCGTCGTTGAAGGGGTCCCAGGCGATGCTGGCGTTCGGCGCGAAGTTGTTCAGGTCCTTGTTATGGAAGGCGCGGCCTGTGCCTTTGCCCGCGAAATCGAGCACGGCGTTCGGGTCGCGCAGGGCGTTGAGCGAGGTGTCGCGGGGCAGCAAAGCCAGCCCGTTGCGCTCGGTCGGCGGCGAGATATACTCCCAGCGCACGCCGAGATTGAGTGTCATGTTGGGGCGCACACGCCACGTGTCGCCGCCGTAGAACGACAACGTATTGTAGTCAATCCCGCGTCGCTCGCCGAAGCCGGAGACGAAGCCCGACTCGCGATCTCGCACGTTGAAGGTTTGCGCCGCGCTCGTCACCGCGCCGGTCAGCAAGGCCAGCAGGTTCGAGGCGGTCGTGAAATCGTTCGGGGCGACGCCGCCGGGGAACTGCGTGGTGGCGAGCGGGTTGCGGTTGTTGACCGTGTTGAAGCCGAGCGTGTAGGTCGGCAAGATGCCCGCGTCGTTGAACACATCAACCTTGACGATGCGCGCGACGCCGCCGAAGCGTATGACGTGGTCGCCGCGCACCAGCGAGGCGTTGTCGATGAAATCGTAGTTCGTCGGCACGCGACCCTGTTGCAGGAAGTTCTGTACGGGGTTGGTGCTGAGCGGGAAGGTCAGGCGGTTGCCTTCCGGGAACGTCTCGGTGTTCAGGAAGGCGGGCGTTGTGCGGAAGAAGCCGGTGCGGAACTCGTTGCTCAAGTTCTGCGTGGGCGACCAGAGCCAAGCGAATGAGCCGCGCGGGCGTCTCGACCCCTGACCGCCCCCGGGAAGACCGGGAAACACTTCGCCGATGTCGTTGAAGGTGTCGTTCGGGAAATCGAACTTCAAGCGGCTGAAGATCGCCTCGAATCTGTGTTTGGAAGAGAGATCGAAGTCGGTGCGGAATCCCCAGAGGTTGGAGGTCTGCCCCGAAGGGCTGTTGAAGCGGAAGCCCGCCGTGTTGCGCGTGTCGCCCACGTCCACGTTGTTGTTGGAGGGCTGGAGCGCGATCAGGCGCGCGATGCGCGGATCGACCGAGCGTCCGGTCAAACCAAGCAAGTTGATGGTCTGCCGCTGGCCGTTATCGGTGCGGTTGTAGGTGAACGTGCCGGTGCGCGCCGCATCAACCAGGACGGTGCGATTGCGCGTCGCGTCGCTGGCCTCGCGCGTGCCTTCGTAATAGGCGTAGAAGAAGAGTTTGTCTTTGCCGTAAGTGCGCGGGCCGCCTTCGCCGAAGCGCGGGAGGCGGAACGGGCCGCCGACGTTGCCGCCGAACTGGTTTTGAATCAGCTTCGGCTTGGGCAGCCCCTTGCCGGTGCGCGGGTCAATCGTGGCGTTGTTGAAGAACGTGTTGGCGTCGAACTTGTGGTTGCGGTGAAACTCGAAGAGAGAGCCGTGGAAATCGGTCGTGCCGCGCGGCGTGGAAAGCCTCACCTGCGCGACGCCCAGCCCCTCGTCGGAACCGCCGTTCTGCGTGGTGATGGTGAACTCGGCCACGCCCGCCACGCTCTGACCGGCTGCGCCGAAGAGACTGTCCGTGCGGACGAAGTTGTCGTTGATGTTGATGCCGTCCCACGTCAAGTTCGAGAACGTGCCGCGCAGGCCGTTGATGGAGGCGGTGCGGTTGCTGTTCGTGGCGGTGTTGACGCCCGCTTGGAGTCCCGCCAGATTGAGCGGGTTGCGACCGTTGATCGGGAGGTCTTGCACCTGCCGCAACTGCACGGTCGTCGAAAGCGCCGCGTTCTCGTTGTTGATGACGGCCTGCGCTTCCGAGGCCGTGACCATGACGGTTTCTTCGACGCCGCCCGTGACGAGGGAAACATTTATTTCCGCCGCGACGCCGGCCACGTCAACCTTGACGCCTTCGACCACCGTTTTCTTAAAGCCCGTTTTCTCGATGGTGAGCGTGTACTCGCCCGAGCTCATCTCGTTGAATGAAAAGAAGCCTTCGTCGTTAGCAACGGCGTTGCGCTCAGTCTTGGTCGCCGCCGAGGTCAACGTCAGGTTCGCGCCGGGAACTACGGCTCCCGATTCATCCTTTACCGTTACGTTGACGTTCGAGGTGACTTTCTGGGCGAAAGCACTTGGGGCTAGCGACCCGGCCAGGGACACGACAGCCATAAAGGCCAGCGTTGCTCTCATGGCAAAGCGCGACAATTTACTCATGTGGACTCTCCTTCAAAATGTTAGAAACTGGACGCTCGATGTTGAGCATTACCCGAACTATGAACACTGCCTGACGGTGAGGTTCGCAAAAAACGGCAACTCGCGTGCCGAAATGTCAGACGGAGTTTAGGGCGTCAAGAGCCAAGAAGTTTCGCTTGTGCGGCGAGAGGCAGAAGGACGGCATCCAAAAGTTCGGATTTTTTCATCCAGCAATTTGGAATTCGATGATGCGTTCGGCGTCCTGACAGGCGGGGAATTCCTTAAGTCGATTGCGACGCACGGGGGCGGCGTTGAACGCGGGCGGCGCGGCGTGTGCTAGAATCTTTCGCGTTCAACTCTGCTGCTGCGCTCGTCCGAAGTTTTCTCGTTTCATGCAGACCATTACGCCCGCCGCCAGTCGTCTGTCGCTGTCGCCGCTCGGCGCGGGCGACCTCATCGACCGCACGATCCGTCTCTACCGCCGCCATTTCCTGACGCTCATACGTACAGCCGCGCCTCCGGTCATCGGCTCGGCGCTCGGCTCCGTCCTGTGGACGGTGAGCACGCACGCCATCCCCGCGACGGAGAGCGGCGCGCGCCTCGTGCTCTATTTCGGCGTGGCCGCCGCGGGCGCGTTGCTGGTGATGATCGGCAACTTCTTTTTCCTGCTCATCATGGGCGGCGCGTCGCGCAACCTCGTGATGCACCTGCTGTGGGACGAACCCGTCGCCGTGCGCACCATTTACCGGAGCGTCCGCGCGCGTTTCTGGGGACTTGTCGGCGCGCTCCTGCTCATCGGCGGTTTCGGCGGCCTGATCGGCTTCATCATCTTCATGGTGTGGATCACGTCGGTGATGTTCGCGGTCGGGGGCGCGATGCTGCTCGGCGGCGGCGCGGTGTGGTTCGGCGGGATAGTGGGTGGGGTGCTCTTTCTCGTCATCAGCGCGTGCGCTCTGTTCGCCTTCTTCTTCATCGTCGGGCGCGTGGCCTACGTGCCGCAGGTGATGTTGGTCGAGGGGCGAGGCGTGTTCGACGCCATCACGCGGAGCATCACGCTCGCGCGCGGAAACGTCAGGCGTCTGACGGCGATGTTTCTCTTCACGACGTTCGCCACCTACTCGGCCTTGATGCTGTTTATCGTCCCGCTCGGCTGGTACGGCTATCTGCACGGCATCAATCCGGTCACGCTCACGGAAGCGGAGTGGCCGATCTGGTACGCCATCGGCTATCAGGTGTTGACGCAGGCGGCTTCGATCCTGCTCGCGCCCGTGTGGATGCTCGGACTCTCGCTACTCTACGTGGACGAGCGCGTGCGACACGAAGGCTACGACATCGAACTGATGGCCGCGCAGCGTCTCGGCGAGATGCCGCTCCTGCCCGGCGGCGGGCACGCGCCGCTCGCGCCCGCCATCTCCGCCACGCCCGTCGCCCACGCGCCGCGCGAATCGCGCCCGGAAGAATCCTTCACCCCGCTCTCGAATATCACCTCGCTCGATCTTTCGGGGAGAAGGCCGCAATGACGCGCCGCCGCACACGCCCCATGCTTCGACGCGCCGCGCCGCACGCGAAGAACGAGCCGCCCATGAACGCGCGCGCGTCGTTCCTCATCGCCGTGCTCTGCTTCGTCGCCCTTGCGCCGACGCCGGCCCGCGCCGCCTCGCTCGAAGACTACCGCGCGCGCGTCGAGCGTGCGACGACGGCGATGGAAGATTTGCACACGGCGTTCGACGAAGAGCCGGACGTGCGTTCGCAGGAGTTTCTCGCGCGCGAACGGAGAGTTTTCGAGGACGTGCGCGCCGCGCTCCCCGCAACCGAAAAGATCGAGGGCGCGGGCGTCGCCTCCGGCGTTGACAACCGCTGGCTGCACGCCGAACTCGACCTCTACGAGAAGATCGAGGCGGACAACACGACCGAACGCGACGACTTGCTCTACCGCGTCGCGCTGCGTCTGCGCTCGCTCCTGACGCACCTGACGGAAGCGGCGAACGCCGAAGCAGCAGCAGGCGACTCGGCGCGACGCGACAAGGAGGCGGAGAAGGGTCGCTTGAACGCCATCCTGCGTCGCGCCGAATACAACCAGCAGGCCGCAGAGGACACGGCCATCGGGCGTTACTGGCGAGAGTTCAAAGAGTGGCTGCGGGGTTTGATGCCGAAGTCGCGCCCGCTCAACGAAGGCACGGCCAGCGCGTTCTCGCTCGTCGCGCGCCTCTTCGTCTTCGCGCTGACGGCAGCCATCGTCGGCTTCGTTCTCTGGAAATACGGCGCGCGACTCCTGCCGCAGAATCGCGCGAAGAAGAAGACGCGGAGCGAGCCGCGCGTCGTACTCGGCGAACGCCTCGCGCCCGGCCAGACGCCCGCCGACCTCATCACGGAGGCCGAAGCGCTCGCCCGCGCGGGCGACGTGCGCGGCGCGATCCGCAAAGCTTACATCGCCGTTCTCTTTGAACTCGGCGAGCGCAGCATCCTGCGCCTCGCCGCGCACAAAACCAACCGCGACTACCTGTCCGCCCTCCGGCGCGAGAGCGCCGCGCTCTACGGCGACATGCAGCCGCTCACATACAACTATGAACGCCACTGGTACGGCTTCGCCCCCGCAACCGACGCCGACTGGCACGACTTTCGCTCGCGTTGCCGACAAGTAACACAGTGACTCAAAGGCAGTGACAAGTGACGAGTGACGAGTGACAAGTTAAAACAACTTGCTTGTCTTCAAACTTATCTTTGCTCTCGTCACTTATCACACACACGAAAGTCATAAACCACGGCAACGCTTTTAACTTGTTCCTGCTTGTCGCTTGTCACACGCGGAGCTTATGAACGATAGCAACTTGGTTAACTTGATCTTGCTCGTCACTCGTCACTCGTCACTCGTCACTGTTCTCTTATGCGTGGAAGATTATCCGTCATAATTTTCGTCGGCCTGATGCTGCTGTTGCTCGTCGTTTTGAACGCGGCATCGTACGTGCGCGTCGAGCAGGAGGCGGAGATGGAGTTCAGGCCGGACCGTTCCACGCTGAACGCGGGCGCGTCGGGCACGCGCGCTCTGTATGAATTTCTGGAAGAGTCGGGGCAGCGCGTGATGCGCTGGCGCGAGCCGACCGCGGCGCTCACGCGTGCCGCGACGGCGGCGGGCGCGCGGCCTGCGACGTTTGTGGTCGTCGGCACGACGCGCCTCACGTTCAAGGA
This sequence comes from Pyrinomonadaceae bacterium, assembly GCA_035296385.1. Lineage (GTDB taxonomy): Bacteria > Acidobacteriota > Blastocatellia > Pyrinomonadales > Pyrinomonadaceae > JAIVJZ01. The sequence continues at coordinate 5,234 of DATHBB010000232.1, read as the reverse complement.
AGAGGAAGTGCAGAGTTTGATGGCGTGGGTCGAAGCGGGCGGGCGTCTCGTCGTCATTGATCGCACGCCTCACGCCTCGCTCATCGAGAGCGACGAGTGGCGCATCAGCCCGCAGACGGTCGCGCTGCCGGAGACGGACGTGCGCGCCGATGACGCGGACGCTCTGACGCGCGACGCAAAGCAACTCGCGCCCGCGCAGCCGACGCTTCTCACGCGCGATGTCGAGAGCGTCGCGCCGTCGCGCTACGCGAGCCGCCTCTACGCTTCGCGCAAAGCGCGCGACGAGAGCGCCTACGAAGAATCGGGCGGCGCGACTCCGACCGCGACGAACACGCCCGCCGTCATCGAACAAGCGACGCCCGCGACGGATGAAACCGCAGACGACGCGGCGACGGAGAGTGATCAAGGCGACGACGACGCCGCAGCGGCGGAGAGCAATCAAAACACGAGCGACGAAACGACGGAGAGTAATCAAAACACGAGCGACGCTGCGACGCAGAATAATGAGAACGTGAGCGACGCGGCGACGGATGACGAAGCGGCGAATGCGCCGCAAGCGAGTGCGGCGGGGAATGAGACGCAAGCGGACGCACCTGCGTCGCAGGCGGACGCGCCCGTCTTTCATGTGAGCGACGAGCGCGGCGCGCTACTCGTGGATTTCGCGCGCGGCGCGGGGCGCATCGTCGTCTTGAGCGATCCGTTCATCGTCGCCAATCGCGGCATCTCGCGCGCAGACAATCTGCAACTCGCCGCGAACATCATCGCGGGCACGCGCGGCGGCCTCATCGCCTTCGACGAATATCATCAGGGGCGCGGGGCGACGCGCAACCAGTTCGCGGCCTACTTTGCGGGCACGCCCGTCCTCGCCATGTGCGCGCAACTGTTTCTGATTGCGGCTGCCGTCGTCTGGACGCGCGGGCGACGCTTCGCGCGACCGCTGCCCGCGCCGCGCGTGGACCGCCGTTCAAAGCTGGAGTTCGTCGCCTCGATGGCCGAACTGCAACAACGCGCGCGCGCGTTCGACCTCGCCGTCGAGAATGTTTACGGGCGCACGCGCCGCGCGCTCGCGCGCTACGGCGGGACGGACGTGTCCGCGCCGCGCGCGCAGATAGCCGCCGCCGTCGCCGCCCGTTCGGGCAAAAGTAAAGAAGAGATCGAAGCTCTCATGCGCGAGTGTGAAGACATCATCGAAGGCTCGCCGACGAGCGCACGCCGGACGCTCGCGCTCGTCGCCTCCCTGCGCGAACTCGAACGCACGCTCGGCATACGCATGCGCGCACGCGAGATCAGGCAGGCGAGAAATTTATGATCGCCACGGCGTGGTAACAGTCAGGGTCAACGGTCATTCGTCGCACGTTGAAATCAATATGAACTTTAGTTATGAGCTTTTGCCATGAATGTTAGCGAGGCGCGGTTGGTCGAGCCGTCCGTCGAGTTGCGTTCGCAACTATTGGCGATGGCCGAAGAGTATGCGGCGGCTGGTGACGAACGCTACCGCGAAGTCGTCGAAAATTTCGACGGCTACATGCGCGGCCTCGCGCGTTATGCTGCGGGCGTTGACCTGCCGGCGGGGCACGTCCCCAACAGCACATTTTTTCTCGTCCACGAGGGAAAAATGGTCGGGCACAGCGCGCTTGCGCCATCAGTTGACGCCCGCGCTCGAACACGAGGGCGGCCACATCGGCTACGACATACGCCCCTCCGCGCGGCGGCGCGGCTTCGGCACGTTGATACTTGCGTTGACCCTGGAGCGCGCCCGAATTTTAGGATTGGCTCGCGCGCTCCTGACCTGCGATACTGACAACACTGCGTCGGCGCGCATCATTGAAAGAAACGGCGGCGCGCTCGCCGCGCGCGTCGTCTCGAACCGGACGGGGAAATTGATCTCACAATATTGGATCGAACTGTAAGTTCGCAAAAGTCTCATGCTGCAAAACGTTTCTTCAACAGTCGAACACATCCTGACGGAGTTGCGCAAAGTGATCGTCGGTCAGGACGAGGTGATAGAGCAGGTCCTGGTTGCCCTGCTCGCGGAAGGGCACGCGCTCATCGAAGGCGTGCCGGGCACGGCGAAGACACTCCTGGTCAAGACGCTCGCGCGCATCGTCGGCGCGGATTTCGGGCGCATCCAGTTCACGCCCGACCTGATGCCTTCGGACATCACGGGCACGAACGTCTTCAACGTCGCCACGTCGAGTTTCAGTTTGCGTCGCGGCGCGATCTTCACGGATATCCTGCTCGCCGACGAGATCAACCGCACGCCGCCGAAGACGCAGGCCGCGCTCCTCGAAGCGATGGAGGAACGACAGGTGACGATTGACGGCGAACTCCACCCGCTCTCGCCGCTCTTCACGGTGCTCGCCACCGAGAACCCCATCGAGTACGAAGGCACGTACCCGCTGCCCGAAGCGCAGCTTGATCGCTTCCTGTTGAAAATCATCATCGGCTACCCGTCGGCGGGCGAAGAGGCGCAGATCGTCGCCAACTGGGACGCGGGTTTTAACGCGCGCCGTCTGGACCAAATCCATATTCAACCTTTGCCCGACGCCGACGCCATCTCCCAGTGCCGCGCCGAGGTGCGACGCACGCAGATGGAGACGGGCGTGCAAAACTACCTCGTGCAGATCACGCGCCGCACGCGCGAGCACCCGTCGGTCGCTTACGGCGCAAGCCCGCGCGCGTCGGTCGCGCTCCTGTTATGCGCCAAGGCGCTCGCCGCCATGCGCGGGCGCGCCTTCACCACGCCCGACGACGTGCGCGACATCTCACGCCCCGTCCTACGCCACCGCCTGCGCCTTCGCGCCGAGGCCGAACTCGACGGCGCAACGCCCGACAGCGTCATCACCGACATACTCAACACGGTCGAAGTGCCGCGCTGACGACGGACGAAAAAAAGAGGTGGCGTGTGGAGAGGAATAACAAAGAAATTCCGATTGTTTAATAGGTTTCGTAAAGAGTGGAATTACGTATCCCGCGCGCTAAGAAATCTACGGCTGCGCAGCCTTTTGATGAGGGAGGATTAATTTGTTGCTTTTCCGTACCTTTTTTGCTAATTTTCCTAGTCACATGGCTATTTGTAGCGAGAACATGCTACAAATAGCCCTCTTTTTATAGTCGGAGAGGCTGCCCAAAATGTGAATTTTGGGGCATCACGGCGTTGATTATTAACGTCTAAGAGATGAAGCGCGTCTCCTTAAACACTAGCGGTTCAGCGAAGACACGGAAAGGAGCGACATGACAATGGCCGACAGCGAAGATATCCTTAACAGCTTGCTCACCCAAACTCCTTACACTGTTCGAAACGTAAACACTGAGGACTTTATCGAGAAACTACATAGAGAGAATTTACCACCTAAAGAATTCGGAGAAAAGTTCAATGATGCGGTGAAACAAAATCTCAGATTCGGCGTTACAATTCCCTCCGACCTCAATCGAAAAGACTCAAGAGAATAAAGCCCGAGTGAGTGATTGCTCATTCGGGCTTACCCACATTTATACTAACCTTTATCGCTTCCCCTTACGCTTCTTATTACGTTTCGGTTGTGGATAGTTGGAGTGTGTCCTTTGTGATGGCTGCGCTTTCTGCATGACCACTTCTGAGACCGGAGGTGCATCAGGCGGGGGTAAGGATGCAACCGCTTCAGCATTATCCAGCTTAACGCGAGCGGCATATATTGCTTGTGCCAAAATACTGGCAAAGCATTCCGACATTATATAATCCCGTGGTACAAAAGGGTCGCCTTTAACCGTAGTGTAGTTTAATACTCCATAATTGGATTTCTCTCTCTCCTGTGCGTAAATAGTGACGGGGATAGAAAGCACCGCACCAAAGTTTTCCTCAGCTTCGGACTGCGATTTGTACCAGCCCTTAAATATTTCAACCAACTTATATCTTTCGCCGTGTACCGCTTCCAAGACGATGCCGATTTTTTTACTCTTTTTAGGCATGTAGGCAATCAGCCCGCTCTCAAACGATTTAACTGCCGGCCCTTTCTCTTCATTTTGAACCCTGCCTGTTAAAGGGATTCTTAAGCCCTCTTGGTACATCGCGCCCGGAGTATACTTATGCAGGGCAAGCGTTCCTTCTTTCTCTTGGTACAACATGAGTCCACCGGCAACCTCTTTCTTTCCGCACAAAGTGTTACTAGTTACCTTTAGGAAAAAGGCGAAAAAATCATTTAACAGGCTGAAAGTCTCAACATTGGTCGTCTTCTCAATCTCACGCTTAAATTTTTCAAGTTGAGTTAATAGCGAGCGAATACCAAGCACGAACCTAATTTCCTGCGGTGACGTAGCTAACTTATTTCCGCGAAACTCCCACACAGCGGCCATGATAGTTCCGACCGTAATAGAAAGAATGAATAAATGCCAAGTCTGCACCTTGCTCGGGTGAAGTACCATTTCATGTATTTCTGGTATTTCACGAGCGAGCACTGCGATGGCTAGTAAAAGAGCTAAGGTGTGAGATAAATGCGCGCGAATAAATATCTGTAGCCTTTTCTTTTTTTCCCAGCGCGAGAGGTAGCTGATGAAATCATCATCTAGTACAGACATAATTGAGGATATGAGTAAAGGTGAAGTTGATAAAGCCGGAGGATACTATCTCTTAACAATTAAAAACGTCAATGAATAAGAAGACATAAACACATTAGCGTCTCGAAGCCCAAGTGCTACCGACGGGATGAGTGACCGACTTTTAGTGTGTATTAGACTATTTGTGCAGGACCTCTTCAAAGCAAAACAGGGCGTAGCAGTGACCACTGAGGAAGGCATTTAATCACGCCAAATTTTGACCCATCTCTCTTTGCTCTCGTCCCTTACGTTACATCTCTCGGCAATCTGGATCATCCCTTTGGAAACAATTTATTGCTGCACCTGACAAATTATTTCAAGGTTGATGCCTGTCACTTGCTCCGATCGGGTCGCCCTGCGGGATGGGCAGGGGCGTGGTCTGTTTGCGCGGCGCGTCGGGGCGCGCGAGAAAGCGTTCGATGTCGTCGCGCGTGGCGCGGCGGTGCGCGCTCGTCGCGGCATCGGCGACGGGCAGCTTGAGCCTTTCGCTCAACTCGCGGAGCGCGTCCGAGGCGACGGCGCGGACTTGCGGCGCGGCGTCCGGATTCGCGGCTGTGTCCATCACGCGCGTCACGACGAGACTTTGCACGGCGCGTGCGATTGAGGCGTGATAGGCGTCGCGCGGCGCGGGGTCGAGCCATGTGCGCGTGATGAGCGCGTCG
>DATHBB010000231.1:0-8422 GCA_035296385.1 Pyrinomonadaceae bacterium | reverse complement strand
GCGACGAGCAGTTCGGCGTTGAGGATGGCCGCGCCCGCCGCGCCGCGCACGGTGTTGTGGCTGAGCGCGACGAAGCGGTAGTCCAATACCGCGTCGCGCCGTATGCGCCCGACGGTGACGCTCATGCCGCGCCCGGCGTCGCGGTCGAGACGCGGCTGCGGGCGATCCTGCTCTTCACGCACGACGACGGGGCGCGCGGGCGCGGAGTGGAGGCGTAGCTCCTGCGGCAGCGCGCTGAACGAAGCGAGCGCCTCCTTCAACTCTTCGATCTCAACCTGCCGCGCGAGTTTGACGCGAAGCGCGGCCATGTGCCCGTCCGAGACGTTGACGCGATGACACTGCGCGCTCACGCGCATACTTGCCGGTTCGATAAGCGCGTCGCCCATGCGCCCCAGAATCTTCAACGTCTCGCTTTCGATCTTTTCCTCTTCGCCGCCGATGTACGGCAACACGTTGTCAACCACGTCGAGCGAGGCGACGCCCGGGTAGCCCGCGCCGGAGAGCGCCTGCATCGTCGTCGCCACACACGATTCGACCCCGAAGCGCGCGTGAAGCGGCGCGAGCGCGAGCGCGATCATAATGGTCGAGCAGTTCGGGTTGGTGACGAGGTAGCCGCGTTCGTAGCCGCGCTTTCTTCGCTGCGTTTCGATGAGCGCGAGGTGTTCGGGGTTGATCTCCGGAATCAGGAGCGGCACGTCTTCGTCCATGCGGAAGGCGGAAGAGTTGCTGATGACCGCGTAGCCCGCGCGCGCAAAAGCGTCTTCCGCGTCGCGCGCCATCTCGCCGGGCAGGCTCGAAAAAATAAGGTCGCAATCGAGCGGCGGGGCCGGGCTTGAGACGACGAGCGCGGCCACGCGCGCCGGGCACTCCGACGCAAGACGCCACGCGCACGCCTCCGCATAAGTTTTCCCTTGCGAGCGATCCGACGCCGCGAGCGCGGTCACTTCAAATTGCGGGTGGCCTTCCAGCAGTTCGATGAAACGCTGCCCGACCGTGCCCGTCGCACCGAGTATGCCGACGCGAAATGTTTTGCTCATACAAATCCTCAAAACGAAGAGGTCAGAGGCCAGAGGTTAGAGGTTAGTAAAGACAGTTTTTGTTTTAACTGACCTCTAACCTCTAACCTCTGACCTCTGCTCTAACGCTTCTTTGATTCTTCTAACGCCTTCGGCGAGCGTCGTCGCGTCGGCGCAGAAGGAGAGACGCAGGTAGCCTTCGCCCTCTGCGCCGAAGGCCGAGCCGGGCACGGTGATGACGCCGTGCGCGAGCAAACGCTCCGCCACCTCCATCGAACTGCCGTGCGCGCTCACGTCCAACATCAGGTAGAACGCGCCTTCGGGCGCGACCGCAGGCAACTCCAACTCGCGCGCGATGAGCGACAACAGTTCGTCGCGGCGCGCGCGAAAGATGCTGCGCATCTCGCGTCGCGCGGCCTCGGCCTCGTCTGTCCACGCGGCGAGTGCAGCCTTTTGCGAGACGGTCGAAGCGCACGTCGTGATGTAGCCGTGCAGGACGAGCGCGCTCTTTAACACCTCCGTAGCGCCGCACATCCAACCCATGCGCCAGCCCGTCATGCTCATAGATTTAGAGAGGCCGCCGATGACGACGGCGCGCAACGCGCGGAACTCGGAGATCGATGCCGGACGCTCTTCGCCAAAATAAATCTCCCGATAAATTTCATCGCTGACGACGTATGCCGGATGGTCGCGGAGCGCACCCGCCATCGCCTCAAGGTCTCTGCGCGCGAACGTGCGCCCGGTCGGGTTCGACGGGCTGATGACGACGACGGCCTTCGTACGCGGCGTGAGCCGACGCCGGAAGTCTTCCTCGTCGAACCCGAAAGCGTCGCGCGCGGGCAGTTTGTAAAAGACCGGATGCCCGCCCGCCATCCGCACGATGGTCGGGTAGGCGACGAAGCCGGGGTCGGGCAACAGCACCTCGTCGCCTTCGTCCACGAGCGTCATCAAAGTGAGGTAGAGAGCTTCCTGCGAACCGGCGGTGATGATGACGTTGTCGGGCGAAGCCTTGAGATGCGGGTAATCGGCGGCGACGAGTTCGCGCAAGGACGCGAGACCGGCGTGCGTGGTGTAGCCGTTCTGTTCTTCCTGAATGACGCGCACGGCGGCGCGGCGGATCACGTCCGGCGTCGGGAGGTCCGGTTCGCCGAGGCCCATATTGATGCTGTTCGGGCGCGCGCGGTCGAAGAGTTGACGGATCATGCTCTTCTCGATACCGCGCAGGCGCGCTGCCGGTTGAAAGTCGCGCGCCGCCGCGTCGCTTGCGGGTTCGGATTTCAACGCAAATAGTCCTCCAACTGCACGGCTCGGTCTGTGCGTTCGTCGCGATACTTGACGATGACGGGCGCGTAGAGCGAAAGCCCCCACGCGCGCCCGCGCTCGCTCGTGACGGCGCGCGCGCCGGGGACGACCACCGCGCCCGCAGGAATTTCGAGCGGCGCGTCATCGTTGCGGCGATAGATTTGTTCGCGCACGAGATCATAGACGGGCGTTGAGCCGGTGAGGATCGTGCCCGCCGCGAGCACGGCGCGCTCGCGCACAATCGTCCCCTCGTAGATGCCGCACCCGCCGCCGACGAGCACGTCGTCTTCGATAACTACGGGCGCTGCGCCGACGGGTTCGAGCACGCCGCCCACCTGCGCCGCCGCCGAGAGGTGAACACGCTTGCCCACCTGCGCGCACGAGCCGACGAGCGCGTGACTGTCGATCATCGTGCCTTCATCGACGTATGCGCCGACGTTGACGTACATCGGCGGCATGCACACGACGCCCGCCGCGAGATACGCGCCGTCGCGGACGCTCGAACCGCCGGGCACGAGCCTGACGTTATCGCGCGCCGCAAATCTGTGAATCGGGTAAGTGTCCTTGTCGAAAAACTGTAGCGAGCCGTCAGCCGGAGACATGTCTGCGAGCGCGCCCATGCGAAAGCCCGCGAGGATGCCGCGCTTGACCCACGCGTTGACGCGCCAGGAATTGTCTGCGGCGCGCTCGGCTGCGCGCGCCTCGCCCGCGTTGAGAGCGGCTTTGAACTCGGCGAAGAGCGCGAAGTCTTCTTCCGTGTAACTGCTGCCAGCCGCTTTCGCCGCGAGCGTTTCGATGCGTTCACGCAAGTTTGACATCAAGCGTTTCCTCTGGCCGTCTGCTGTGCGAGCAGCCCGAGTTCTTCCAACACCTCGCGCACGCGCGCGCGGCTCTTCTCCTGAACGGGCACGAGCGGCAGGCGGAAATTTTCTTCCAAGAGATTCATCATCTTCATCGCCGCCTTCACCGGCCCCGGACTCGATTCGATGAAATTAACTTCCATCAAAGGCAGCAGGCGGAAGTGCAACGCGCGCGCCTCGTCCCAGGAACCCGCGAGCGCGAGATCAACTAAACGCGCCATCAGGTCGGGCGCTTCGTTCGATGCGACTGAGATGAGGCCGTCCGCGCCGAGCGCGAGCATGGGAAGCGTCAGCGCGTCGTCGCCCGAAAGGACGCGAAAGTTCTCAGGTCGCTCGCGCAGGATCGACATGATCTGCGAGAGGTCGCCGGAGGCTTCTTTGACGGCGACTATGTTCTCCACGTCGTGCGCGAGGCGGAGTGCGGTCTGCGCGGCGATGTTCGAGGAGGTGCGACCCGGCACGTTGTAGATGACGACGGGCAAGCCTTCGATTGATTCGGCCACCGCGCGAAAGTGTGCGTAGAGACCTTCCTGCGTCGGCTTGTTGTAGAACGGCGCGACGACGAGCACGGCGTCCGCGCCGGCGTCTCGCGCCGCGCGTGCATATTCGATTGCGGCGGCGGTCGAGTTGCTGCCCGTGCCCGCGATAACGCGCGCGCCCGCGTGTCCACGCGCCGCTTCGATTGTCAGGCGAATCACGAGGCGATCTTCCTCCTCGGTCAACGTCGCGCTCTCGCCCGTCGTCCCGCACGGCACGACGAGGCGCACGCCGCCCTCGATTTGCCGTTCGACAAGAGCCGTTAACCGTTCCACGTCAACCGCCCCGTCCGACTTGAACGGCGTCACCAACGCCGTCGCGCACCCGCGCAGCCATTCGACCTTGAGTGTCATTCGCTCACCTCTCTAAATCAGTGACAAGTGACGAGTGACGGGTGACAAGTTAGAACAGGAAACTTGTATTTCATCTCGTCACTTGTCACTCGTCACTTGTCACTGTTCTTGTCACTTGTCACTATCTTGTCAATCACTTCGGAAAATTCGTAGACGCCGCGCTTGTCTTTGATCCAGCGTGCGGCGAGAAGCGCTCCGGCGGCGAAGCCTTCGCGCGAGCGCGCGGTGTGTGTCAGCGTGATCTGGTCCGCCGCCGTGTCGAAGCCGATGCGGTGCGTGCCGGGGATGTGTCCGGCGCGCGTCGAGGCGACGGGGATGTCGCGCGTGATGTGTGCGGCCAGCACGTCACGGAGTTTGATGGCCGTGCCCGAAGGCGCGTCGCGCTTGCGCGCGTGGTGCGCTTCTTCGATAAAGGGCGCGTAGTCGGTCGGGGCGAAGAGTTCGGCGGCACGCGCGACGATGCGGTAGAAGAGATTGACGCCGATGGAGAAGTTTGCGCCGAAGACGAGCGCGCCTGCGTGCGTTTCGACGATGCGACGCGCTTCCGCCTCGTGCTCATTCCATCCCGTCGTACCTTCAACAAGAGGCACGCCCGCGCGCGCCGCCGCTTCCACGTTTTTGATGACCGCAGCGGCGACGGAGAAATCTATGGCGGCATCGTGGCCGCGCAAAGTTTCGACCAGCGCATCAATGTCGAGCGACGCCTCGCGCGAAGTGATGACGCGCCCGACCTCCTGGCCTTCCGCTTCCGCGAGCGCGCGCACGAGTTTGCCCATCGCACCGTTGCCGATGATGGCGAGTCTCACTGGGAAGAAACTCCTTCCGGCGTCGCGTGTCGCGCCGCGACTAAATCTTGATCGCCTTCTGCGTCGCCGCGCGCCGACAGCAACTCGCGCGCGAGTCGCACGTAGAGTTCGACCGCTTCCGCCAGTTCATCTTTGCCGACGCGCTCATGATCGGTGTGCGCGTCGAGGATGGAGCCGGGGCCGAGCAGGAGCGGCGTGCCCCAGTTCGTGAGATAGGGAACGTCTGTGGTGAAGCGCACGACTTCGCTTGAGAAATTTTCCGGCGCGAAGAGGCGCACGGGTTCGGCGACCGAGAGATATTCTATCCCCGCGCGACCGCCGACAGTTCGTTCCAGTTGTTCTTTCACGCGCGCCGAATCAGTGACGAGGCGAATTTGCAGTTCGGCGGAGGCTGCGGCGGGAATGACGTTGGGGCGTGTGCCGCCGGAGAGTGTGCCGATGTTGCAGGTCGTCGCGCCGAAGAAGTCGTCTTGAGGCCAACTGACGCGGCGCACGTCTTCGAGCACGTCGAGCAAATGTTCGATGGCCGAGTCGCCGTGCTCGGGATAGGCGGAATGCGCGGCGCGGCCTGCGGTCGTCAGGCGGAGGCGCAGAGAGCCTTTCGAGCCGGAGGCGAGTTTGTTTCCGGTCGGCTCGCCGTTGATGAGATAGGCGCAACGATTGGCGAGCGCATGTTGGTTCGCGGCGCGCGCGCCGAGGCTGCCGAGTTCTTCGTCAACGGTGAAGAGCAGCCCCGCCTCCTCGATGCCGTCTCGTCGGAGACGTTCGGCGGCGAAGATTTGCGCACTGATGATGCCTTTCGCGTCGCACGCGCCGCGCCCGTAGATGTGCGTCTCGTCTTCGCTCGATGGGATGACGGGCGGGACGGTATCGATGTGCGTGGAGAAAAACAGGCGCGGCTGGGCGCACGCGGTGGCGATGATGTTGGCGCGGCGCGGCGCGATCTCTTGAAGCTCGACCTTGTAGTTCAAACTTTCGAGATGAGAGGCGAGGAAGCGCGTGGCCGCGTCCTCGTCGCCGCTCGGCGAGGCGATGTCTATGAGACGGCGCGTGAGGGCGAAGAGGTTCATCGCGCGACCCCCTCGTTCCGGCGTTGAAAGAGCGGGGCTAGTTCCTGCGTGTCGCACTCGAAAAGCGACGTGTGCAGACGCCGGACGGTCTCTTCAACGTCGCGTTCGGCCACGACGAAAGTGAGATTGACGTTCGACGCGCCCTGCGAGATCAACAGCACGTTGATGTCGCCGAGCGTGCTGAAGATGCGCGCGGCGATGCCCGAAGTGTAGCGGAGTTCCTCGCCGACCACGCAGACAACGGCCAGGCCGGTCTCGACTTTCACCGCCGCGATGGGGCGCAGGTCGCGTATGATCTCTTCGACCTTGCTCGTGTCTTCGAGCGAGAGCGAGACGGAGACTTCCGAGGTGGTGACGATGTCTATGATCGTGCGATGTCGCTCGAAGACTTCAAAGAGCGCGCGCAAAAAACCGTAAGCGCCGAGCATGCGCGCGGAGGTGATGTGCAGCACGGTGATGCCTTTTTTGTGCGCGATGGCTTTGACGGTGCGCGGCGACATCTCCGCGTCGAAATAGACGCCCGTGCCCGCTTGATCCGGGTCGCGCGAATTGCAGATGCGCACGGGGATGCTGCGGATGACGGCTGGCAGGATCGTCTTCGGGTGCAAGACCTTCGCGCCGAAGTAGGCGAGTTCCGCCGCTTCGGCGAAGGAGAGACTTGGGATGGTGCGCGCGTGCGCGACGACGCGCGGGTCTGCGGTCAGGACGCCGTTCACGTCCGTCCAGATTTGAATTTCGCGCGCCTCTAGCCCTGCGCCGACGAGCGCGGCGGTGTAGTCCGAGCCGCCGCGACCGAGCGTGGTGGTGTGGCCTTCGGGCGTCGAGCCGATGAAGCCGCCGAGGACGGGAATGCGTCCCGCGTCGAGCAGTGGCGACAGTTCCGCGCGCGTGTGTTTGTAAGTCTCTTCGTTGAATGGCGTGGCATTGCCGTGCTCGGCGTTGGTGATGATGCAGCGGCGCGCGTCAACGTAGGCGGCGGGCGAGCCGCGCTCCGAGAGGATGGCGGCGAGCAACTTGGCGGAGAGGCATTCGCCGTATGAGACGATCTGGTCTTGCAGCGCGGCGCGGCTTTGCGTCTCGTCGGCGACGCGTTTGAACAGTTCTTCGAGCGCGCGTCGTGCGTTCGAGAGTTCGACAAAGAACTCGTCACGCGCGCCCGCGCCGAGCGTGAGCGCGACGAGTGTGTGGCGTTCAAAATGTTCTTCGAGCGCGAGCGACGCTTGCCCCGCGTCGCCCTCCGCCGCATGCTCGACGCTCGCCAGCAACGCGTCCGTGACGCGGCTCATCGCGGAGACGACGACTACCACAGGGCATTCCACGCGGCGCGCGCCGACGATGCGCGCCACACGCACGAACGCACGCGCGTCTTCCACAGACGTGCCGCCGAACTTCATTACGATTGCTTGATCAGCCACTACACTTGACTCATCCGGCGTTGGGAACGCACGCGAACGGACGACCGCTCAAAATGTTCTAACAGTTTTACGGGGCGCAGTATTATAAGGCATGAAGCGCGTCATCTGATACGCGCGGCGTCGTCCGGCGGGCAAACTGCGAGTTAAAAATGATAAAGGCCGGACGAGCGCCCGTCCGGCCTTACATGCTTACTGGGAGGCAGGGACTCGAACCCCGAAAGCCTGATCCAGAGTCAGGTGTGATACCATTTCACCACCTCCCAAGGCTATCAACAACTTACAGACACTCACCTGACCCTCGAACTATCCAAGCAGGAATGATGCAAGTGTTTCAAACTGAAGAGGATTATAAACAGCTTTCCACGACTATTTCAACCGGGGCTGTTCTCAAAAACATTTACATCGAGCGACTGTCCGACACGTCGCCACCATCACAGCGCATCTGTTATGGGCGACGGCATTCATTCTTTACTGTGTAATGCCGCAACGTCAGTTTGCGTACGCCGCTTCGCGCACGCCTTATTCGTAGCGCAGCGCGATTAACGGATCAACTTTGGTCGCCCGCCGTGCCGGAAGATAGCAGGCCGCCAGTGCCACGCCGCCGAGCAGCAAAGAGAGCGACGCGTATGTGAACGGATCGGTGGCGCTCACGCCGAAGAGCAGGCTCGACATCACGCGGGTTAGAGCGAAAGCCGTCGCCAGTCCGAGTGCTATGCCGACGAGCGCCAGCCGTATTCCCTGTCTCATCACCAATCCGATAACCTGGCGCGGCGTCGCGCCGAGCGCCATGCGGATACCGATCTCACGCGTGCGTTGCCTCGTCGCAAAGCTCATCACGCCGTAAATGCCGACGACGGCCAGCACGAGCGCCAGCACGGCGAAAGAGCCGAGCAGCAACAGGCTGAAGCGACGCGCTTTGAGCGAATCGGAGATGAGCGCTTCGCCGGTGGCGACGGCGTAGATCGGCTGCGTCCGGTTGACTTCCCAGAGTCGCGCCTTGAGCGTCGGGACGAGCGCCGACGGATCAACCTTCGTTCGCACGGCGAAGATGATCGAGCCGTTC
>DATHBB010000230.1:0-3999 GCA_035296385.1 Pyrinomonadaceae bacterium | reverse complement strand
GACATCCCAAACTTGTTATTTAAGATTTGCTCTTGTCTTTCTCTGTGCCCGCTCTGTGCTCTCTGTGTCTGCGGTGGTGAGGGCTTGGCCTGACACTCGATCACAAGTAATTATTAGTTCCGTATCACGCATCACGTCTTGCCGTCCACACGCGCCAGAAGTTCGCGCACCTGTCGCTTGAGTTCCTCAACGTCGGCGCGCATCTGCGGGAGTCTGCCGAAGTGCGCGTTCAAGCGTTTGTACTCGTCGAGCGGGCGCACGGGCACGCCCCACACGACCGCGCCCGCGCGCACTATCTTACCCGGCAGCACGCCCGCCTTCGAGCCGATCACGGCCCCCGCCCCGACGCGCGCGTGATCGCCCATCCCGACCTGCCCGCCGACAACTGCGTCCGACTCGATCACGGTGCTGCCGGAAATCCCCGTCTGCGCCGCGATGACGACGCGCTCGCCGATCCTTACGTTGTGCGCGACCTGCACGAGGTTGTCGAGTTTCGTCCCGCGCCCGATGCGCGTCTCTCCGAGCGCGCCGCGATCCACGCACGAGTTTGCGCCGATCTCCACGTCGTCTTCGATGACGACCGCGCCCACCTGCGGAAACTTGTGATAGCCCCGCGCGCCGTCGCGCACATAGCCGAACCCGTCCGCGCCGACCACCGCGCCCGCGTGCAACACCACGCGGTTGCCCACCTGCGCGCCCGCGTAGAGCACCACGTTCGGATGAATCACGCAGTCGTCTCCCAACGCAACGTCGTCCTCCACAACCGCGCCCGCCAGAATTTGCGTCCCCCGCCCGACACGCACGCGCTCGCCGACGACCACGCGCTCGCCTATAAAAACGTCTTCGCCGACCTGCGCCGTCTCCGCCACGATTGCCGTCGGGTGACGCGCGCCCGCGCGCCGACGCGGCGGGTGCAACACCTCTGCGACCAGCGCGAAGGCCAACTTCGGTCGCGCCACTTCCACGAGCGTCGCCCCAAACCCGAACGCCTTCTCCGCCATCCCCTCCGGCACGAGCAGGCACGACGCACGGCTCGCACGCGCGCCCTCCAAAAATTTCTCCTCCTCCACGAAACTGATCGCCCCCGCCTCCGCGCCCTCAAGGCTCGCCACGCGCTCGATCAAAATCCCCGCGTCGCCCTCGCCGACCACGCGCCCCCCCACGAGCGCCGCCAACTCCGCGACCGTCACCTGTTTGCTTTCATTATTCATAAGACACAAGAGAGCGAGTTAAGAAGAATCAAGCGGCTGGTTGAGATGACTTATGCAACATAGTTCAGAACTCACGCGTCCCTACACGCTTCAGAACACGCCCGCCTCTTCGCCCTCTCGCCGCGCGTCCCGCTGCTCGCGCGAGAAGCCGCGACGCGAGCCACGTATGAACCACGCGAGATGCCGCACATGCTCGTCCTCCGCCCCCTCCAACTCTTCGAGCGCGCGCGCGAGCGGCAAGCGCGAACGAAACAACAACTGATAAGCGCGCTTCAAAGCGACTCGCGAAGCGGGCGCGAATCCCGCGCGCCGCAATCCCACCGCATTCAACCCGCGCACGCGCGCCGGATTCCCGTCCGTAGTGAAAAACGGCAGCACGTCCTGCACGATCTTCGACTTCCCCCCGACCATCGCGTAGCGTCCCATACGCACAAACTGGTGCGCGCCCACGTTCGACGAGAGAAAGACATGATCCTCAACCGTGATGTGTCCCGCGAGCGCCGCGCCGTTGGCAAAAATATTGTCGTCGCCCACCTCGCAGTTATGCGCGACGTGCACGCCGACCATCAAAAAGTTACGCGACCCCACGCGCGTCGCCCCGCCCTCGCCGCTCGCGCGATGAATCGTCACATACTCGCGTATCAAATTATCGTCGCCGATCACGAGCCTGCTCGCCTCGCCCTTAAACTTCACATCCTGCGGCTCGCCCCCGAGCGTCGCATGCTCGAACACGCGATTGCGCGCGCCCAAAGTCGTATATCGTTTAACGACCGCGTGCGCCCCGATCTCGCACCCCTCGCCAATCGAGACACCTTCCTCGACGACCGTATAAGCGCCCACGCGCACGCCGGAAGCGACCTCTGCGCGCGGGCTGACAACGGCTGTCGGATGAATTTCCATAAGCGTTTCGACGCGCCGGATACTACATCCCCCGCCCACGACTCCGCAACAACCCCAAGCGTTATCCCTCCAGGCTCTCACCCACGCATTACCACTCATGCAAACGGCGATTTATCGCGTCAAACGCTCCTGCCGCTTGCTCGCAATCTTGCAATTGCACTTAAGTCCTTTAGATTCGCTCCCCATCGCGAAATTTTCTAAAAAAACCTATTGCCTTCCCCTTGACGCGGCGCTAATCTCACGCTCCGCGGGTGCCCCCTTGCCGGGCATTCCGGCTTATCGGCATTCTCATATAGACGCACAAATCCCAGGCCGCCCGCGAACCCCAACTCACGGCAGCTTGGACTAACTCAGATGAAACGCGAATTGACTAGAACAGCGCCAGCACGCTTTGCAACAGACTCAGCGCAACTTCCGCCACCGGATCGCTGGACGTAACTCCGGTTGTAATTATGCCTTCAGCCGCAGACGCATTATTTGTCGTTGCTACCGGCGTCGGGGTCGGAGTTGGCTCTGTAACCCAAGGGTATATGAGGCCGTCTCCGGCAAATGTGGAAGCGGAAAGCACGAGGGTCAAGACGACTGACGCAAAGAGGTGTTGTAGTTTTTTCATGATTTTTCCTGCAAAGGTGAAGTTGCGATCACAGGCGGAAAGACCCGTATGAGGAGGAATCAACCTTGCCCTCTTACAGTCATTTGCTTGTGTCGCATGCGATTGAAAATGCTGTCTAAATGGATGGTGTGAGTGGTTCTCACCAAACCATTCGGGACGAGTTGAGGGCGGCATCTTAACACCCAACGTGCCTCTTCGCACCCGTTGCAAGTTTTTTGCTTCTAGGCAGAAAGGCAAGCCTCACATGACTTTAACGAAAGAACTACTTCACAAAATAGCCGACCCGACAATTACCCCCGACGAACGCGCACTACAGCGTTGTGAACTTGCCAAACAATTAGAGATATTGGGCAACTACGAGGCAGCGCGCGAAGCGATGGGGGAGTTCTGGCGAGGTATTGGCGAACGGCCTGTGCTGGATAGGCTTGAATCTAGTACTGCGGCGGAAGTCCTTTTGCGTGTCGGCGCATTAACCGGATGGCTCGGCAGCAGTAAGCAGTTTGAGGGAGCTCAGGAAAAAGCGAAGAATCTTATTTACGAGAGCATAAGAACTTTTGAGACATTGCAGGACGAAGAGAAAGTAGCCGAAGCGCAAACAGAACTAGCAGGTTGTTATTGGCGCGAGGGTGCATTCGATGAGGCACGGGTAGTGTTGCGAGAGGCGTTGAGCCGCCTCGACAACACGGGCGGCGAAGTGAAAGCAGTTGCTTTACTTCGTAGTGCGGTAGTTGAAGCGTCGGCTAAGAGATTTAAAGATGCTTTACGCATTCATACAGAAGCTACACCCTTATTTAAAAAGATTCATAACGACGCACTCAAGGGAAAGTTTCATCATAGCTTTGCAACTACGCTTAACGATCTCAGCGCGATAGAGTGCCGCGAAGAATATGTAGACCAAGCACTCATTGAATATACAGCGGCGAGTTATCATTACGAGCAGGCCGGACACGCACGTTATCAGGCTTGCGTGGAAAATAATTTAGGCTTTTTGTACGGCACTATCGGTAGATTCGCGGAAGCGCATGAGCATCTGGATCGGGCGCAGGCGCTGCTTACGAGCCTAAAGGACAGTGTTCATCTGGCGCAGGTGGATGATACGCGGGCGAAGGTTTTGTTGGAGCAGCGGAAGGAGGCGGAGGCGGAGAAGTTAGTGCGGTTGGCGGTGCGGGTGTTGGAGCGGGGAGGCGAGCAGTCGTTGCTGGCGGAGGCGTTGACGACGCATGGGATTGCGTTGGCGCGGATGGGTCGCCCGCAGAATGCTTATGAGGTGTTGCG
>DATHBB010000229.1:0-2641 GCA_035296385.1 Pyrinomonadaceae bacterium | reverse complement strand
CGTCGCCCTACGCCTCGCCCGTCGAAAACAACTGTTGATATTGATCGGGGCGCGCCGGTTCGATGCGCGCGAGTTTGAGGTTTTCTTCGACGTGCGCGAGGCGGCTCATGCCGACGAGCGCGGTGGTGATGCCGGGCGTGGAGCGCACGAACTGTATGGCGGTGAGCGCGTCGGAGGCGAGCGAACCGAGCGGTTCGCGTACCTCGGGCGCGAGGTCGCGCGCCACCTTGCCCTGCAAGATCGAGGCGCTCGCTACGACCGTCACTTCGAGCGCGCGCGCCGCTTCGAGCATGGAGATTTGCGCGCCTTGAAAAGTTTGGTTGGCGAGGACGAGCGCTTCGGGCATCGCGAGGTTGAAGGGAAGTTGGACGAAACGGAAATGATGCCTGTCGCCGCCCGCGGCTTCGCGCGCTAGTTCGACCATGCGTTCCAGCGAATGAAACGAGCGCTCTGAGGGCGCGAGGCGAAAGCCGTTCCACGTCGCCACGCCGTAGTTTTTGATCTTCCCTTCGGCGACGCTCCGCTCAAGTTGCTCGAAGGCGGCGCGCAGGCGCGTCTCGAATTCCGCGCGCGAGACGACGCCGAGTTGCGTCTCCGGATTGTGTATGTAGTACACGTCAACGGTCGAGAGTTGGAGGTTGCGGAGCGATTGCTCGATCTGGTGCGCGAGATATTTCGGCGTCATGCAATGGCTGCCCGCCGCGATGTCCGCGAAGTCTGCGACGCCCGTTTCCACGAAAGTCTTGGCGATGTAGCGGCTGACGCCCTCCTGCCCGTTCGGCGGATCGCCATCGAAGGGAATGTAGCCGCCCTTCGTGCAGACGACGATCTCGTCGCGCGCTACGATGGCGGCGTCGCCTTCGATCAACTGTGTGAGCGCCGCGCCGATTGAACGCTCGCTGCGCTGGAAACGATAGTTGGCCGCCGTGTCTATGACGTTCGCGCCGAGCGCGACGGCTCGTGCGACCGTCTCGGTGTAACGCGCGTCGGTCGCGGCGTCCGGTTTGCCGAGATAGGTGCCGATGCCGACGGACGAGAGCCAGAGGTTTTGTTCGAGCCGGAAATGGTTCGCGGCAACCGTCTCTCGCTGCAAACGCTCGCGGTAGCGCGTCGTCCCCTCAATCGTGGCGTGGCCTGCGATGGACATATTCAAACCTCCAAGAACAGTGACAAGTGACAAGTGACGAGTGACAAGTTAAAAACCAAAGACTTTCAGACCTGAAACTTGAAACTGTCTTAATCTCGTCACTCGTCACTCGTCACTTGTCACTGTGTTTGTGTCGTGTGCGGAGACTATAAGCGCAGCGGGCACGGCGCGGCAAGAATATTTCTGTGAAGCGCAGGCGCTGTGATAGGGTTTGGACTTTGTTAGAGATGTCCATCGTATGAGTAAAGAAGCAAGTCATGACACGCAGGGCGCGCACGCGGAAGACAGCGAGCGCGCTTCGTCGCTCGACATCACGAATGATGCGTTTGACGAACTCGCGGCGCGCGCCGTCGAGTTGGTGTCGGACTACTTCCGGCGCGTCGGCGAGATTCCGGTCTTGACGCAGACGCCTGCCCCGGAGTTGGCCGCGCAGTTCGACACGCCGCTCGCGCCCGACGCGCCCGATTCGCTCGACGCGCTGTTCGCCGATTGCAGGCGCATCTTCGAGGGCAGCCGCCACAGCAGCCACCCGCGTTTCTTCGGCTACGTCGCTTCGCCCGCCACGCCCGTCGGCGCATTCGCAGACCTCATCGCGTCCGCGCTCAATCAAAACGTCCCCGCGTGGCGTTCCGCTCCGGCGGCGACCGAAGTTGAGCACACGGTCGTACGCTGGCTCGCAGCGCTCGCCGGTTACACGCCGGAGGAGGGCGCGAGCGGCTTGCTGACGAGCGGCGGCTCGATGGCGAATTTGAACGCGCTCTACGTCGCGCATCGCACGAAGACACGCGCGAAGACGAACGGCGACGCGGGTGCGGCGACGACTACGACGCGCCGCGTTCGCGTCGATGCGTCGGCGACTGCGCGCAGCGTTGACGGTGCAATGACGGGCGGCGTTGATGATGCGACGTTGGCGAGCGGCGTCGATGTCTCGCAAAAAGGTTTATGGCGGGCGGCGCGGCCTGCGACGCTCTACGTCTCCGATCAGGCGCACATGTCCATCGCGAAGGCGGCGGACATACTGGGCCTGGGGCGCGAGCAGGTGCGCGTCGTCGAAACCGATGAAAATTTTCGCATGGACGTAGGGCGTCTGCGCGAAAGGATCGAGCGCGACGTGCGAGACGGATTTCAGCCCTTCTGCATTGTGGCGAGCGCGGGCACGGTCAACACGGGCGCGATTGATCCGCTCGCGGAGATCGCCAGAGTCGCGCGCAAACACGATCTCTGGTTTCATGTTGACGGCGCATACGGCGCGCTCGCGCACGTGGACCCGTCGAAGCGCGCGCGTCTGGCCGGACTCAAAGAAGCCGATTCCGTTTCGCTCGACCCGCACAAGTGGCTCTACACGCCGGTCGATTGCGGCTGCCTGCTCTTTCGCGACCCGTCGGCGGTGCGCGCCGCCTGGGCGGGGAGCGAGGCCGATTACATCAAAATTTTCGAGGAGACGGAGCGCGAGTCCTACGCCTTCTTCGACTACGGCTCGGAGTTGTCGCGCCG
>DATHBB010000228.1:0-4770 GCA_035296385.1 Pyrinomonadaceae bacterium | reverse complement strand
GATGCTGTAAACTCATCCACAGTCAGATTGGCGGAGCGAATGAGACTCCGAAGCGTTCCCTTCGCAACTTCCCTATGATCCGGTATAGAGAGCGTAACCGTTGCACCGCTTTTCGTCATAATGATATGACTCCCGCTTTGGGGCGATACTTCCCATCCAAATGACGCGAATACTTTTACAACTTCTCGGCCACTCAAGACGGGAAGCGAAACCCATTATGCCGCAACCTCAACTTGTCGGGTCTCAATCGTCAGCGGGTAACCCTTTTCTGCACGAACTTGCAGGCATTGCCTGATGGCGTCTTTCACGTTTTCCAACGCCTCTTCTTTGGTCTCGCCCTGACTGACACAGCCGGGAATCGAAGGGCATTCGACGATCCATATGCCGTCTTCATCTCTATCTATCGTGACGTTGAAAATCATTTCTCACCTCAGTCACGTTTGCCAACCTGTTGAGGTTGCCGTTGGTCGTGACTTTGATTTTCTCAACCATGAGCTGAAATACTCCGGGACAATTAAAATCGTGCTTATCGCGTTTTTGAAATAAATGTGTCGGTTTCTAAATTTTGGTGGCTGTTCTCGCCCGCCATCGTCGGCAACGCTTTGGTCTTCGCGAGCGGCGCGAGATGTTTTCTGAAGTCTTCGGGAAACTTCTTGATGGCTGACTGGATCGGCCACGAGGCGGCGTCGCCGAGCGGGCAGAACGATTTGCCCTCGATGTTGTCGCACAGGTCAAGAAGCAATTGCGCGTCGTCCGCCTTGCCTTCGCCGCGCGCGATGCGTTTGAAGACTTTGACGAGCCAGTCCGTGCCCTCGCGGCAGGGCGTGCACCAGCCGCAGGATTCGTGCTTGTAAAACTCCGTCAGATTCTTGGTGGACTCGAAGATGTCAACCGTCTCGTCCATCACGATGAAGCCGCCTGAGCCGACAGACGATCCGGCGGCGACCAGACCCTCGTAGTCCATCGTGACTTTTTTGCCTTCGATGTCTGAGGCGGGCATGATGTAGACGCTCGACCCGCCCGGAATCACGGCCTTGAGTTTGCGCCCGCCCGTGATGCCCTGACAGTCTTCCATGATGAACTTTTCCATGTCCACGTAGCCCATCGGCAACTCGTAGACGCCGGGTCGGTTCACATGTCCCGAGACCGACCAAAGTTTCGTGCCGCCGCTCTTTTCCGTCCCCAACTTCTGATAAGCCTCGCCGCCCATCTTGATGATGTCGGGCACGGCGGTCAGAGTCTCTACGTTGTTCACGACCGTCGGGCAGCCGTAGAGACCCGCGACGGCGGGGAAGGGCGGCTTCATGCGCGGGTGCCCGCGCAAGCCTTCGAGCGAGTTCAGGAGCGCCGTCTCCTCGCCGCAGATGTACGCGCCCGCGCCCGTGTGCGTATAGACCTCGCACGAGAAGTCCGTCTTTAGAATCTTATCGCCGACCAGACCTGCGGCGCGCGCCTCTTCAATCGCGCGATCCATGATCTCGATCAGGTAGCGATACTCGCCGCGCGTGTAGATGTAGGTCGCCTTCGAGCCGAGCGCGTAGGCGGCGATCAACATGCCTTCGATGAGCATGTGCGGGTCGCGCTCCATGATGTAGCGATCCTTGAACGTGCCCGGCTCCGACTCGTCCGCGTTGCAGACGACGTACTTCGGCTTCGGCGAATCCTTCGGCACGAAACCCCACTTCATCCCCGTAGGGAAACCCGCGCCCCCGCGACCGCGCAATGCAGACTTCTTCACCTCCGCGATCACGTCGTCGGGCGACATCCCGCCGAGCACTTTGCCGAGCGCCTCATAGCCGCCGTGCTGCCGGTAAGTTTCGAGCGACTGCGAACGCTCGAAATTGACGCGCGCGAGTTGTAGCGGTTCGCAACCGATTGCACCGATAAACATATTATTCACAGGAGACGAAAAATCGAACTAATAAAACTCCGTAACTCGCGGCTCGCAAAACTTCCGTAAACTTCAGCGGACGCCGTTCGAGAGTTGATTGCTGCGACACTTCTCTATGAGTTCGTCAACTTTTTCAGGCGTCAGGTTTTCGTAGTAGTCGAAACCTATTTGCATCATCGGCGCTGTGCCGCAGGAGCCGAGACATTCGACTTCGGAGAGCGAAAACTGCCCGTCCTCGCTCGTCTCGCCCGGTTTGATGCCGAGGCGGCTCTTGCAATGTTCGGTGATCTTGTCCGCGCCGAGAATCTTGCACGAGAGCGTGCGGCACACCTGCAAGTGATACTTGCCGACCGGCTCCGTGTTGATCATCGAGTAGAAGGTCGCCACCTCCCAGATGTCCGTGACGCGCACGTCCAGGCGATCCGCGAGATATGCCACGCCCGGCTTGTCCAGATAGCCGCCGCGCTCGCGCTGCACGACGAACATGATCGGCAGAATCGCCGAACGCTTCACCGGATACTTTGCCAGATGCGCGTCGATCTCCGCCTCCACCGCCGCCGAAAACTTCGCGATCTCATCCGGCACGGGCGCTTCCTGCGGCAAAGGATTGTTGGGCGTGAACTGTTTACTCATAAAGCTGTCAGTTGTCCGTCGTCCGTTGTCAGTTGTTCAAGCCCTTCTTTAGTAACTTGTGTGATAGTCACTAAACAACGGACAACTGACCACTGACAACGGACGCTCTACCGATCAATTTCGCCGAGCACGATGTCGAGCGAGCCGATGATGGCGACCACGTCTGCGACCATCTCGCCCTCGGCCATGTGCGGGAGGGCTGAGAGGTTGACGAACGAGGGGCCGCGAAAGTGTACGCGCGCGGGCTTCGGCCCGCCGTCCGATCTCACGTAGCAGCCGAGTTCGCCCTTCGAGCCTTCAATCGGGTGATAGACTTCGCCCGCAGGGACGTTGAAGCCTTCGGCCACGATCAAAAAGTGATGTATGAGCGCGTCCATGTGCGTCTTCATCGCCTCGCGATCCGGCAGGACGACTTTCGGCGCATCGGCCTTAACCGATCCGGGCTTCAAACGACCGAGCGCCTGCCGCGTGATCTTCAGAGACTCGCGAAGTTCGCGCATGCGCACGACGTAGCGCGCCCACACATCGCAACTCTGCTCGACCGGCACCTCGAAATCGTAAGTCTCGTAACCCGTGTAAGGGTTCGTGCGCCGCACGTCAACATTGACGCCGCTCCCGCGCAGGCATGGCCCCGTGACGCCCATGTCAATCGCGTCGTCGGCGGTGATGATGCCGACGCCTTGCGTGCGCGACTGGAAAATGCGGTTGCCCGACAACAGCGTCTCGAATTCGCCAATCGCCTTCGGGAATTTATCTATGAACTGCTTGACGCGCGACTCGAAGCCAGCGGGCAAGTCCATCATCAGACCGCCGATACGGAAATAAGACGGCGTCAGGCGACCGCCGGAGGCGGCTTCGATCAAGTTCAAAATCTTCTCGCGCTCGCGGAAGGCGTAGAAGAAGACGGTCATCGCGCCGATGTCGAGCGCGTGCGTCCCCAGCCAGACCATGTGCGAGGCGATGCGCTGCAACTCGCACATCAGGACGCGTATTACCTGCGCGCGTTCGGGTATTTCAAGTCCGAGCAATTTCTCCACCGCCATCACGTAGCAGAGATTGTTGCCGAGCGGATTCAGGTAGTCCATCCGGTCCGTGATGACGATGCCTTGCTGGTACTTCTTATACTCGAACAGCTTCTCCATGCCCGTGTGGAGATAGCCGATGTCGGGCGTGCACTTGACGACCATCTCGCCGTCTAAGACGAGTTCGAGACGCAGGACGCCGTGCGTCGAAGGGTGCTGCGGCCCCATCGAGATCGTCATTTGCGTGTCGAACGGCTGATCGACAACCTCGAATTGCGGCGGTAGATTTGCGACCATAAGAAATCAGTGACGAGTGACGAGTGACAGGTGACGAGAAAAGACGAGTAAAGATATGTGGCGAGCGAAGACGGTTTTTAACTTGTCACTCGCCACTTGTCATCTGTCACTTAGCTAAGGCTGTACGGCTCGTAGCCGCGCAGCGGGAAGTCTTTGCGCAGCGCGTGCCCCTGCCAGTCGTCGGGCAGGAGTATGCGGCGCAAATCGGGATGTCCGTCGAAGCGTACGCCGAACATGTCGAAGGTTTCGCGCTCGTGCCAGTTGGCCGTGCGCCAAATATTCGTCACGGTCGGCACGCGCGCGTCTTCTTCACTCAAGACCACCTTGAGACGCAGGCGGTGAAATTTGGTCGTCGAAAAAAGATGATAGTTGACTTCGAAGCGCGGGTCTTCCTCCGGCCCGCGATCAACGCCGCAGATGTCCGCCAGCAGATTGAACCCGAACTCCGGCGCCGTCTTCAAATACTCGCACAGTTCGATCAAACGCTCGCGCGGCACGACAATCGTGATCTCGCCGAATGCTTCAATCACCTCCGACACCGCTCCGGCGTGCGACCCTTGCAGCGCAGAGATCAACCCCGCGCCCGCCTGATCCTTCAACGGTTCACTCGCCGCCTGCTCGGCTATCGCCTGTTCGCGCTCAATATCTTTACTCATAAGCTCAAGTGACAGGTGACAAGTGACAGGTGACAGGAAAGAACAAGTTTTAACTTGTCACTTGTCACCTGTCACTGTTTTAAGATGACCTGCGGCGTTCGTGCCGCGAGGGGATCGTGTAGGGGCGCGAGACGTTTGCTTTTTCGTCCGCGTCCTGCGCCGCCGCTTCGTTGAGCGCGGAGATGCCGGAGGCGGGGAGCGTTCCCGGCGGGACGGCTTCGCGCGCCTGCTCTGTGGGGATGTCCCTGCGGTCGCGCAGAGACTCTTTCAT
>DATHBB010000227.1:0-9226 GCA_035296385.1 Pyrinomonadaceae bacterium | reverse complement strand
GAGGGAGGCCGACACACGCCGTTTTTTACGGGATACCGCCCGCAGTTCTACTTTCGGACGACGGACGTGACGGGGGTGGCGCACCTGCCGGAAGGCGTAGAGATGGTGATGCCGGGCGATAACGTGGCGATGGAGATCGAGCTGATTGCCCCTATCGCGATGGAGAAGGGCTTGCGGTTCGCCATTCGCGAAGGTGGTAGAACCGTCGGCGCAGGTACCGTCTCCGAAGTCGTCGAATAGTTCTCAAAGTTAAAAATTATGCTGAACGAAAAGATCAGAATCAGACTCAAGGCTTACGATCATCGCGTGCTGGATCAATCCACCTCCGAGATCGTGGAGACTGCGAAACGCACGGGCGCGCGCGTGGCCGGGCCGATACCGCTCCCCACTTCCAAAAACAAGTGGACGGTCTTGCGCTCGCCGCACGTCGATAAAAAGTCGCGCGAGCAGTTCGAGATCAGGACGCACAAGCGCCTGATGGACATTCTCGACCCGACTCCGCAGACCGTGGATGCGCTGATGAAACTCGACCTGCCCGCTGGCGTGGATGTCGAGATCAAAGCGTTCGGCAGGGACAGATAAAACAGTGATAAGTGACAAGTGACAAGTGACGAGCAGGAAAATGCTTTTTAACTTGTCACTCGTCACTCGTCACTCGTCACTGAGGTATTGTGATGATTAACGGAATCATCGGTAAGAAAGTCGGCATGACGCAGTTGTTCGCCGACGATGGCACGGTCACTCCGGTGACGGTCATCAAGGCGGGGCCTTGCGTCGTGGTGCAGACAAAATCGGCGGCGGGCAAGGACGGCTACGACGCCGTGCAGATCGGCCTGGTCGAAGAGCGCCCCGTAAAGTTGAAGAACGTCAACAAGCCGATGCGCGGCCACTTCGAAAAGACGGGCGCGGGCACGCCGCCCACGCGCGTCTTGAAAGAGTTTCGCCTTGAAGGCGACGCGGGCGTGAACGTGGGCGACACGGTTTTGGTCGCGGATCAGTTCGCCGACGGCGACACGATTGAAGTGATCGGCAAGAGCAAGGGTCGCGGTTTCGCGGGCACGGTGAAGCGTCACAACTTCAGTCGCGGCCCCGAATCGCACGGCTCCATGAACGTGCGCGCGCCGGGTTCGATAGGCCAGTCGGCCTACCCTTCGCGCGTCATCAAGGGCACGCGCTCTTCGGGTCACATGGGCGACGTGCGCATCACCGTTAAAGGTTTGACGGTCGCGCGCGTCGATGCGGAAAACAATTTGTTGATGATTCGCGGCGCGGTGCCCGGCGCAAACGGTACGGTCGTCATCGTCAAAAAGTCTGTCAGACAGAAAAAGAAATGATGAACGATGAACGCGGAACGATGAACAAAAGGCAGTTGTCTTAACTTCATCCTTCATCGTTCCTACTTCATCGTTATGGAGTGTGTTTATGCCTACCGTGAAGGTGCGCAATTTGAAGAACGAAGAGGTCGCCGACCTCGAACTGTCCGACGCCGTGTTCGGCGCGGAGTTTAACGAGGGCTTGGTGCACACCGCCGTCAAGGCTTACCTGGCGAAGGCGCGCGCGGGCACGGTCGGCACGAAGACGCGCGGCGACGTGTCCGGTTCGGGCAAGAAACTCTGGAAGCAGAAGGGCACGGGGCGCGCGCGCATCGCCAGCATCCGTTCGCCCCTGTGGAAGGGCGGCGGCAACGTGCACGGGCCGCAGGCGAAGGATTGGTCGCACAATCTGCCGAAGAAGATGCGGCGCGGCGCTTTGCGCTCGGCGTTGTCGGAGCGGCTGCGCGAGGGCAACATCATCGTGCTCGACGCGTTCACGCTCGGGGCGGCGAAGACGAAAGATTTCGTCGGCGCGCTCGGCACGCTCGGACTCGAAGGCAAGACTTTAATCGTTGACTCGCACGACAACGACAATCTGCTGCTCGCTTCGCGCAACGTCAAACGCGCCAAGATCACGACGAGCCGCAGCCTCAACATCTACGATCTGCTCTACCACGAGAAGCTCGTGCTCTCGCGCACGGCTGCCGAAGAGTTGAGCGACATGCTCGACCCGAAGCGCCGGACGGGCGCGCACGACGACGAAGCGGACGACAGCGGCAATAGCGTCGCGACGGGTGCGGCGGAAGAGAATACGACAGAGGAGGCGGCGTAAAAGATGCGAACAGTGTGGGACATCATCAAGTCGCCGGTGATCACGGAGAAGGCGCTCGTCGCGAAGGAAGAGACGCAGGACGGCAAGCAACTGTTGACCTTCCGCGTCGATAAAAACGCCACGAAGCCCGAGATCAAGTCGGCCATCGAGCGAATTTTCGACGTGAAAGTCGCCAGCGTGCGCACGCTGAATTACATGGGCAAGAAGGCGCGGCGCGGTCGTTTTGAAGGCCGCAAGCCTTCGTGGAAGAAAGCCTACGTCACGCTCCAAGAGGGCGAGAAGCCGCTCGATTACGGCGAAGCGATCTAAAAGCAGTGACAAGTTGCAAGTGACGAGTGACAAGTTGAAAACTTGTTCTTGCTTGTCACCCGTCACTCGTCACTCGTCACTTAAAAGATTATGGGCATCAAGAAACTTACACCGACATCACCGGCGCGTCGTTACCAGACGTATCTGACGCGCGATGAGTTGACGAAGGGCGCGGAGCCTGAGAAGTCTCTGCTGGAGAAGAAGACGCGCATCTCCGGGCGCAACAACGACGGCCACATCACCGTGCGTCGTCGCGGCGGCGGCGCGAAGCGTTTCTATCGCATCATTGATTTCAAGCGCGACAAGCCGGGCGTGCCCGGTCGCGTCACGCAGCTTGAATACGATCCGAATCGCTCGGCGCACATCGCGCTCATCACTTACCTGGACGGCGAGAAGCGTTACATTCTCGCGCCCGCCGGAATCGAAGTCGGCAAGACCATCATGAGCGGCCCCGAAGCGGACATCCTGCCGGGCAATGCCTTGCCGCTCCGCAACATTCCGCTGGGGACGCAGATTCACAACATCGAACTGCGCCCGGGCAAAGGCGGCCAGATGGCGCGCTCGGCGGGCGCGTTCGCGCAACTCGTCGCCAAAGAAGGCGACTACGCGCAACTGCGCATGCCTTCAGGCGAAGTGCGGCGCGTGCCTGTTGTTTGCATGGCGACGGTGGGGCAAGTGGGCAACGTCGAGCACGAAAACGTCTCGTTCGGTAAGGCCGGACGCTCGCGCTGGAAGGGCATACGCCCGCACGTGCGCGGCGTGGCGATGAACCCCGTGGATCACCCGCACGGCGGCGGCGAGGGCAAGACCTCCGGCGGTCGTCATCCGGTGACGCCGTGGGGACAACCGACGCGCGGCTACAAGACGCGCTCAAACAAACGCACGCAGAAGATGATCGTACGCGATAGACGAGTTAAGTAAATGATGAGCGCGGAACGATGAACGCGGAATAGACCGCCTTTACTTCATCGTTCATCGTTCATACTTCATCGTTTGGAGTTGATATGGCACGTTCAGTTAAAAAAGGCCCGTTCATTGACGGCTATTTGTTGAAGATGGTGGAGCGGATTCGCGAGAGCGGAGCGCGCCCGCCCGCGATCAAGACGTGGTCGCGCCGCTCGACGATTACGCCCGACTTCGTCGGCCTGACCTTCGCCGTGCATAACGGCAAACGCCACCTGCCCGTCTACGTGACGGAGAACATGGTCGGCCACAAACTCGGCGAGTTCGCGCCGACGCGCACCTTCAAAGGCCACTCGGGAACGAAGGCCGAAAAGGGCGGAAAAGTAGCAAGATAAACGATGAAGGATGAACGCGGAACGCTGAATTAAAAGCGACTGTCTTTCATTCATCGTTCATCGTTCCTAGTTCATCGTTTGAGGTTAGTTATGGACGCAAGAGCGAGTGCAAAGTATCTGCGCGGGTCGCCGCAAAAGGCGCGACTCGTGGTTGACATGATTCGCGGCAAGAACGTCAACGAGGCGTTGGCCGTGTTGCAATACACGAACAAGCGCGCGGCGGACGGCATCGAGAAGTGCCTGCGTTCGGCGGTGGCGAACGCGACCGAGGCTGCGGAGAAGGCGAACATCGCCGTCGATCCCGACGACTTGTGGGTCAAGGCGTGTTTCATCGACATGGGGCCGACAAAGAATCGCCGCCGCATGCGCCCCGCGCCGCAAGGCCGCGCCTACAAGGAGCGACGACACTTTCATCACGTCACCGTGCTTTTGTCGAGCGACGAGCAAGAGGCCGTGAAGGGCAAGCGCCCGTCGAAAGCGGGCAAGCCGCAGACGACGAAGCCGGGCAAGAAGCTGGCGGCTAAAACCGCCGCCGCCCCGAAGGCCGCTGCGAAACGCGCGGCGACGAAGAAACCTGAGACGGCTGCAACTGACGCGCCCGCCGCCGAGACTACGACGGCGACGACGGGCGGCGAAACAGCAACCGCAGAATAGTTAAGTTTGAACGGAGAATAAATGGGTCAGAAAGTTCATCCATACGGCTTCCGCCTCGGCTATAACAAGGACTGGCATTCGCACTGGTTCGCAAAGAAACAGTACGGCGAGTTTTTGCTCGAAGACTTGAAGCTGAAGGCGACGCTCAAGGCGCGCTTCAACGGCGCGGGCGTCTCGCACGTTGACGTGGAACGTGCGGCCAACCGCTTGAAGATCATCATCTACACCTCGCGCCCCGGCATCATCATCGGGCGAAAAGGGGCGGAGATCGACAAGCTCAAGGCCGACATCGCCTCACGCACGGGGCGCGAAGTGCTCGTCTCGATTCAGGAGATTCACAAGCCGGAACTCAACGCGCAGTTGCAGGCCGAGAAGATCGCCGTGCAGCTTGAGAAGCGCATCGCCTTCCGCCGCGCCATGCGCAAGACCGTGGAAGAGACGCTGCGGTTCGGCGGGCAGGGTATCAAGGTCAAGGTCGGCGGACGCTTGAACGGCGCTGAGATCGCGCGCAGCGAGTGGTACTTGCAGGGACGGCTCCCGCTCCACACCTTGCGCGCAGACATCGATTACGGCTTCGCGCAGGCGCACACGACTTTCGGCGTCATCGGCGTCAAAGTCTGGATTTACAGGGGCGAGATTCTCGACCCGAAAGCGGCTATGGCGCGCGGCACGGCGACCGACCCGATCAACGAACCGCGCGGCGAACGCGGCGAACGTGAGCGTCGCCCGCGCACGCGGCGCGAACGCGAAGGCGGCGACAATCGCGGCGACCGTGGGGATCGTGGAGATCGTGGTCGCCCGCGCGGCGACAGGGGATAAGGATTGTTCGTTGTCAGTCGTCAGTTGTCCGTTGCATGTGCCCGCGTAGCTTGCGCTCTAAAGATTGAGACTCAAGCCGGGTCAGACGAAAACAACTGACAACTGACAACTGACTACTGACAGTTGAGCGGAGCGAAACATCATGTTGATGCCGAAAAAAGTTAAGCACCGGAAGCAGATGCGCGGGCGCATGACGGGGACGGCCACGCGCGGCGCGGCGATCAGCTTCGGCGAGTACGGTCTGAAATGTTTGGAGCCTGCGTGGATCACGGATCGCCAGATCGAGGCGGCACGTATCGCCATGACGCGCCACATCAAGCGCGGCGGCAAAATCTGGATTCGCATGTTCCCCGACAAGCCCGTCACGAAGAAGCCCGCGGAAACGCGCATGGGTAAGGGCAAGGGCGCGCCGGAATACTGGGTGGCGGTCGTTAAACCGGGCCGCATACTTTACGAGATCGAAGGCGTGGACGAGCCGACGGCGCGCGAGGCGATGCGTCTCGCGGCGCAGAAGCTCCCGATCAAGACGAAGTTCGTCACACGCGCGGAGCAGGAAGGGGGCGCAGTTTAGTAGCCATGAAGAAACGCGAAGAGTTGGAAAAGTTGAGCGGCATGTCGGACGAGGACTTGCGGGAAGAGGCGGCGCGCGTCAAAGAGTCTATGTTTCGTTTGAACTTCAAACTGGCGCTCGGCGAGATGGACGCGGTGAAGCGTCTGCGCCAGGAGAAGCGCACGCTCGCGCGCCTGAACACGCTGTTGACGCAGCGACAGATGGCGCAGCAGGCGGAAAAGTAAACGAGGAAGTCTGAACGCGGAACGATGAATTCCAAAAAGTTCATCCTTCATCATTCCGCGTTCATCGTTGGAGATTATGATGGCAGAAGAAAATCAGGAAGAGACGACAACGGCGGAGCAGGACGCGCCGAACGAAGAGCGCGCGAGCGCGACCGACGACGTGCGCGCGGCGGAAGCAAAAGACTCGGGCGAGACTCTGGCGCACGAGGTTGCGCCGAACGTTGACTCGCAAGCGGGCAACGCCTCGGGCACGGAAGCGGGCAAGCGCGGGCGTCGCGCGGAGAAGGTCGGCATCGTGGCTTCGGACAAGATGGAGAAGACCATCGTGGTGCGCGTGGACCGTCTGATCAAGCACCCGAAGTATCGCCGCTACGTGCGGCGCACGTCGAAGTTCATGGCGCACGACGAGACGGGTGCGACCGTCGGCGACAAGGTGCGCATCGTCGAGACCCGACCGCTCTCGGCCAGAAAACGCTGGCGCGTCGTAGAGATCGTGCAGAAGGCGGAGAAATAGAGAAAGTGACAAGTGACAAGTGACAAGTGACAAGTTAAAGCAGAAGAAATTTTGTCTTGAAACTTGTCTTGATTCTGACTCGTCACTCGTCACTCCCAACTCGTCACTGCGAACGGAGTGAGCTATGGCTATTCAAATGCAGACATCGCTGGAGGTGGCCGATAATTCGGGCGCGCGGCGTGTCGAGATGATTATGAGCATCGGCGGTTCGACGGGGCGGCACGCCGTCCTCGGCGATAAGATCAAAGTGACCGTCAAAGAGGCTGCGCCGGACGGCGCGGTCAAAAAGGGCACGGTGCACAACGCCGTCATCGTGCGCACGCGCAAAGAGGTGCGCCGCAAGGACGGCACCTATATCCGCTTCGACCAGAACGCGGCGGTGCTCATCAAAGACGACAACACGCCGATTGGCACGCGCGTCTTCGGCCCCGTCGCGCGCGAACTGCGCGACCTCAATTTTATGAAGATCGTTTCGCTCGCGCCGGAGGTGATTTAAGACAATGTCAGGAACGGGAAGCAAACGCGCCAAGATCAGAAAAGGCGATCAGGTGATCGTCATCGCCGGACGCGACAACGGCAAGCGCGGTCGCGTGCTCGAAGTGTTGCCCGCCAGGAACCGCGTCAAGGTTGAAGGCGTGGCGATTATGAAGAAGCACCAGCGCGCCAATCCGCAGAACAATCGCGGCGGCGGCATCATCGACAAAGAAGCTTACATAGACATCTCGAACGTCCAGTTGATCGATCCGGATTCGGGCAAGCCGACGCGCGTGCGCGCGGGCAAGAGCGCGGAGGGCGCGAGCCAGCGCATCGCCACGAAGAGCGGGAGCGTCATCGAGAAGTAGTTTTTTGAGTTATCTGTTGAGTTATCCGTGAGGTTAGTTTGAGTCTGGAAACGCCGGTCACGCGGGCGAGACCCAGACGCGAGAGGTAGAGAGACAATGGCTGCAAGACTGAAAGAGCGTTACCAGAAAGAGATCGCGCCCGCGCTCGCCAAGGAGTTCAACATCACGAACCCGATGGCGACGCCGCGCCTCGAAAAGATCGTCATCAACATGGGACTCGGAGAGGCCATCAGCAACTCCAAGATCATAGACACGGCGGCGGACGAACTCTCGGCCATCGCCGGTCAGAAGCCCGTCACGACGAAGGCCAAAAAATCCATCGCGTCGTTCAAACTGCGCGAGGGCATGCCCATCGGCTCGATGGTCACTCTTCGCGGCGACCGCATGTACGAGTTTTTAGATCGCTTCGTCTCGGTGGCGCTTCCGCGCGTGCGCGATTTTCGCGGCGTAAGCCCTAAAGCCTTCGACGGGCGCGGCAACTACACGCTCGGCATACGCGACCAGTTGATCTTCCCCGAAATCGATTTCAACAAAGTGGACAAAACGCGCGGCATGAACATCTCTATCGTCACCACCGCGCGCAACGACGAGCAAGCCCGCGCGCTACTCAAGGCGCTCGGCATGCCGTTCAGACAATAGAGCAGTGACGAGTGACAAGTGACGGGTGACAAGTTAAAACAACTGCTTGTCTCCGGCTCGTCACTCGTCACTTGTCACTCGTCACTGAGGTTATATGGCAAAGAAATCCTTAATCGCGAAGGCGAACCGGACACCGAAATTCTCTTCGCGCGCTTACACGCGCTGCAAGCGTTGCGGCAGGCCGCGAGGCTACTTGCGTAAGTTCCAACTGTGCCGCATCTGCTTCCGCGAACTCGCGCTGCAAGGGCAGATTCCCGGCGTCGTCAAATCGAGTTGGTAAGTATTAGATAATTGACCGTCAGCAGTCAGCCGCTCGCACGGAAGAGAGGTTGAAACCTGACGGCGTAAACTGGAGTTGTAGAGTAATGACTGATCCTATTGCCGACATGCTGGCGCGGATGCGCAACGCGATTTCAGCGAAGCACTCACGCGTGGACATCCCGGCGTCGAAATTGAAACTGGAGATCGCCCGCATCCTCAAGGAAGAGGGCTACATCAACAACTTCGTCGTCAAGGGCGAAGGCATCAAGCGCACGATACGCATCTTCCTGCGCTACGATGCGCGCGGCACTTCGTCCATCTCGCACCTCTCGCGCGTCTCGCGTCCCGGCAGGCGCGTCTACATGGGTTCGGGCGAAATCCCGAAAGTCCTCGGCGGCTACGGCGTCAACATCGTCTCGACTTCGCGCGGCCTGATGAGCGGCAAGCGCGCCCGCCGCGAAAACGTCGGCGGCGAAGTTTTGGCACAAATCTACTAAACGATGAAGTAGGAACGATGAACGATGAAGTAAAAGCAATATCTTTTATTCATCGTTCCGCGTTCATCGTTCATCCTTGAGGTTGTTGTTATGTCTCGTATCGGAAAGAAAGTTATCACCGTGCCTGCGGGCGTGACCGTGACGGTCGGCGAGCGCGAGTTGAAGGTTAAAGGGCCGAAGGGAACTTTGACGACGCCCGTGCCCGAAGGCATCACGTTTCAGTTGGAAGGCGACCAGTTGCAAGCCATACGTGAGACGGATGAACTGGCGGCGCAACACGGGCTGGCGCGCGCGCTGGCGAACAACGCCATCGTCGGCGTGACCGAAGGCTTCACGAAGCAGATGGACGTGGTCGGCGTCGGCTACAAGGCCGACGTGCAGGCGAAGCGCATTGTCTTCTCGCTCGGCTATTCGCACCCCATCGAGTTTCCGCTGCCCGAAGGCATCGAAGTC
>DATHBB010000226.1:0-3832 GCA_035296385.1 Pyrinomonadaceae bacterium | reverse complement strand
GAAGGCTTGAACGACATGGTTTACAACCGCTGCGTCGGCACGCGCTATTGCTCGAACAACTGCCCGTACAAGGTGCGACGTTTCAACTTCCTGCTCTATCAGGATTTCGACACGCCGAGCCTCAAGATGATGCGCAACCCGGAAGTCACGGTGCGCTCGCGCGGCGTGATGGAGAAGTGCACTTACTGCGTCCAGCGCATCGCGTATGCGCGAATCGAAGCGGAGAAAGAGGATCGCAAGGTGCGCGATGGCGAGATCGTCACGGCCTGCCAGTCGGCCTGCCCGACCGAGGCCATCATCTTCGGCGACCTCAACGACCAGAACAGCCGCGTCGCGCGCTTCCATCACGACAAGCGCAACTATAGTTTGCTCGCGGAACTCAACACGCGCCCGCGCACAACCTACTTGTCGGCGATGACCAATCCGAACAAAGAAATTCATGGGGCGTAAAATTTCATGGCATCAAGAGTAGACGAGCCACACGACGACCTAATCCACGTCACTCCGAACCCCGTGATCGAGCCGGGGCACACCGCCGCGTCCGTGACGGACAAGATCAGCGCGCTCGTGCTCAAGCGCAAGACGCCGCTTGCGTGGTACATAGGCTTCTTCATCTCGTTCTCGCTGGCGAACGTGTTGATGTTTACCATCGCCTATCTCGTCACGACGGGCATCGGCATCTGGGGCAACAACTGGCCGGTCGGCTGGGCGTTCGACATCATCAACTTCGTCTGGTGGATCGGCATCGGCCACGCCGGAACTTTGATCTCGGCCATCCTCCTGCTGCTGCGTCAGGAGTGGCGCACCTCCATCAACCGCTTCGCCGAAGCGATGACTTTGTTCGCCGTCGCCTGCGCCGGACTTTTTCCGCTGCTGCATACGGGTCGCCCGTGGCTCGCCTACTGGATGCTGCCCTACCCGAACACGATGAACATCTGGCCGCAGTTTCGCAGCCCCTTGATGTGGGACGTGTTCGCCGTCTCGACTTACGCGAGCGTGTCGGCCTTGTTCTGGTACGTCGGTTTGATTCCAGACTTCGCGACGCTCAGAGACCGCGCGAAGAATCAGGCGTTCAAAGTCGTCTACGGCATGCTCGCTTTGGGCTGGCGCGGCAGCGCGCGCCACTGGCATCGCTACGAGACGGCGTATCTCCTGCTCGCCGGACTCGCCACGCCGCTCGTCTTGTCCGTGCACACCATCGTCAGCTTCGACTTCGCCGTCTCGCAACTGCCCGGCTGGCACGCCACCATCTTCCCGCCCTATTTCGTCGCGGGCGCGATCTACGCGGGCTTCGCGATGGTCTTGCTGTTGACCATCCCTTTGCGCAAGTTCTACGGCCTTGAAGACTTCATCACGCTCAGACATTTGCGCAACAGCGCGAAGATCATGCTCGCCACCGGCCTCATTGTCGGCTACGGCTACATGATGGAGGCGTTCATGGCGTGGTACTCGGCGAGCGAGTACGAAGGGTTCATGCTCAAGAACCGCATCTGGACGGGGCCGTACTGGTGGGCTTACGCGCTCCTGATCATCACGAACATCATCGTCCCGCAAATTCTCTGGGCGAAGCGCGCGCGCCACAACACCGTGATCCTGTTCGTCGTCGCTTTGATCATCAGCGTCGGCATGTGGCTGGAGCGTTTCGTCATCATCGTGACGAGTTTGCACCGCGACTTTTTGCCCTCGTCATGGGCGATGTATCGCCCGACGATCTTCGACTGGTCGATGTTCATCGGAACTATCGGACTGTTCTTCACGCTGCTCCTGCTCTTCATACGCTTCCTCCCGGCCATCTCCATCTTCGAGATGCGCACCATTCTGCCGGGAGCCGCGCCGAAGGAGGAGGCACAGGAAGGATGATAAAGCAGTGACAAGTGACAAGTGACAAGTGACAAGTAAAACAAAAGACTTGTCTTTCTAACTTGTCACTCGTCACGCGTCGCTGTAGTTGAGGTGTTATGAAGAAACCAACCAGGCCGGCAATTTATGGCGTGATGGCCGAGTTCGATAACCCGACCGATGTGGTCGCGGCGACGCGGCGCGCGTATGAGGACGGTTACCGCCGGATGGACGCCTACTCGCCTTATCCGATTGAGGCTCTGTCGGAGGCCGTCGGCCCGCACAAGGAGCGTCTGCCGCTCATCGTGCTCATCGGCGGCATCATCGGCCTCCTCGGCGGCTACGCCTTGCAGTATTACGTCTCGGTGATCAATTACCCGCTCAACGTCGGCGGCAAGCCTTTGCACAGTTGGCCTGCCTATATTCCGATCACTTTCGAGACGACCATTTTGGGCGCGGCGATGGCGGCCATCTTCGGCATGCTCGCTCTGAACGGATTGCCCGAACCGTATCATCCCGTCTTCAACGTGCCGAACTTCGCGCTCGCCTCGCGCGACCGCTTTTTCCTCGTCATCGAAGCGCGCGATCCGAAATTCGACCGCGAGGCGACGACCGGCTTTCTACGCAGTTTGGGCGCGCAAGAGGTGGCTGATGTCGAACACTAAGAATAGGGGAAACGGGGAAGGGGGAAAGGGGAAGGGTGAGACGCCCCGCGTGCGCGCGCGTTCCGCGCGTGTCTTCTTCACCCTTTGCCTTTTACCTTTTACCTTTTACCTGTCCGGTTGCAGACAAGACATGCAGGATCAGCCGCGCTACGAGGCTTACGAGCCGAGCAAGAGTTTCTCGGACGGGCAGGCGTCGCGCCCCTACGTGGAGGGCACGGTCGCGCGCGGCTTCCGCAACATGAACACGGCTTACTACACGGGGAAGAACGCGTCGGGCGGCGGCGCGGGACAGTCTGCTGCGGGCGGCGCGGGCGGCCTGACGCCGTTGACGAGCGCGGGCGTGACCGCGCCTAACGCGCAGGGCGCGGCGGCGGGCGGCAGTCAGACGGGCGGCGACGTGAACGTGCGCGGCAACGTCGCGGGGAACGTCCCCGGCGGCGCTGGCGGTGGCGGGCAGAGCGGGACGCCGGGCAGCGTCAACGAGTTTCCGTTTCAGATCACCGAGAAAGAGTTGAATCGCGGCGAGGAGCGTTTCAACGTCTACTGCGCGATGTGTCACGGGCAGACGGGCTACGGCGACGGCATGATCGTCAGGCGCGGCTTCCGCCGACCGCCTTCTCTGCACGACGACCGTTTGCGCGGCGAAACGCTCGGCCACTTCTTCGACGTGATCACGAACGGCTGGGGCGCGATGCCCGACTACGCACAAATGATTCCGGTCGAAGATCGCTGGAAGATCATCGCTTACATACGTGCGCTGCAACTGAGCCAGAACACGCCCGTCGCGGAAGTGCCGGAGAATCTGCGCAACCAGCGCAAGCCGGGGCCGGGCACGCCGACCACCGAAGGCGGACATCAGGGAACCGGAGGAGAGCGCACGCCATGAGCGCAGGAGCAGTTTTTCCATTAGAGACCGCCAACACAAATTACAACGCCCCGCCTTCGGTCGGGCGGCTGGGAGGGCGTGCGCTCGTCGTCGGCCTCGTCGCGCTCGTGCTGTGCGCGCTCGGCGCGTTCGTCAACCTCGCGGGCTTCTGGCGCGCCTACCTCGTCGGCTACATGTTCTGGACGGGCGTGTCGGTCGGCTCGCTCGCCATCATCATGCTGCACCATTTGTCGGGCGGCGGTTGGGGCGTCGTCATACGCCGCCCGCTCGAAGCCGCCGCGCGGACGCTGCCCGTGATGGTCGTGCTCTTCATCCCCATCGTCGTCGCGCTCTTTACGCACCAACTCTACCCGTGGACCGTGCCCGAAGAAGCAGACCTTGAGATCATCAAGCACAAGGCGATTTACCTGAACATCCCTTTCTTTCTCGGTCGCACCGTCTT
>DATHBB010000225.1:0-1522 GCA_035296385.1 Pyrinomonadaceae bacterium | reverse complement strand
AACCACGATGCCGATGTGCGTCTGCGAGGCGTTCAAATCCCAGGTGACGATGTCGCCGGGTTTGTAATCCGTGGCCTCTTCGGTGATGGGGAGCGAGCGGCCTTTGCGCTCGAAGAAGACGCGCAGATTCGGCACGCGGCGATGGTCTATGTTGGTGTCGGTCGTGGTCAGGCCAAACTTCGTCGGGTAGCGCGAGAAGTTCGCCTTCATGTCCTCGTGCACTTCCTTCTGCAAGTCTATGCCGAGCGCGCGATAGGAGCGTATTACCTCGTCCGTGCAGACGCCTTTGTCGGAAGGCACGTCGCCGCCGGGGTAATCCAACTTGTAATACGTCGGGTCGTACTCGACCTCGTGCGTCGTGCGCTCGTTTGCCACCGCGACGAGACTTTCGAGCACGGGCGACTCGTAGACGGGTACGGGCGCTGGCGTCGCCGCCGCATCGTTCGCACGCGGCAAGTTAGTTTGCCCCCTGCGCTGCGAGATGGCGCTTGGAGCGCTGCACGCGCCGCACGCTACGACGACGAGCGCGCAGAGGACGGAGGCGCAAAGTAAACTTTTAAGAGTTTTCCGCGACGGCATAAGTTGAAAGCTCTGGCGTCAATTTTCGAGGGCGGTCATGTGATGTCGAAATTATAGGACAGGGTTGTGCGCGCGTAAGCGCCGGATGCAGTGCGGGACGGAAAATGATAGGCTATTATTCGAGCACACAGGTACAACTTGGGAGAGCGTGCCCCGCAGCTTGTGCCGCGATCCGGCGGCAGCCATCGAATGAGGTGACGAGACCTTGAGCGCACAACAAAACCAGATTGACTACTCGCAATTCATCGCCGAAAACTTCGGCGCAAACGCCACTTACGTCGAGACGCTGCTAGACCGTTTCCGCAGCGACCCCTCGCTCGTGGATGAATCTTGGCGCGCCTACTTCGCGGAGATGCTCGGCCAGCAGACGCCCGCGTCTGTGCCCGCATCGTCCGATGCTACGGCGTCCGCGTCGTCGGGCAACGGCGCGGCGACGGCGACCGAGCCGCGCGCGTCAGACAGCAACAGCGCGACCTTAACGACAGCGGCGGCGACAATAACACAGCCCGCCGCCAGCGCGACGCAAACTGCGCCCGCTCCGGCGGCGACGCCCGCGCAAACCGCGCCCGCCCCGGCTACTGCTACGGCGGTGTCGCAGCCGGGCGCCGAAACCGCACCGATTCGCGGCGCGGCCTTGAAGATCGTCGAAAACATGGAGACGAGCCTCACTGTTCCGACCGCCACCTCGAACCGGCAAGTGCCCGTCAAACTGCTCGAAGAGAATCGCGGCATCATCAACAAGCATCTGAAGGAACACGGCGGCGGCAAGACTTCTTTCACGCACCTCATCGCCTACGCCCTCCTTCGCGCGCTCGAAAAATATCCGCAACTCAACGACGGCTTCACGCTCTCGGAAGGCAAGCCCGCGCGCGTGCGTCGTGCGGCGGTCAATCTCGGCGTGGCGATTGACGTGCAGAAGAAGGACGGCACGCGCTCGCTCCTC
>DATHBB010000224.1:0-15568 GCA_035296385.1 Pyrinomonadaceae bacterium | reverse complement strand
CTGCTGCTGCCGTCCGTTGAAATACTTCGCCAGCGAACTGACGGTCGGATATTTGAACAACTCTATGACCGGCACTTCCGTCTGCAACACCTCGCGCAGACGCGC
Organism: Pyrinomonadaceae bacterium; assembly: GCA_035296385.1. Lineage (GTDB taxonomy): Bacteria > Acidobacteriota > Blastocatellia > Pyrinomonadales > Pyrinomonadaceae > JAIVJZ01. Next base: position 15,463 of record DATHBB010000224.1, on the reverse strand, counting down.
GTGCACCTGCGCCATCAGCAGCGAATGCCCGCCGAGGTCGAAGAAGTTGTCGTGCGCGCTCAGACGCTCGACCTGTAGGGCGTCCTGCCAGATTCCGGCGATGGTGCGCTCCAGTTCGGTTTGCGGCGCGACGTAATCAGCCGCCCCCGTCGCCGTCGTGCCCTGCATCGAAGGCGCGGGCAGCGCGCGACGGTTGATCTTCCCGTTCGGCGTCAAAGGCATCGCGTCGAGCACGACGAAGGCCGCAGGGATCATGTAATCGGGAAGTTTCTGCTTGAGGAATTGACGCAGTTCGCCCGTCGCGAGCGGCGTCCGCGTCACCAGATAAGCGACGAGCCGCGCTTCCCCCGCCGCATCTTCACGCGCCACCAGCACGGCCTCCTCGACCGCCGCGTGTTCGGCCAACACGCTCTCGATCTCGCCCGGCTCGATCCGGTAGCCCCTGATCTTCACCTGCTGATCCACGCGCCCCAGAAACTCTATCTGGCCGTCGGGCAGGTAGCGCGCCGCGTCGCCCGTGTGGTAGAGACGCGCGCCCGCACGCGCGCCGAACGGATCGGGGATGAACCGCTCCGCCGTCAGTTCGGGATGATTGAGATAGCCGCGCGCCAGCCCGTCGCCGCCGATGTACAACTCGCCTTGCACGCCGACGGGCACGGGTCGGAGTCTGCGGTCGAGTATGTAGATTTGCGTGTTGGCGACGGGTCGCCCGATGGGAATTTGTTGCTCCGCCCCGCGCACCTCGTAAGCGGTTGACCAGATGGTCGTCTCAGTCGGCCCGTACATGTTGAGCATCCGTCCTTCGCACACTCCGGCCAGTTCCTCCGCGAGCGAGACGGGAAACGCCTCGCCGCCGACGAGCAGCACTTGAAGCGAACGGAGAGCTTCTTTCGCACGCGAGTCGAGCAGCAACATGCGCGCGAGCGAGGGCGTGCATTGCAGGTGCGTCACTCCATGACGTTTGATGAGCGCGGCGAGTGAGTAGTCCTGGTGTGCGGCGACTCTCCGGCTGCGCTCCCTGACGAGGTTGAGTTGGCTGAGGCCCTTCATCACCGAAGCGAAATCTATGCCGAAGTCTATCAGGCAGGCGACTTCGTTGACGCCGATTGTCTTGAGTTGTTCGACGATGCGGAGACAGTTGGCGGGCGTGCCGAAGAGGCCGCTCGTTTCAAAGTAGCGGTCGAAGGCGCGCGCGAGCAGTTCCCGCATGTCGCTCTCCGTGAAGTCCGCCGACTCGACATCCTGCCCCATGCTCTGCGCGAGGCTGCGCCACAGGCCGACGCTGCTGCGCAGGTAATTGCAGAACGGCTCATAGACCTTCTCGCGCACGGCCTCCGCGTCGCGCCCGACATAGGTGTGCAGCATGAGCGTGACGTGGCCTTCGCCCTCGTGCCCGCCGCGCCGCCACGCCTCACGGTAGATCGCGATCTTCTCCGCCACCTCCTCGAACGACTGGCCGAGCAGGTGCGTCAACACGTTCGCGCCGATCTCGCCCGCCATGCGAAACGTCTCCGCGCTTCCGGCGGCGGTCAACCAGACGGGCAGTTCCGTCTGTAGCGGGCGCGGGAAGATTTTCACTTCCAGTTCATTGCCCGCGCCGCCCGCGACCGTCAGCGACTCGCCGCGCCAGAGTTTGCGTACGGTCTCGATTCCTGCCGTCATCACTTCCCTGCGCGTGGCGTAATTTTCCGGCGCGAAGACGAAGTCGTTCGAGTGCCAGCCGGAGGCGAAGGCGATGGCGACGCGCCCACGCGAGATGTTGTCAACGACCGCCCACTCTTCCGCGACGCGGATCGGGTTGTGCAGCGGCAGCACGACGCTGCCGGCCCTGATCGCTATGCGCTCGGTGACGGCGGCAATTGCCGCGCTCGTTACCGAAGGGTTCGGATACAGGCCGCCGAACGCGTGGAAGTGGCGCTCCGGCGTCCACACCGCCGCGAACTCGTGCGCGTCCGCAAACTTCGCCCCTTCCAGAAGCAGACGATATTTGTCCGACGCCTCGCTGCCTTCGTCGCTGGCGAAGTAGAAGAGACTAAAATCCACAGGCTTGCCCGCCGCCGCGCCTTCGCTCGCGGGCGCGTAGCCGACGCCGCTGTCCTGTTCCGAATGGATGACGACCTTGAAGCCGCGCGCGAGCGTCCACAACAATTCGAGTATGGAGATGTCGAACGCGGTGTTCGTTACGGCCAGCCAGACGCCCGGCGCGTCGCTCCCCAAACGTTCGTTCATCGCCGCCAGAAAATTGTTGAGGTTGCGATGGCAGATCATCGTGCCCTTCGGCCTGCCCGTCGAGCCGGAGGTGTAGATCACGTAAGCGGTGTTGTCGGGCAACGTCTCGCCCGCAAGATTTTCTATGCTCTCCCGCGCGACCCTTTGCCACTCCGCGTCGAGGCTCACGACGCGCGCAGTTGCGGCAGTGCGCTCCGGCAGTTCGTCCGACAAATGTTCTTCCGTTAAGACGAGCAGCGGGCGCGTGTCTTCGAGCATGTGCGTGAGACGCTCTTTCGGCGAGGCCGTGTCGAGCGGCAGGTACGCCCCGCCCGCCTTGAGCACGCCGAGCATCGCGACGAGCATCAACGGCGAGCGCTGCATGTAGATGCCGACGATAATTTCCGCACCGACGCCGAGCGCGCGTAGATGACGCGCGAGCCGGTTGGCGCGTTCGTTCAACTCGCGGTAGGTCAACTCTTCGTCTTCAAAGACGACGGCGACGCGGTCCGGCGTCGCGCCCGCCTGCGCCTCGAAATGCCGGTGGACGGCTATGTCTTCCCTGTAATCCGCGCGCGTGTCGTTCCATTCGGAGAGTAGTTGACGACGCTCGGCAGCATTCAGCGCGTTCAAGTCTGCGAGTTGCTGTTCGGGGTTGGCGACGATGCTCTCCAGGAGCGTCTGGAAATGACCCGCCATGCGCGCAGCCGTCGCGTGGTCGAAGAGGTCTGTGTTGTAGCGCAGCGCGCCGGAGAGCGCGCCTTCGGCTTCGACCATGATCAGTTCGAGTTCAAACTGCGCGACGCGCTCCTGCAAGGCGTAGGATTCGACCTCGTGCCCGGCGAGTTCCATGCGCGCGCCCGCTTCGCCCATGACGAACATCGGCACGTTATGGTCCTCCAGACGGTGCAGGCGTTGCAGAAGGAACATCGCTTGAAACAGCGGTGAACGACTCGGATCGCGTACGGGTTGCAGGCGCTCGATCAAAAGCGGGAACGGGTAGTCCTGCCGCTTGAGCGCGGCCAAAACCGTGAGGCGCACCTGTCGCAGAAATTCCGTGAAGGTCTGGTCGCCCGCCAGACTCGCGCGCAGCACGATGGGGTTGACGAAATAGCCGACGATTGATTTGAACTCGGCGCGGCTGCGCCCGCTCGCCAGCGAGCCGACCCACACGTCCTCCTGCCCCGTGTACTTGTGCAGCAGAACCTCGAAGGCCGCCAGGAGCAGCATGTAGAGCGTCGCGCGCTCCGACCTCGCAACTTCGGCGAGGCGCGCGGTCAGTCGTTCGTCGAGTTTGAAAGTGTAGGATGCGCCGCGATAAGTCTGGACGGGCGGTTGCGGTCGATCAACCGGAAGTTTGAGCAACGGCGGCTCGACAGCCAACTGCTTGTGCCAGTATTCCCAGAGACGCTCGCCTTGCTCGCCCGCGAGCATCTCGGATTGCCAGCGTATGAAGTCCGTGTATGGCAACGTGCGCGCGTGCAAAGACGTTTGCGCGTCGCCGTCTTCATCGGGGCGCATCAAACGGAGTTCGTTCATCAACAGCACGAGCGACCACAGATCGAGAGCGATGTGATGCGAGGTGAGCAGGAGGACGTGCTGCCCCGCCGCACGCGTGAATAAATGGACGCGAAACAGCGGGCCGTGCTCAAGGTCGAATGGGCGGTGCGCCGCTTGGACGAGCCTCTCGTCCAACTCGTCGTCGCTCCACGTCGAAGCGTCCGTCTCTTCAAAGTGAACTTCGCGCCCTTCGTGTATGAGTTGTGCCGGTTGGCCGTCCCCTCGTGTGAAGTAAGTCGTGCGCAGCGAAGGGTGGCGATCAATGAGCGTCTGGAAGGCGCGGCGCAAGGCCGCGACGTTCAAACCGGAGACGACGCGCATGGCGAAAAAAACGTTGTAAGCCGCGCTCTCCGGCGCGAGTTGGTGTAGGAACCAGAGCGCGCGCTGGCCGTAGGAGAGAGGGTGCTCGGAGGCTGATTGAGGAACAGCGTCTGCGATCATCGTGAGTGTCCGATCTTTTTTCGCCAGTGGCTAAAGCATCGCGGCGGACAGACGAAACGATGCGTGCGAGCAGTCGGGAGGATTGGCTGTCGCGGATCGGTCTTCGCGCCGTGAACCGCTGCTTGCGCAAAATTAACGAGCCGTTTGTTGAAGATAATTGGCGCGCGCCCGGGTGAAGCGCGCTGATGCGTTGAGCGGCGTCATACTATAATCATTTTTTCGGATTTAGATCAAACAGGCTGGCGCTAAAATGGCTTACCGGCAGTGTTTAAGTGGGACTGCAAGAATGTTGCAAGAAAATCGCGCCCACCCTTGCCCCTGCGGCAAAACGCCGGAAAATAATTGACGCGGGCACAACAGCCGTCTAGCATGTCGCCTGTTCTACGACGCTAACCTCTATCTACAGCCGCGTCCACGCCCTCGCGCGGCATAGGTCAAACCAGATGGAAAATAAAACCTCCCCCACGCTCTCACAAACCGGCGTGCTCGCCGCGCTGCTCGTGCTCCTGTGCGTCGCGCTCGTCTCCTATCTCGCCATACGTTTGCAGAGTCCGCCCGAAGCCGTCGCAGCCGACGCCCCCGCCTCCGAGTTCTCTTCAGGTCGCGCGCTCAAACACCTCGCGAGCATCGCGCGCAAGCCTCACCCTCTGGGCACGGAGGAACACGCGTCGGTCAGGGACTACATTCTCGGTCAACTCACGGCGGCGGGTCTCAGTCCTGAAACTCAGGAGACGCTGGCCGTGAATCCCAACGTGATTCCGAACCGCGCGGGGAACGTACGCAACGTGCTGGCGCGACTCAAAGGCAGCGGCGGCGGTAAAGCCGTCATGCTCGCCTCGCACTACGACAGCGTCGCGCCCGGCCCCGGCGCAAGCGACGACGGGGCGGCGGTGGCGGCGATGCTCGAAACCTTGCGGGCGCTGAAGACGGGCGCGCCGTTGAAGAACGACGTGATCTTCTTTTTCTCCGACGGCGAAGAAGGCGGGCTGCTCGGCTCACATGCCTTCACGGGCGAACACGCGTGGGCGAAAGACGTGGGGCTGGTGCTGAACTTTGAAGCGCGCGGCCATCGCGGCCCTTCCATCATGTTCGAGACCAGCCGAAACAACGGTTGGCTCATCGGCGAGTTTGCGCGCGCCGCGCCGCATCCGGTGGCGACATCTTTCGCCTACGAAATCTATAGTCGCCTGCCGAAAGACACGGACTTGTCCGTCTTCAAAGACGCGAATCTCGCGGGGATGAATTTCGCCTACATCAACGGCGTCACTCACTATCACACCGCCCTCGACAACGCCCAAAATCTGGACGAGCGCAGCCTCCAACATCACGGCTCATACGCGCTCGCCTTAACCAGACATTTCGGCAACCTCGACTTGAACGCGTCGCAGTCCGGCAACGCCGTCTACTTCGACCTCTTCGCCTCAACCCTCGTACGCTACTCCGAAGCGTGGGTCATCCCCCTCGCAATCCTGACGACGCTCTTATTTCTCGCGGTCGTCTTTCTCGGATTACGCCGGAAGCAACTCTCGATTGGGCGGACGATTTTGTCCTTCGTGCTCCTGCTCGTCGGCCTCGCGCTCAACGCGGTCTGCGTGTCGCTCGTCTGGATGCTCGTCGAAATGTTGCACCCGAACTACGCGCAGATGCATCAAGGCGTCACTTACAACAGCGGCTTCTACACCATAGCCTTCGTGTTCCTGACGCTCGCGCTCGCTTCGGCAATCTTCATACTGCTGCGGAAGCGTCTCGGTTTTCTCAATCTCGCGGTCGGGGCGTTGCTCTGCTGGCTCGCGGCGATGTGGTTGACGTGCCTGTTCATGCCGGGCGCGAGTTACCTGTTTACGTGGCCGCTGTTCTTCAGCCTGTTGGGACTCGGCTACGTCATCTTTTCTGCGGGGCAGACAACAGACGCGCCGCCGCGCAGCAATCCGGCGACGCCGCTCGTGCTTTCGCTGGCGGCCACGCCTGCGCTCATTCTCGTCGTTCCGGCCATCTACCACATTTCCGCCGCGCTCCCTTTAATCCTATCCGGCGCGGTGATGGTGCTGGTTCTGCTGGTCGTCGGGTTGCTCGTCCCGCATCTACACATCGTTACGTCCGCGCGCAAGTGGCTCTTGCCCGCCGCCGCTCTCGTCGTGACGGTCGCCTTGCTCGTCGCCGCGTCGCTCACGTCCGGGTTCGACAGGGAACACCCCAGACCCGACAACCTCTTTTACGGTCTCGACGCGGACGCGGGCAAAGCCGTGTGGGCGAGTCTGGACAGTGCGCCGGACGAATGGACGGCGCAATTTTTTCCGCAGCCCATCTCAAGAAGTCCGGTCACGGAATTTTTGCCTTTGATCACGGTGGATTTTATGAAAAGTCCCGCCCCACTCGCGCCGCTCGCCGCGCCGGAGGCGACGCTCCTGGCCGACACTCCAAACAACAGCGGCGGGCGAACCCTACGCCTGCGCATCAACACCCCGCGACAAGCGCCGTTTCTCTCTATCTACTTGAACCCGAAAGTGGAAATCTCGTCCGCGCAGGTCAACGGCAAACCCCTCCCTACGAACCCCGCGTCAGGCGTGGCCGAAACGGGATGGTCGCTGCTTTATTACGCGATGCCTGCGACGGGTGCGGAGTTGACGCTGGAAGTGAAATCGGCGGAGTCCGTCGAGATGCGCGTCATAGATTTATCTTACGGGCTGCCGCAAACTCTGACGCAAAGCATGCGCCCGCGACCGGACAACATCATCTCAACCTTCTTTCCGTTCAGCGACGCAACGCTGGTCAGCAAGTCATTCAAGTTTTAGATCGTTTCCTGACTGGCTTAAACTCTCTGTGCCCCCTCTGTGCTCTCTGTGTCTCTGTGGTGAATGCTTGCTCTAAGATCATTCACCACAGAGACACAGAGGACACAGAGCGGGCACAGAGGAAAGACAAGAACGCTATTAAGTTTTAAGTTCGTCTCACACACGACCGCGACAGATGAGCATGACTTCAAACGTTTCATGGTTTTCCAGCCCAAAGCCGAGTTCGAGCGCGCGGCTGCGCCTGTTTTGCTTCCCCTACGCCGGGGGCGGCGCTGTTATCTACCGCGCGTGGCCTGAGATGCTGCCGCCGCAGATCGAGATTTCCGCCGCGCAACTGCCCGGGCGCGGCAACCGCATCAGGGAAGCTCCCTACACCGCGCTGATGCCCTTAGTCGAGGCGACGTGCGAGGCCATCCTCCCGCACCTCGACCGCCCTTTCGCCTTTTTCGGCCACAGCATGGGGGCGATGATCGCATTTGAACTCGCGCGGCACCTGCGCGAGCGCGGCAGCCCGCAGCCCGTACACTTGTTCGTGTCAGGTCGGCGCGCGCCGCAGATACCGCGCGCGCCGCGCGTCAGGTACGACGCGCCGGAGCCGGAGTTCATAGAGGAACTTCGCACGCTCGAAGGCACGCCCCCCGAAGTGCTGGACCACCCCGAACTGATGCAACTCATGCTTCCGCTGCTGCGCGCCGACTTCTCCGTCGTACACACTTACGCTTACACGCCCGCCCCGCCGCTCGATTGTCCCATCACCGCCGTCGGCGGCCTACAGGATGAGGAGGCGAACCGCGAACACCTGGAGGCGTGGCGCGAGCACACCAGCACCGACTTCAAGGTGCGCATGCTTCAGGGCGGACACTTCTTCCTGAACACGGAACGCGCCCTACTGCTCCGCATGATCGCGCAGGAACTGCGACAGCACATCTCTTAAATTTGTTTTGTAGTCTAGACGCGACTCCGGGGAGAGGACTCGCCGCCCGTCGAGCGTGTCGGATTCTATCTGACCGTAGTTGAGTTTGATGATGCGGTCGGCGACGTGATAGTAGTGATCGTCGTGGCTGATGACGACGACGGTTTTACCACGCGCTTTGAGGTCGGGCAGCAGGCGCAGGTAGAAGATTTCCTTAAACACAGGGTCTTGGTCGGCAGCCCATTCGTCGAAGACGTAGATGGGGCGGTCTTCCATGTAGGCCGTCAGTAAAGCGAGTCGCTTGCGTTGCCCCTGCGATAAATCCACCGTGGATAGTTTCCCGTCGCTGATTTGGACTTTGCGATCCAGTTGGAGTCGAACCAGATAATCGTGCGCTTTGGCGTCGAGGTCGGGCGCGGCGAGGCCGAGCAGGCTTTCAAAGACGTAGAAGTCGGAGAACACGGCGGAGAAATGTCTGCGGTAAAACGTCTGATTGCGGTCTGTCAGCGGTTCGCCGTCGAGTCGAATTTCCCCCGCTTCCGGCGTGTAGAGTCCGGTCAGGAGTTTCACGAGCGTCGTCTTGCCGCTCCCGTTGCCGCCCGTGATGAAGATCAACTCGCCCGGCGCAAGGCGAAAATCAATCGGCCCCAGTTGAAAACTGCGATTGTCCCGCTCGTTCCTGTAGCTGTGCGTGACGCCTGCGAGTTCGAGCGAAGACCATTTGAAACGGGTCTCGTCCGCCGCTGCCGCGCGAGGCTCTTCCTCCGCATCGCCGGAGAGCGACATGCCGAGCGCGCGTATCGCCCGCAAAGCCACTTGCGCGCGTCCCACCGTAGGGAGTTGAAACAGAACCGCTTCGAGCGGCGACATCAGGTAGAGGATGGTCAAGACGTAGCCGGTCAAAGTCGGCGCGTCTACGCGGACGAAGCCCGGCAGGGCGAACAGCAGCAGCCCTATGAAGATCAGAAACAGTATGTGTCCCCAATTTCCGGCGAGCGCGTAAACCGACATGCCCGTAACGAAATGGCGTTTCAACGCCTCCGCCGTCGAGGCCAGTGAGACCGACAAAAACTCTTCGCGCCGCTCCGGATGTAGTTTGAGTTCCTTGACGCCTTCGATGAGCGCGCGGAAGTGTTTGAGGAGCGCGTCCTGCTCTTCGCGTACGTGTTGAAGATGGCGCACGGCGCGCGCGACCGGCATCTGGTAACTCACGATGCCTGCCGCCATCATCAACGCCACGACCAGCAGGACGATCCACGAAAGCCAGCCGAGATAGATGAGACAGCCGACGACGATCGCGATGTTGACGATGAGTATCGGGATGAGTATGAAGCCGTTGGTGATTGAGAGAACGTCGTCGGTGAGCGATGCCAGCAGGCGGTGCGCGCCGAGTTCTTCCAAACGGCGCAGAGGGGTGGCCGCGATGCGTCGGCTCAGGTGCATGCGCAGATCAAAACTGGCGCGCTGCGATAAGCGTATCAACAAGAGTTCCGACACGACGGCGGTGACGAACTTGCCCGCACAGAGCGCGGCGAAGCCCCAGACGAGCAGCGCCGCCGGAGATTGTGAGCGCGAGACCGCCGTATGTATGAACGCGATCAGTCCCGTGCTCGCAATCCCGCTGAGCACGCCCGCGAGCGCCGCTGCGACAACCGCGCGGCGCGACGAGCTAAGCAGGAGCGACAGAAGTTCCATCAGCCTTCTATAACTGAGCGGTATCTCTCTGCGGATTCATCCCGTCTTCTCCAACCCTTCGAGTCGTTCGGCGAAATAGTCCGCCGCGAGACGCAGCCCTTCGTTCAGTTGGATGACGGGCGACCAGTTCAATAACTCACGCGCACGCGTGATGTCAGGTTTACGGTGCTGCGGATCGTCCTGCGGCAACGGCTCATACCTGATCTCGGCCTGCGTGCCGCAGACGCGCGTGACCGCTTCGGCCAACTCCCGGATCGTAAACTCGTTCGGGTTGCCGAGATTAACCGGCTCGTGCGCGCCTTCCGCGTTCATCAACCTCACCAGACCTTCAACGAGATCGTCAACGTAACAGAACGAGCGCGTCTGCTCGCCCGACCCGTAAATCGTCAACTGCTCGCCGCGCAAAGCCTGCACGATGAAGTTGGAGACCACGCGCCCGTCGTTTTCGAGCATCTTCGGCCCGTAGGTGTTAAATATTCTGGCGATGCGCGTGTCCACGTGGTTCTGCCGGTGGTAATCCATCATCAAAGTTTCGGCAATGCGTTTGCCCTCGTCGTAACAGGAGCGGAGTCCGACGGGGTTGACGTTGCCCCAGTAGCTTTCCGTCTGCGGGTGAACGAGCGGGTCGCCGTAAACTTCCGAAGTCGAAGCCTGTAGGATGCGCGCGCGCACGCGTTTGGCGAGGCCGAGCATGTTGATCGTGCCCATCACGTTGGTCTTGACCGTCTTGACCGGATTGTACTGGTAATGGATCGGCGACGCGGGGCACGCGAGGTTGTAGATTTGATCGACTTCCAGAAGGATCGGCTCGGTCACGTCGTGGCGCAGCAACTCGAAGCGTCGATCATCCATCAGGTGATAGACGTTCCCGCGCTGCCCCGTATAGAAATTGTCGAGGCAGATGATCTCGTGCCCGTCCCTGAGCAAGCGCTCGCATAGGTGCGAGCCGATAAAACCCGCGCCGCCTGTGACGAGAATCCTCATGCGCCCTCTTCGAGTCGTAAACGACCGCTACAGAAATTTAACTTGATCGAGCTTTAGGTGCTTTTGAGAAGAAGCAGGCGCACATTTAACTATACTTTGGGCATCCGTCAAAACTCTAAACAGGCGACGGTTCCGGGTGGGCTGGCAATTCACTTTCAGCGCGTGTCGCTAAGCAAGACGGCGTCGCTCGCTCTGTGCGTGCGCACGACGGCCAGACCGCGTCCTCCGCGCGCGAGGTCGAAGGCTTCGATCTCTTGCGCGGAGAAATCCGTGATCTGCCGCGCGCGGCTGCCGTCGGCGGGTTGCAGCCAGAGGTTTGAGACGCCGCCGACGGTGCTGATGAAAATAAGAACTTGCCCGTCAGGCGTCCAGCGCGTCAGGCGGTTCGTGACCGAGGCGGGAAGCGCGAAGCTTGCGAGTTGTTTTCCGTCTTCCACTCCGGCGATGCCGAGCCGCCATTGTCCGGCGTCGGTCGCGGAGGTGTCCATGAATGAATAGACGAGGCGTTGGCCGTCGGGCGAAACGTCGGGGTAGGTCTGGTGCGTGCGTGTCAACTGCTGCGGGTCGCCGCCCGCGTCGATTGACACTTTCCAGATTGACGAAAGAACGTTGCCGAAGCCTTTCTGGAAGAAGACGAATCGCCCGTCCGACGCGAAGCGCGGGCGACGCTCGCCGTCGCCGCCGGTCAACTGTTTGGAGCCGCCGTCGGCATCTATGCGCCAGAGGTTCGGTTTGCCCGCGCGGTTCGAGACGACGACGAGATAGCGCCCGTCGGGAGAGACGGCGAAATCGCTGGCGCGCGCATCAATCGTCAATTGCCTCGCACGCCCGCTCTCCGCGTTCAGCAACCACAACTCCGGCGCTCCGCTGGCGACCGAGAGATAAACGAGTTCCCCGCCCGGGTTCCAGCCGATGGCCGGAATCTCTCCCGTCTCGGAAAAGTTTTGCCGGAAGTCGTTCGCCTTCCAATCCTCATTTAGCTGCGCGGTCCAGATGCCGGAAGTGGTGTCGGTCTGCACCGTCACGAATGAGCCGCCGCCGCTCGTCATCGAGACGCCGTGATAGTTGTTCAGATCATTTGTGACGCGGCGCGCCTGCCCGTCGCCGGCGGGGACGAACCACACCTGAGAAGGCACGCCCTGCCTGTCGTTGCCCGTCAACAAAAGCGACTCGTTGCCTGATGCCCACGCGACGCCGTCGATGAAGTTCCAGCGCCCCGCCGTCAACTGTTTCTCTACGCCGTCCCGCACGCCGTAGCCGACGACGCTCATGTGCAGGCCGTCGCCCGCGTTGTTCAAGACGGCGCAGGCGATTGTGCCGCCGTCTGGCGACCACGCGACGGTGTTGGCCTGCATGGCGAAGGAGTTCGGGTCTTTGCGCAGGGCGACGAACTTTTTATCCGAGCCGTCCGCGCCCGCCGTCCAGAGTATGGAGCCGCCGGATGATCTGCTGCTGACGACGTAGGCCATGCGTCGCCCGTCGGGCGAGAAGGAGACGCCCGCGTTGGTCACGACGGGAAGGCGTTCGGTCACTCCGCCGAGGACGGGGATTTTGGTGAGCACGGGGTCGGCCTGACTCTTTTCGAAAGTCGTGGCGTAAATGTAGTGGCCGTCGGGCGTGAAAGTGAGACCCCAGAACTCGACCGGCTTCGGCTCGACGATGCGCGAACCGCTGCCGGTGGGCACATGCCTCAGCCAGAGGCTCTGCCCGTCCGCGCCGGTCTGCGCGTAGGCCAGATATTGCCCGTCCGGCGAGACGACCGCGCCGAGAACTTTCCCAGTGTTTGTCTGTCGTTTGATCTCGAAACGCTCGAATTCATTCGAGCGCTTCTTCGCATCGGGAGGTTTGTACGCGAAGAACGCGCCGAGGGCTAGAAACAACGTGATCGTCGTCGCCGCGCCGACCTGCACCGCGCGCCTCTTCTGCGTCGCGTTCCTCGCCGACGATTTCTCTAAAAGCGCCGGACTCGCGGAAACCCCCTGCGCCTCGCCTGCACGGGGCGTGTCGTCGTCCTCATCGTCCTCCTCGACGGTGATGTGCGTGACCGAATGGTGTTCGACGATGAGCGCGTCGGCGGGGTCGGCGCGCCTCACGTCGGCGACGAAGCGGTAGCCGCAGCCCGGTATGGTGACGATGAATTCGTGCGCGCCTCTCTTTTCGCCGAGCGCCTTGCGCAGCGCCGAAACGTGCACCGTGAGGTTGTTCTCCTCGACGATCTGGTCAGGCCAGACCGCTTTCAACAGTTCATCCTTGCTCAACACTTCCGCGCGTCTTTCCACCATCGCCAGCAGCACTTCGACCGCCTTCGGGTTGAGCGCGACGGGACGCCCGCCACGCAACAGCACGCGCCGCAGCGGGTCGAGTTCAAACTCCGCGAAAAGATAAGGGCTTTGCGCCGCAGGGTCTTTCATCACGGCATAAGTAACTTTTAGGAAATTTTAGCCGGGGTTTTAAGGATTTTTAGCCGACCTCCAACAGAAGATGCGCTGCGTTGTGAAAAGGTCAGCGTCTGTCGGGTGGACGCGGCGGACTGTCGCTTGATGCCGCCGATTATAGCAAAAGCCTTCGGGCGCGACCAAAAGATTCGGACGGGGCGTCTGTCGCTTAAAACTGGTGCCGCGACAGAAGTTAGAGACGCCTCATATTCCAGCACCTCATTCTAAACTTGATGAAAGGAAAAAGAGATGCCAAACATCCCAATCAACAGAGTCGCTTCCCCCGTATTAATCGACGCAGACCTTCCGCAGGAACCAAACCTGCGCGCCGTCGCCAACGACGTGCTCGCCAAACTACGCTATTCCCTGACCGCCGCCGCCGCCGAAGAGCAATCCGCCGCTGCTTCCGGCCAGGTCGATAAATTAATCCGTGAGTTTCTCGCCACCCGAAGCGCTCCCGTCCGCGCCCGCGCGCGTGCAAACGCCCGCGCCATCATGGAGTCCGCGCCGCAACAACGGCAAAAGCATTTTGGCCGTTACGCCGCGATTACGTTGAACGACTACCGCGCGGTCGGTTCGGACAACATGGAAAGCCGGGTCGGCGCGCTTCAAGTGAACTCCGCCGCGCTGAAGAAGGGTCTTGAGAGCCTACACAAACGCCTTTCTGTTGCGCATCTGGAGGCTGCCAAACCCGCGCCGTCACGGGGCGCGGGTGCGAATCCTCAAGCGGGACAGAGCAACCCCGATCTGGAGGCCGGTAAACGCTTCAAGAAGTTGCGGCTCTTCATACGCGAAGTGCGCTGCATCGAGGAGACATCCGACGGCCCCGGCTCGGACGAGATCAACCTCGGCGGAACAATCGTCGGCGCGACCGGCAACACGGTTCTCGTAGATCAATTTCAGGTGTCGGACGATTTCGACGCTGGCGAAAGACGCGACCCGAACAGGGTGTTCGGCAGTTACTCACTCAGAACGGAGTCGCAGGGTTTCCCTTACGTGTACACGGCGGTCGTCGTCATGGCCGAGAAGGACGATGGCGGCTTCTATAAGTTCCTCAAGGAACTCTGGGAAAAGGTCGGCGACAAGGTGCAGCAGGCGGTGGCCGGATTAGTGGGCGCGGGAGTGGGCGCGGCGCTCGGCGCGATTGCGGGACCCATCGGCGCGGTGGTCGGTGCGGTGTTCGGTGCGTTGATCGCCTGGCTGATCAGCTTGTTCGACAACCCCGACGACATCGTCGGCGTCAAGACAGTGCAACTGGGTCTCGGGGCGTGCACGAAGTCCTACTACGACTGGGCAAAACTCACCGCCGCACAGGGCTTGAAGAGCACACTCTTCTTCAAAGGCGACGACGGGCGCTACGAGGTAGACCTCTCGTGGAAGGTGGCTACTCAATAGAGCTTCCGTCCGGATTCGACGCTTACCGTTAAAGAACCATAACCTCATCCGTCGCGGCGGTCATGCGCGTGGACGTTGCCCCTTTGGGCAACGTCCACGCGCAGAAGGGATGATGCGCCTTGGCAAAACGAACGACCCGAATCACGGTCGAGACGCACAGTCTCACCGTCCTGCGAACGCAGGACAGCAACACGTTCGACATGTGGTGCGCCGCCTGCGGTGCCGAGACGCAGATGGTCACGGTCGAGTTGGCCGCGCGCCTCTGCTCCGCGACGCAGCGCACAATTTTCCGCCTCGTCGAAGCCGGAAGCCTGCATTTCAACGAGACCCCCGCAGGCCAACTGTTGATCTGCGCGGAGTCTCTACGGCGGCTGGCGAAGATGAGCGACCGTCAACCCGAAGGAGGCGCGCCCTGAGAATTACACTCTTTAGCTTTACAACACGCCTCTCACCTGCCGAAAAAACCGGGGTCCATCAGAAACCAGTTGTACAACCCTGCCGCTAATCCGGCACCGAAGATCAGCATCGCGATGAGCTTGTCCTTCGTCGTCTCCGGCTTTCCGCCCTTCCCCGGAAACAACAACAGGAACAGGCCGCCCACCACGCCGACAGGCCCGAAGGCAGCCAGTTTCATAGAGTATCTGCCTTCACTATTCAACTGTTGCCAGTTGTAATAAATCAGGCCGACGCAAACCAGTATGAGTGCTACGGCCAAAAGACGAGTTTTCAAATGATGCATCAGCAGTTTCTCCCGATCCGGTTCGGCTCTGGAACTACTTCGACACAAGGCAGCGTCCAGACTTCAACGCTGTCTGCCTTTGAACGTATGCGGGGTTCCTTCGACCGACACGATGACCGACGAGTTGAGTTCGCGCGAGCGATAGATGCGCTGTGTGGCTTTTTGATAATCCGCCGCGGTCGCCTTCGGTATCTCCGTGAACTTCTGCGGGTTGCGATCCGTCAGAGGAAACCAGGAGCTTTGCACATGCACCATGATCCTGTGTCCGGCGCGGAAGGCATGATACACGTCGGGCATCTCG
>DATHBB010000223.1:0-15696 GCA_035296385.1 Pyrinomonadaceae bacterium | reverse complement strand
GGGGAGTTAACGTGTTTCAGATTAAAGCGGCTTTTGAAGAAAAACTTGAAATCAAGACCACGATTGAGCGTGCGCGCGCCTTCTTCGGCGACGTGGGCAATTTCGTGAACCTGATGCCGGGCGTCGAGAGCATACGCGAGGAGGCCGGAGGCGTGGTGCGCTGGCTCATACGCGCGGAGATTCCGGTCATCGGCGCGATGCGGCAGGCGTTCGCCGTCGAGCAGACGCTCGATCACCCGCAGCGCCTCGAATGGTCGCCCGCCTCGCAGGAGCGTAACAACTTCCTGCGCTACGCCGCGCAGTTCGAGGAGCAGGGAACGCGCGTCCTCGTGCGCATCGTGCAGCGCGTCGAGTTGCGCCGACAGAAAGCCACGGAGTTGCACATGCTCGCAGGTCTCGTCGGCGAAAATCGCCTCAGCGCCGAGATGCAAAAGGGCGTCAGCGAGATGATGCGCACCTTCCTCCAACGCGCACGCGCCCAGTTAGAGCAGTAGTCAGTAGTCCGTTGTCCGTTGTCCGTTGTTCTTTGTCTGTAGTCAGTTGATCAACTTCGTCTTTAGCAACTCTTTCGGAAAGCCACATACAACGGACAACTTACTACTGACAACGGACAAATAACTGCCCTCCCGTCACCCTGCCGCCCGCTTCCCGATTTATCTTCTTGCAAGGAAACGGATTATCAAGTAATCTGAAAATGGTTGACCTCCCCTGCGGGGGACTTGCCCACATCTTCTTCCGGTCAACAACCTCAACCAGCGCAATCGCCTTTTAGTTCGTGCTTTCTCGCAGCAGTCTTTTTGCGTGCGCCCGCGTGCGCGCTTCCCGACTCTTATGAAACCACTCCTGCCCGCCTTCGACCTCGCCGTCTTCCAAAGGTTGTATGAGGCGCACGCGGATCAAACACGCGACCACAGCAGCTACGCGGAAGCGCCCGAAGAGAGCACGCTCCTGACGCTGATGGGCAACCTGCCCGGCATGGTCTATTGCTGTCGCAACGACGAAGACTGGACGATGCTCTTCGTCAGCGAGGGCTGCCTGGAACTGACCGGCTACGCGCCCGTTGATCTGGTCGGCGACCGGAAAATCTCCTACGCCGATTTGATTCACCCGGACGACCGGCAAAAGGTCTGGGAAGACGTGCAGGCCGCGCTCGCGGCGCGAACGCGTTTCCGCCTCGTCTATCGTCTGCTGGCGGATGCGCCGAAGGGCGAGAAGTGGGTGTGGGAGCAGGGGCACGGGATATTTTCGCCCGACGGCGAACTGCTCGCCATCGAAGGCTTCGCCACCGACGTGACAGACCGCGTGCAATCGGAAGAGGCTTTGCGCGAGGCGGAGTTGAAGTATCGCTCGATCTTCGAGCAGGCCGTGCACGGCATCTATCGTTCGACGCCCGACGGGCAGTTTCTCGCCGCCAACCCCGCGATGGCGAAGATGCTCGGCTACGGATCGCCCGAAGAGTTGATCGCCGACTGCACGGACATCGCGCGCGATTTTTACGCCGACGCAGAGACGCGCTCGCGCCTGCAAACGTTGCTCGCGGCCAACGGCAAGGTGCAGGGCTTCGAGGCGCGCGTGATGTGCCGCGACCGCAGCGTCATCTGGATGCGCGAGAACATCTACGCCGTCAGCGACGCGTCGGGCGCGCTCCTCTATTACGAAGGGAGCGTCGAGGACATCACAGCGCGCAAGCGCGCCGAAGAGATGCTCGCGCGCTCCGAGGAGCAATACCGCGTCCTCTTCGAGAGCAACCCGAACCCGATGTGGGTTTACGACAGCCAGACCTTCGCCTATCTCGCCGTCAACGAAGCGGCGGTCAGGCACTACGGCTACACGCGCGAAGAATTCTTGCGGATGACCATCTTCGACGTGCGCCCGCCGGAAAACATTCCGGCGGTGCGCGAAAACATCGCGGCGCTTCCGGCGGAGCATCGCTACGCGGGCGAATGGGAGCATCGCAAGAAAGACGGCACGCAGATTTTCGTCGAGATCAGTTCCCAACTCATCGACTTCAGCGGGCACGCGGCGCGGCTCGTCCTCGTCAACGACGTGACCGAACGCAAGCACGCCGAAGCGCTCCTGCGCGAGTCTGAAGAACGCTACCGCGAGTTGTTCGAGAACGCCAACGACGTGATCTACACGACGGACCTGAAGGGTCGTTATCTTTCCGTCAACCGCGTGGTCGAAAAAGTTTCGGGCTACACCTGCGCGGAGGTGCGCGGGATGAACTTCACGCAGTTGGTCGCGCCGGAATATCTGGAACTGTCGCGGCAGATGATGGCGCGCAAACTCGCGGGCGACGAGGCCACCACCTTCTACGAAACCGAGATCATCGCCAAGAGCGGCGAGCGCGTGCTGTTGGAAGTGAGTTCGCAGTTGATCTACGACGAGGGCGTGCCCGTCGGCGTGCAGGGCATCGCGCGCGACATCACCATGCGCAAGCGCGCCGAGCGCGCCCTGCGCGAATCCGAGGAGCGTTACCGCGAACTTTTCGAGAACGCCAACGACCTCGTCTACACGCACGATCTGGAGGGCAACTTCACCTCGCTCAACAACGCGGGCGAGCGCGTCACGGGCTACACGCGCGAAGAGGCCGCGCGGCTCAACCTGGCGCAGGTCGTCGCGCCCGACCACCTCGCGCGCGCGCGTGAGATGATGACGCGCAAAGAGTCCGTCGAAGGCGCGACCGTCTACGAGTTGGACATCATCGCGAAGGACGGGCGGCGCGTGCCGCTCGAAGTGAGCACGCGTCTGGTTTACGAGAACGGCGAGCCGTGCGGCGTGCAGGGGATCGCGCGCGACATCGCCGAGCGCAAACACACCGAGGCGAAACTCCTGCACAACGCTTACCACGACGCGCTGACGGGACTGCCGAACCGCAACCTCTTCACAGACCACTTGCAGATGGCCGTCGAGCGCGCGCGCCGTCACGACGATTACGTTTTCGCCGTCCTCTTTCTGGACCTCGACCGCTTCAAGAACGTCAACGACAGCTTAGGCCACACGGTCGGCGACCAGTTGCTCGTCGCGCTCTCGCGCCGACTGCAACATTGCCTGCGCCCCTCGGACGTTGTCGCGCGTCTCGGCGGCGACGAGTTTGCGATCCTCTTGAACGACATCGGCGCGCAGCCCGCCGCAGCCGTCGCGCTCGCCGAGCGCGTGCAGCAGGAGTTGATGCAGCCTTTCAATCTGGGAGGGCACGAGGTTTTCACCACGGCGAGCATCGGCATCGCCTTGAGCACGACGGGCTATGAGACGCCGGAAGCGGTCTTGCGCGACGCGGACACGGTGATGTATCGCGCGAAGGCGCAGGGCAAGGCGCGCCACGAGGTGTTCGACCAGAACATGCACGCGCGCGTCGTGGCTTTGCTGCGGCTGGAGAACGATCTGCGCCGCGCCGTCGAGCGCGACGAGTTGCGCCTGCACTATCAGCCGATAGTCTCTCTGGCGAGCGGGCGCATCTCCGGCTTCGAGGCGCTCGTGCGCTGGCAGCACCCGGAACTCGGCCTGATCATGCCCGCCGATTTCATCCCCGTCGCCGAAGAGACCGGCGTGATCGTCGAACTCGGCCAGTGGGTTCTCGAAGAGTCGTGCCGCCAGATGCGCGACTGGCAAATGATCTCGCCGCAGCACAGCCGACTCAAACTGAGCGTCAACCTCTCCAGCCGACATTTCGTGCAGCCCGATCTCTACGAGCGCATCGTCGAAGTGCTCGGCGAAACCGGTCTCGCGCCGGACGCGCTCCAACTCGAAATCACGGAGAGCGTCTTGATGGAGAACGCGCACACAATCGTGCCGCTGCTCGGTCGGCTGCGCGAACTCGGAGTGGAACTTGCGATTGACGATTTCGGCACGGGCTATTCGTCTCTGAGTTATCTCTCGCGCCTCAAACCGATCCACACTTTGAAGATCGACCGCTCGTTCATCAGCATGGGCGGCGACGACCACGAGAACGCCGAGATCGTGCGCACCATCATCATGCTAGCGCGCAACATGGGCAAAGACGTTGTGGCTGAAGGCATCGAGACCGCCGAACAACTCGCGCGCCTGCGCACGCTCAAATGCACCTACGGGCAAGGCTACCTCTTCTCACGCCCGCAAGACCCTACCGAGATCGAACGCCGCCTACGCACAGGTCTGCACGCCGCCGTCGCCAATTCGTTCAAGGACGAACTGAGCGTGGCGTGAATAAAATCTTTCACCACAGAGACACAGAGGACACAGAGGGGGCACAGAGAAGAACGATGAAGTAGGAACGATGAAGGATGAAGTGAAAACAAAAAGTCTTTCATTCATCGTTCCGCGTTCCTACTTCCGACTTTCTTCTCTCTGTGCCCCCTCCGTGTCCTCTGTGTCTCTGTGGTGAATGCTCCCGCCTCATGCAAATGAAGCGCGCTTAGGCTACAATAAGCACATCATTTTTCATTTTGGAGAACATCTACGCGATGGCAAACATCAAAATGTACACGACCACCTGGTGCTCGGATTGCCGCCACGCCAAACGTTTCCTGAACGAGAACGGCATCTCCTACGAGGAGATCAACATCGAAGAACATGACGGGGCGGCTGAGCGCGTGATGCGGCTCAACGAAGGCAAGCGCAAAGTCCCTACGTTTGAAATTGACGGGCGGGCCTTCAACCTCTCGCCCTACGACGAGCGCAAACTGCGCGCGGAACTCGGACTGAACGAGGCAAGGTAAAAACGATGGCGGCGAACATGAACGGAAGAGGAATAGGCGGCGAGTTGACGCGCAAGGTAGCGCGCGCCGGCGGCATGCGTCTGGTGCGACGACTGATCAAGCCGATCCCCGTCATCGGCACGGCGGTCGCGCTGGGCTTCGCGGGCTACGAGATCAAAAAGAAGGGCTGGCGCAACGGCATCGTTCACGTCGGCCTCGACATCACGCCCGTCGTCGGCACGGTCAAAAACCTGCTCGAAATCTTCACGGGCGACCTGATCCCCGATAAGGAACACCGTCAGCCTTGAAGGCTCGCGCTTGATTCATCTCCGAAGATGTTGCTCAAAAAATAGCACCACCCGCCGCTCGTATTCCTGAGCGGTAAACACATGCGCGTCAACGTGCCCCGCGCCCTCAACCACCCACAACTCTTTCGGTTCGGCGGCGACAGCAAACAGTTCCTTTGATTCGTTGAGAGTGGTGTGTCGATCTTCTGACCCGGCGATGAACAGTTTCGGTGCGGTCGCCTTGCCTGCATGGGCAATCGGATGAAGCGCGTCCGCACTGATTCCTGCTCTCAGCTTCAACTGTACTGTGAGCAGCGGCGTCAGAACGCTCGCCCAGCCGCCGAGTCTCATCGTCAGCCGGTTGCTGATCGCCTGTTCGATAGTCGGGTAAACCATTTCCAGAACTATTGCGTCTGCCGGAAGCGGCGGATCGGACAACAGCGTGGCCGCGCCGCCCATCGAGACGCCGATGATCCCGATCTTTTCACCCGCCGAGTTGGAGCGTAGAAATTCCACCGCCGCACGTGCGTCACGACTCTCAAGGTAGCCGTTCGTGATCGCATCGCCAGTGCTTTCACCGTGAGCCTGAAAATCGAAAAGTAAAACGGCGTAGCCCGCCGACGATAGGAACCGCGCGCGTTCCAGCATTTGCAGGCGGGAGCCGCGAACGCCGTGCAGTAATAGAATTGCGCCTGCGCCCTTTCTTCCCGGCAATAACCAACCGCGCAAAGTCGCCCCTGAATCACTCTGAAATTGTACGGAACGCCCGGTGAGTCCGGGCGGCAAGTCGCCGACGACCCGGCGCGCGGGCGCGCTGAGAACGCTCCCGGCGATCCAGCATGCGGTGAGAAAAAGAAATGCTCCTAACCCGATGCCGACCGCCACTTTGCGTCTCAAATTTTTAACAGGCATCCGACGGCGAACCTTATTATCGGTGCTGCGCCATGACGGGCGGGCGCGCCGTGAAAGGTTGCGCCTGCTCGTAGGCGTGCGCGAAGCGTAGGAGCGTCGGCTCGCTCCAGTGCGCGCCGAGCAGTTGCATGCCGATGGGGAGACCCGCCGCGGAGAGGCCGCAGGGGACGGAGAGGCCGGGTATGCCCGCGAGGTTGGCCGTCACGGTGTAGATGTCGTTGAGGTACATGGCGAGCGGGTCGTCGGTCTTTTCGCCGAGCAGGAAGGCGGTGGTCGGCGAAGTCGGCGTGATGATCGCGTCGCAACGCTCGAAGGCGCGCGCGAAGTCTTGTTTGAGGAGCGCGCGCACCTTCTGCGCTTTGAGATAGTAGGCGTCGTAATAGCCGGAGGAGAGGACGTAAGTGCCGAGCATGATGCGGCGTTTGACCTCCGCGCCGAAGCCTTCCTCGCGCGTGCGTTGATACATCTCGCGCAGGGTGCGCGTCTCTTCGGCGCGGAAGCCGTAGCGCACGCCGTCGTATCGCGCGAGATTGGAAGAGGCTTCGGCGGTGGCGATGATGTAGTAGACGGCGATGGCGTATTTCGCGTGCGGCAACTCCACGTCAACCACCTCCGCGCCGAGCGCGCGATAAGTTTCAATCGCGGCCTCCACGCTCTCGCGCACGTCCGCGTCCAGCCCCGCGCCGAACAACTCGCGCGGCACGCCGATGCGCGCGCCTTGCATGTCGCCCGTCAATCCGGCGACGTAATCGGGCACGGGAACGTCTGCGGTCGTCGCGTCGCGCGCGTCGCGCCCGGCGATGACGGAGAGCGTGAGCGCCGCGTCCGCCGCGTTTGTCGAGAAGATGCCGACTTGATCGAGCGACGAGCCGAAGGCGACCAGCCCGTAGCGCGAGACGCGCCCGTAGGTCGGCTTCACGCCGACGATGCCGCAGAGCGACGCGGGCTGGCGAACCGAGCCGCCCGTGTCCGATCCCAAAGCGACGGGCGCGATGCGCGCCGCGACCGCCGCCGCCGAACCGCCAGACGAGCCGCCGGGCACGCGCGCCGTGTCCCAGGGGTTACGCACCGCGCCGTAGGCCGAGTTCTCGTTCGACGACCCCATCGCAAACTCGTCGCAGTTGGTCTTGCCGATGATGACAGCGCCCGCCGCTTCGAGGCGTTCGATGACGGTCGCGTTGTAAGGCGGGTGATAGCCTGCGAGTATGCGGGAGCCGCACGAGGCTTGCAGCCCGCGCACGCAGATGTTGTCCTTGACGGCGACGGGCACTGAGCCGAGCGCGCCCGTCAGAGACTCGTCGCGTCGCGCCTCCAACTCGTCCACGCGCGCGAGCGCGCCCGCGCGGTCGATTTGCAGAAACGCGTGCAGCGTCTCGTTCAACTCTTCCGCCGCCGTGAGCGACGCGTCCACGACGGCGCGCGCAACAGTTTCGCCTCCCGCGAGGCGCGTCTTGATAGTTTCGATGTTCATTATTAGTCCGTTGTCAGTAGTCAGTAGTCAGTTGTTTTATCTCTTACGCAAGCTGAGCTTTCATCTTTAGCCTGCCGCCCGTGATGCCACATACAACGGACAACTGACTACTGACAACTGACGTTTTTTACAAAACTTTCGGCACGCGGAAGTGTCCGGCGGCTGGATCGGGCGCTTGGTCGAGCGCGAGCGACTGGCCGAGCGAGGGCAGGGGCGCGTCTTCGCGCGCGGCATCGGTGCGCTCGCCTTCTGCGGTGAGGCCGCCGAGTGCGGGTTCCGCCGCGCTCGTGTCCAGTTCGTTCAACTGCTCCACGTAGGTCACGATGGAAGCGATCTGCGGCGTTAACTCGCGGCGCTCGTCGTCCGTGATCTCAAGCTGCGCGAGCGCGGCGATCTTTTCGATGTCTGATTCTGTGATGGGCATAAACGGTTCAACGATCTTGCGGCGCGCGTTTGGCTCAGAGCCGCGGGGGCGGCTCAAACTGCTCGCTGCTTACTGCTTACAATTTGCTGCTCACTTGCTTCTCTCTTGCGCGTCGATGTAGCTTCCGGCGGCGAGCAGGAAGCGGCGGCGTAAATCTTCGTCCTGAATGGCGGTGGCGGCGTCCGCGAGTTGGCGCGAGTTGCGAAGCGCGCGTCGCTCGTGCGCGGCGCGGTCGAAGTTCGTCTGTCCGAGTCGCGCGCGCTCCTCGCGCACGGTCGCCGGATCGACGCGAAACTCAATGTAGGTGACGACGGCCTGACCGAGCATAGAGTTCAGACGGAAGATGAGTTGGCCGCTGATCTGTTCGAGTTGTTTCTGCCACGCCGTGTCGGGCACGGCGACGACGAGCAGCTTGCGATGAAGGCGAAAGGGCACGGCCTGACCGCGCAGGGCTTCGCCCGCCACGCGACGCCACGCCACCAACGCCGCTGCCTCCAACACCTCTTCCGCGTCGCCTGCCGCGCGCAGCAGGTTCGGGAGTGCTCGAATCAGATCGTCCATCTTATCAATTGCGGAGGGGCGGATTGCGGATTAACAGGAGCAGACTGGCAATCTTCGTTTCATATCTTTACAATCCGCCCGTCCGCAATCCGAAATCTACAATTCGATGGGAGTGTAATGGAAAATCAGGGAGAGCCACAAGTGAAAGCTCCGGCGACGGGCGCGCCCCGCGTCGAGTTGGAACATCTGGTGCTGGCCTCGTCGAGTCCGCGACGTGCGGAGATTCTGCGCGCGGTCGGCTGGCCGTTCGAGGCGGAGGCGGCGGGCACGGACGAGCGGCGGCGCGAGGGCGAAGACGTGATCGAGTACGTCGAGCGTCTGGCATGCGAGAAGGCGGAGGCGATTGCGGAGCGTCGTCTGTTCGGTCTCGTGCTCGGCGCGGACACGGTCGTCGCGGTCGGCGGCCAGATTCTCGGCAAGCCCGAGGACGACGCGGACGCGCGGCGCATGCTCGGACTCCTCTCCGGCAAGTGGCACGACGTTTTGACCGGAGTGGCGCTCGTGCGCGCCGAGACGAAAGAGGTCCTGGTGGCGCACGAACAGACGCGCGTGCGCTTCGCAGAGATGACGGACGCGGAGATCGACTGGTATGTCTCGACGGGCGAGACGGCGGACAAGGCGGGCGCTTACGCCGTACAAGGACGCGCCTCGCTCTTCATAGAAGAGATCGAGGGCGACTACTGGAACGTCGTCGGGCTGCCCGTGCGACTCGTTTACAAGTTGGCGGGAGAGAGCGGAAAATAACTATGAAGTAGGAACGCGGAACGATGAAGGGAAGCACTCATGAAATTGAATGCTTCCCTTCATCGTTCCGCGTTCCTACTTCATAGTTGCTTTTCAGAGCAGTTTGTTAAGTCGCGTCGAGAGGCGCTGGACGAGGTTGCCTTCGGGGTCGAGGCCGCCGATGGGGTCGCCGGAAATCTGCCCGTCTTTGTCGAAGATGACGAGCGCGGGCAGTTGGTTGCGGTCAACGCCCATGCGTTTGAAGAGCGCGCCGTCGGGGTCGCGCAGCACTCCGATCTTCAGGCCGTTCTTGCGCGCGAACGAACGCAGTTGGTCGTCGGTCGCGAAGTTCTTGGACTTCTGCGACTCGGAATCGGTGCTCACCCAGTAAACCCTGAGATCGCGGTCGCGGTATTCGTCCGCGAGCCGCTGCACGCCTTCGACCTGCGTGCGCGACAGCGGCAGCCAGGACGCGCCGAAGGCGAGGACGACCACATCGCCGCGCAATTGCTCCGACGTGATGTTCCCGCCGTCAACCGAGCGCAAAGAAAAATCGAGCGCGCCGCCGCCCTGCCTGACGGTAGGCGTCACCGCCGCAAACGCCTGCGCGAACACGAGCATGAGCGCGAGCAACAGACCGGCCATGAAACGGGGGGACTTGGTAAACATTATTTTCTCCTTCTACACGGCGTCTCGCGTCCTTTAAGTGCGCATCCGTCTGCGTGCTGCGTTGAGCGTCGCCCGCATCCAGCGCTTTTAGTTTATACGCGAAACGCTTCCGTACCGAATTGTTAGATGTACGGTCAGAAAGAACAGTTGGATTGAAAGCCGACGGCGACGAATGCGGCCTCTTCAAGTTTCCTGTGAGGGCGGCGCGTCGGGCGGCGTGACTCCGAAAATCTCCTCGTGCAGCGCGCGGTAATCTTCCCACGTATCCATATCGCGCGCAATGTATTCGGATTCGACCGGCAGGCGCAAGACCTCGCCCGCGTGCGCGTCGAAGAGCGCGCGCAGGCCGCGCTCCGCGTCCAGCGTCAGGAGCGACGCGCGGAGGCTCGCGCCGACCAGCACCGGATGACCGCCGCGCCCCCGCCACACGGGCACGACGAGCCGCGCGCCCGTACGCCTGTGCGCCGCGACGATGCTCTCGATCTCTTTCGCCGTCACGGCGGGCTGGTCGCCAAGCGCGATTAACAGAGCGCCCGCTGTCGCCTCGCCGTCGCCCGCGAAACTCTCAGCACGCGCGTTCGTCAAACTCTCCGCCCCGCCTCCCATCAACGCCTCCACCCCGCGCGCGATTGATGTGCCCATCTCGCTCCCCGCTTCGTCGTTGAGCGCAAAACTGATGGGCAGGTGGGCGAGCGCCGCACACACCTCTTCCGCGCGATGGCCGACGACGACGACCACCTCGCCGCAGCCCCCCGCGAGCAGATTGTTGACGCAAGCTTCGATAACAGTTTGCGCGCCGAACGGGAGCAGGGGCTTGAACGCGCCCATGCGCCGCGAGCGACCGGCGGCGAGGAGGATGGCGGCGGCGGGGGAGGGATGCACGGGAGATTGATTCATCGGTTCATTGATCAATGAAGAATTGAAAACATTGAATCAATGAACCGATGAATCAATGAATCAATTCTTCATTTGTTCGTCTTGGGCGGCGTCTGCCAGAGCACGTTGACGAACTTCCACTTGCCGTCGTACTTGGCGAGATGAATGTAGTCTATGCCCCAGACGGCGGTGAGTTTCGCGCTTGCGGTCTGATCCGAGATGTCGAACACGACGACTTCCTTCACGGCGTCCTTCGGCACGCGCCCGCTCTTATTGAAATTCTTGGCGACTTCGACGAGTTGCTGGAAGGTCATCACGTCGGAACTGTAAGCGGTCTCGCCCTTCTTGATGAAGAAGCCGCGCTTCGCCAGTTCGGGATGCACGCTGCGCTCGATGCGCGCGGGGTTCACTTCGTAAATGCCCTCGACGTAATCGAGGACGGCTTGCCTGACCGCTTCCCGCTCCGCGTCCGTGCCTTGCGCGAAGGCAGCCGGCGACAGCAACACGAGCGCCGCGATGATCAGGAACAATTTTTTCATTTTAGGTCTCCGGAAATTTGGATTGAGTGGACTACCGCTCTACTCAACTCTAAACGCGGCGGGCGCGGCAAGAGTTTCCGAAAACTCGCGGGCTACTCGCCGCCTCGCAAAGATTCGAGCGCGCGCATCACGTAAGGCTTGGTCATCTGCTTGCGCCAGTTCATGATGAAATCCGTGTTGTCGAGCGGTCGCGCTTTGACGTAGCAGGCTTCCGCCGCCGCGCGCATACGCTCCTCATCGAGCGGCGCGCCGACGAGGGCCGCCCCCGCCTCAGGCACGGAGACGGGCGCGGGCGCGATGCCGCCCATGACCAACTTCGCACCCTTCACGGTCGCGCCGTCCGCTTCCAGGTCGAGCCGCACGGCCACGCCGAGCACGGGGAAGTCGAACGCGCCGCGCCGCCTCAGTTTCTTATAGACCGCGCGCCACCCGTTCAAAGGCGGCAACACGATGTCTGCCAGCAACTCGTCGGGGCGCTTGTGCAAATAGTCTATGCCGTCGTCGTTGTAGAACCCTTCGGCGGTCACTTCCCGCTCTCCGACGGTCGAAACCAGACGCACGCGCGCGCCCATCGCCACCATCAAGGGCACGAGATCAGCCGACTGCACTGCCCAACACTTCGCGGAGCCGGGCGCAACCCAGCATACGTCGCCGTCCTTCTTCAAACAGAAATTGATCCCCTTGCGCCACTCGTAATTCTGGTCGTAATAATTGCAGCGCGTGTCGAGCAACAGATTCCCGCCCACCGTCCCCATATTGCGCAAGACGGGCGTGGAGATCGTCCGCGCCGCCGCCGCCACCGACGGGTAATCACGATTGATGATTGGATGCTCGCACAAGTCCGTCAGCGACACGCCCGCCCCGATCCGCACGCCGCTCTTGCCGTCGCCCGTAATCTTATTCAACTCCGCGATGCGCCCCACCGAAATGACGGTCTTCGGTGTCTGCTGCCGCCGCTTCATGTTCGGATACAAGTCCGTCCCGCCCGCCACAAACTGCCCCGACGCGCCCGCGTCCGCCATCATCCGCACCGCGTCCCTAATTTCCTTCGGCACGCGATATTCAAACTTCGGAAGTCTCATCATAAGAGTTCAACTGCTGCCTAAAAGGTGTGGAATCTTGTAGCCTTACTTAGAAGGAATTCTTGTTTTCTTTTTCCATTTCTTCCTTAATACGTCGCCACCAATAAGGGGGAGGTGTTTTTAATTTCGCTGGGTGGGACAGTGATGCTGAAGCTTGTTCATTCCCATTTTTTACTATGGGTCTTCTCATCTCAGGGGTGACGGCTATCCAAATCTTTTGTTGACTAAAATCTTTCAAATCAGCTTGCCGAGGAATAAATCTTATTCCTGATGATTCTGTGCCTAGTTCTTCAGTGATATGCTGTTTGGCAATATCACTCAAAACAATCCAATTCCTTTTCGCCCATCCCCCAATACGAGTAGCAAAGCTAACCATTCCGCCTCGAATGTCATTCCCATCAATTCGCACTGCACCAACATGAATGCTCGCCCTAATCTTGATCTCTGGATGGCCGGTGTCTGTGTGTAGTTGCACCGCAAAACCAAAGGCATCTATCGCTGTGCGAAAAACAATCAAAAATCCATCTCCCATGTCTTTAATTTTTCGGCAATCGAAAGCTCCCTGATAAATAAGTTCATTCACCTTCTGAGTGTGTTGATTATGTAACTCAAACCAATTTCTGTCCCCTAATCTTTTATTCAACGCAGTTGAGCCAACAATGTCTGTAATTACTAGGGCTAAAGTAGCTCGCGAACCCCCGACCCAACTCTCAAGTAATGTGGACTGCGGCATTTTGCGCTGAGGGCCTCGCGCTACGACTTCCATCGTGCTGAAATCATATTCAGGTCGCAGATCATCGTCCAAATCTTCTTCAAATTTCTTGCTCATAACTCTGCCGCTCCTTGCGAGTTGCTTCTCGCGCGCTGATTATTCGCGTTACCGTCTCGCGCTCTGTATAAGAGACAACTAACAACCGTCCTACATACGATTCACCCATTATGATATACCGTTGCTCGAGTTGCGAATGATCTAGGTCGTTGAATATCACAAACAAAGGGTCGCTAAAAACAGTTTTGGCTTCCTCAAACGAGATGCCGTGTATCCGAAAATTTCTTTCCGCTTTTGCTTCATCCCATTCAAATTGCATCGTTGTGATATAGCAACCTTATGAATGAATCGCGACGCCCGGCATCTCGCGCCCGTCATTACTTTACACAAAGCGCATGACAGTTTCGCCCGCGCGTCAGGCGCGCTTTTTATCTTCAATCTTCAACTCCGGATGACGCGCGAGGAATCCGCCGCGCTTCATTTTGTAGCGACCGGGTTTGAGCATGTCATCGTCCGTCCAGCCGCGCTTTAACCCCTCTTCGTAATCCTCTTGCGTGACTTCCAGCACGGCCTCTTCTTCTTCGGTCTGTGTTTTGGCTTTCCTATCTTTCACCCTTTTCATCTCCCGACCGTCATTCTATGAATGAATCGCCACGCGCGGCATCTCGCGCCCGTCGCCGCCCTCGGCGGGGGTGGCGACTTTGAGCGGTTCAGGCCATTCGACCGAGGGGACGCCTTTGGGGCCGAAGCGCGCGGGCTTGCCCTGTGCTTTGGCGCGGAGCGCGGCGAGGACTTTTTCGGGCGTGATCGGCACTTCGTCCACGCGCACGCCGACGGCGTCGAAGACGGCGTTGGCGACTGCGGGCATGACGGGCAGGAGCGGGCCTTGCCCGACTTCCTTCGCGCCGAAGGGGCCGTTCGGGTCGGCGTCTTCGATGAGATAGGTTTTCACGTCGCACATATCGTGCGTCGTAGGGCTTTTGTATTCGAGGAGCGAAGGGAATTTGTGTACGACGTTGCGGTTGGCGCGATACGTCATCTCTTCCATGAGCGCTTCGCCGAGTCCCATATAGACGCCGCCTTCGACCTGTCCCATGACGAGCATCGGGTTGATACTTTGTCCGATGTCATGGCCGATCCAGATGCGCTCGACGGTGACGAAGCCGGTCTCCGCGTCAACGTCAACTTCGGCGATGGCCGCAGAGTAACTGTAAGCGGGCGAAGGGCCGACGCCCGCGCCTTTGAACTTGCCGGGCGAGCGCGGCGGCGTGTAGGAGCCGACCGTGCCGATGGTGCCGAACTTCGATTCGGCGAGCACGACCGCCTCTGCAAAAGTGACGCCCACGTCAGGGTTCTCCACGTCGAAGACGCGATGATCCGCGAACGAGAGATTCTCGACGGGCACGGAGAGTTTTTCGGCGACGGCCATGCTCAACAGTTCGCGCGCGCGTTCGGCGGCCTGGAGCGCGGCGTTGCCGGTCATCAGTGTGACGCGGCTCGAATAGCTGCCGAGATCAACGGGCGTGAGGTCTGTGTCGGCGGTGACGACGCGTATGTCGAACGGGTCTATGCCTAAAACTTCGGCGACGACGTAGGCGAGTACGGAGTCGGAACCTTGCCCGATGTCGGTCGAGCCACACTGGACGCGCACGCCGCCCTGCCGGTCGAGTCCGAGTTGGACGCCGCTGTGCGGCATGTTGTTCCAGTAGATCGGCAAACCCGCGCCGCAGATGTAAGAGCTACAGGCCAGCCCCACGCCCTTGCCGTAAGGCAGCTTGCGAAACTTGTTCTTCCAGTCCGAGCCTTCGACGATCTTCTCGATGCATTTACCTAAACCCATGCTGCCGATGCGCAGGTAGTTCGCCGTCAGCGCGTAAGGTTTGACGAGATGCTTGAGGCGCATCTCCGCCGGATCGAGTTTGAGGTCGTCCGCGATCTTGTCGAGTTGGACTTCGAGGCCGAAGCGCGGCTGCGGCGTGCCGTGGCCGCGCTTGGGGCCACAGGGCGGCTTGTTCGTGAAGGCACGCAGGCCGCGAAAACGGTAGCGCGGTACTTCGTAAGTGACGGTTTGCAACGCGCCCGTGTAGAAGGTGGATGCGACGCCGTAAGAGCCGTACGCGCCGCCGTCGAGGAACGATTGAAAGTCCATCGCCGTGATCGAGCCGTCTTTTTTTACTCCGGTCTTGACGTGCATCAGCACCGGATGGCGACCGCGATGGCAGTAGAAAACTTCCTCGCGCGTCAGAGTAACTTTGACCGGGCGACCCGTGATCATGGAGAGCTTGCAGACGGCGACTTCGTGGTTGAAGGGATCGCTCTTGCCGCCGAAGCCGCCGCCGTTCGGCGTGGCGATGACGCGTATGTGCGCGGCGGGCAGGCCCAAGACTTTCGTGAGCGCGCGGTGGACGTAGTGCGGCGTCTGCGTCGAACTCCAGAGCGTGAGCTTGTTGTCGGGGTCGAAGTGCGCGACCGCCGCGTGCTGCTCCATAGGGAGGTGCGTGTTGCCTTCGTAGAAGAAGGTGTCTTCGCGTATGTGGTCGGCCTCGGCGAAGCCCTCGTCCATGTCGCCGAATTCGAGATGAACTTTCTTGTGGACGTTGCCGCTCTCGCCGTAGTCCTGCACGCGCGGCTCGTCGATCATCACGGCCTCTTCGATGCTCGTGATCGTTTGGAGTCGTTCGTACTCGACTTCGATCAAGTTCATCGC
>DATHBB010000222.1:0-9505 GCA_035296385.1 Pyrinomonadaceae bacterium | reverse complement strand
GTCCAGAAGAACAGCACGGGCGTCTGCTTGGCGTAGAACGACGCGTGATCGCTCGGCCCGAAACCGTCCTCCGTCATCGTCAAAGCGAAACGCTCGCCGGGCTTCGCACGCACAATCGTCTCACCGTTCGCCGCCACGACGACGGGCACGCCGTGCGCCGCGCTTTGCTGCTGCTGCGACGAAACGGAGGACTCGCCCGTCGCCGTCACTTTCAAATTGAGATCGTTGTTGGCCTTCGCGATTATGTTCTTCCACTCGGCGGACGTGCCGACGCCGCCCACGATCAATTTGTTCTCTTTCATCCGACCGATCATGTCGAGATTGATCATGGCGACCGTTTGCGCGAGAGGCACGGACGGGTTGCGCACGTAGTAGTTCGATCCGAGCAAGCCTTCCTCCTCGCCGCCGAACGCGATGAAGACCATCGTGCGCCGCACCTGTGTGCGCTCCGCCACGAAGGTGCGCGCCAGTTCGAGCAGTCCTGCGACGCCCGAAGCGTTGTCGTCCGCGCCATGATGAATCTCGCCCTCGCGCGAGGCGAGGCTGCCCTGCCCGCCGCGCCCCAGATGATCGTAGTGTGCGCCGATGACGATGGCCTCGTGCTTCAACTTCGGATCGGAGCCTTCGAGTATGCCGACGACGTTCGCCGCAGGAGCTTCGCGCCGCACGATCTGCGTGCTCAAGTCGAACGCGACGTTTTTGAGCGGCGCGGAAAAATTACGCCGCGCCCCGGTAGTCGTCGCGCTCTGTGTGTTCGCCGTGCCGCTTGCGCCCGCTTGCGGCGCGGCCATAGCCTTCTCCAACTCTTCAAACTTCAAAGCGGGCGTCGCCGCCGCTACCAGAGCGCGCCGCGCAGCCTGTCTTGAGATGACGACGACAGGGATTCCCGCATCGCCCGCCGCCATGCTCTCGTCCACGCGCAGGCGCGCGAGCCGTTCGTCCTTGAAATTCTCTTCGCGCGCGATAAGGATGAGCGCACGCGCGCCCTGCTCGCGCGCCGCCGCCGCCTTGAAACGCGGGTCTGCGAAGCGCGCGAAACTGCCGTGCGGGTTGTTGTCGCCGTCAGGCGTGCCCGCGAACGCGAGCGCGATGCGTCCACCCAAATCCACGCCCGCGTAGTCGTCGTGCCCCAACTCCGCCGCCTTGATGCCGTAGCCGACGTAGGTGACGGGCACGCTCTCCATGCGCGCGTTCGCGCTCCAGGCGAGCGGCATCCAGTCCTCGCCGGCGCGCAAATCCAGCCCCGGAATCACGTCTCGTCCGTCTATCACGGCGCGATTGGCCTGCGGCCTGAACGTCATCGCGTTCGCCTTACCGAGTTCGACGCCCGCGACGTACGGGAACTTCTGCATGTACGCGTTCATGCGCTCCTTCGTGCCCGCAGGCCACTGGACGCCCCCGCGCAGCCCGTAGCGCTCGAACTCCTGCGCGACATATTGCGCCGCCGCAGTCGCGCCCGCCGTGCCCGTGCGCCTGCCGTCCAATTTCTCCGAAGCGAGATACGCGATGTGTGCGCGCAAACGCTCCGCGCTCACATCTGTGCGACCCGCACCATTCTGTTGCGCCATAAGCGCACTCGCCGCCAGCACGGCGACAAGCAGGGGTTGAAAAATTTTACGTCTCATAATCTTAAAACCTGTCCGTTGTCCGTCGTCAGTTGTCAGTTGTTTTGCCTCTTGCTTAAGTCGAACTTTTATCTTTAGCAACTCGTGTGGCGGCCACATGCAACGGACAACTGACTACTGACGAATCTTTACTCCACCCAGTCCGCGATGAAGATGTTCGTGTCGCCGCGCTCACGAGCGTTGCGGTTCGAGGCGAAGACCAGACGCTTGCCGTCGGGCGTGAACATCGGGAAGCCGTCGAAGGTCTCTTCGTAGGTGATGCGCTCCAGCCCCGTGCCGTCCACACGGATCGCGTAGAGGTCGAAGTTGCGCCGTTTGGGATCGTTGACGTTCGAGGCGAAGATGATGCGTTTCGCGTCGGGGAAGAAGAAGGGCGCGAAACTGGCCGCGCCGAGTTTCGTCACCTGTCGCTTGTTCGTGCCGTCGGCGTTCATCACCCAGACTTCGAAGTTGTTCGGCTCGATCAGATTCTCCGCGAGCTTCTGCTTGTAGCGCGCCACCTGTTCGGGCGTCTTCGGATGATATGAGCGATAGACGATCTGCTTGCTGTCTGCGGAGAAGAACGCGCCGCCGTCATAGCCGAGTTCTGTGGTCAGGCGACGGACGTTGCGCCCGTCCGCGTCCATCGTGTAGATGTCGAGGTCGCCGCTGCGCATCGTGGTGAAGACGATCTTCTTGCCGTTCGGCGAGACGGTGGCTTCGGCGTCGTACCCGGCGGCATCGGTCAACCGCTTGACGTTCGAGCCGTCGGCGTCGGCGGTGAAGATGTCATACGAAGGATAGATCGCCCAGACGTAGCCTTTCGAGAAATCGGGATTCGGCGGGCACTCGCGCGAGCCAAGATGCGTGGAGGCGTAGAGTATGCGCTTCGGGTTTTTCGGGAAGATGTAGGAGCAGGTCGTGCGCCCGTCACCCGTCGAAACCATGCGCACGTCCGAACCGTCGGCGCGCATCGTGTAAATCTGATCGCACCCGCGCCCGTCGCGCTTCGACTGGAAGATCAGTTTTTGGCCGTCGCCGCTGAAATACGCCTCGGCGTTCTCACCGCCGAAGGTCAACTGGCGCACGTTGCGCAAATGTTTTTCACTGGCGAGCGTGACGCCGTCGCCGCTGTTCGCGGACGGCGCGGTTTGCTGCGGTGTATTCCGTGCGAATGAGAAACTCGCGACGAGCGCCGCGCAGGTTAAGGTTAAAGCAACGAGCAAGGGAAATTTTTTCATACCTGTTATTCGTAATGATGAAGCGTAGAGTTTTGGCGTTTAGAGGGAAGCTACCAGATTTCCCGAAGTTGCAGGCGGAAGTTCGGCAGCACCGGATCGCCCGCGACTTCGTCGGGTGCGTCGAGCGTTTCCGTTTCCTGGCCGGGGCGATAGACGTAAACCCGCCGCGACGCCGGATCGATCAGCCAACCGAGTTGCGCCCCGTTTTCTATGTACTCGGACATCTTCGCCTGCAAGCGCGACAGCCGATCCGTCTTGCTTCTCAGTTCAATCACGAAATCGGGACACACGGGCGCAAACTGCTCGCGCTCGTCTTCCGTCAACGCCGCGTAGCGTTCTTTTCTGATCCACGAAGCATCCGGCGACAGTTTCGCGCCGTTCGGCAATTTGAAGGCCGCCGATGAATCGAAGCATATTCCCGTGCCGTCATCTCTTGCCCAAAAGTAAAGTTGAAAATTCAAGCCGGAGTTGCGGCGTCCCGTTTCACTTCCTGTCGGCCCCATAACGATGAGTTCTCCTTTGGCGGTCATCTCAAGACGTAGGTTGGGGTTGTCCAGACAGAGTTCCAAAAATTTCTCGTCGGTCAGGCCGAGCGCGCCCGCCCTGACTACCAGCGCCGAGTCCGCCTCAAAAACTTTTTCAGCTACACTCATCGCCACTTACCTCTCACTTCCGGAGACATCAGCCGTTCTTGCGTTCGAACTCCTTCATAAATTCGACCAGTGTTTCGACGCCTTCACGCGGGAAAGCGTTGTAGATCGAGGCGCGCAGGCCGCCGACTGAGCGGTGGCCTTTGAGGCCGTCGAGTTTCGCGGCAGTCGCCTCTTTAACGAACTGCTTCTCCAAATCTTCCGACGGCAGGCGGAACGTGACGTTCATCAGCGAGCGCGCTTCGCGCGCGGCGTGGCCGCGATAGAAGTCTGTCGCGTCAATCGCGTCGTAGAGGAGTTTCGCCTTCGCCTCGTTGTCGCGCTGCATGCCAACGAGTCCGCCTTTACCCTTGAGCCACTTGCAGACGAGATTGAGGATGTAGATGCCCCACGTGTTCGGCGTGTTGTAGAGCGAATCGTTCTCGACGTGCGTGCGGTAGTCGAGCATCGTGTGGAGGCCGTCCGGGATGCGCGCGAGGAGGTCTTCACGAATGATGACGAGGGTGAGACCGGAAGGCCCCATGTTCTTCTGCGCGCCCGCGTAGATCATCGCGTATCGCTCGACGGGTTCGACGCGCGAGAGGATGTTTGAAGAGGCGTCCGAGATGAGCGGCACGTCGCCCACGTCCGGCAGTTGTTTGAATTCGACGCCCTCAATCGTCTCGTTCGACGTGAGATGCACGTAAGCGGCATCGGGCGAAAGTTCCAGTTCGTGCTGTTCGGGCGTGCGCGAGTAGCGGCTGTCGGCGGTGTCGGCGGTAACATTAGTCGTGCCGACGCGCTTGGCCTCCTTGAGCGCCTTCTTGCCCCAACTGCCCGTGATGATGTAGTCGGCGGTCTGTCCTTCGGGCAGCAAATTGATCGGGATCATGGAGAACTGCAAACTCGCGCCGCCCTGCAAAAACAGCACCTTGTAGTTTTCGGGTATGCCCATCAACTCGCGCAAGCCCTGTTCGGCACCACCGATGATCTCGTCGAAAGTTTTCGAGCGATGGCTGATCTCCATCACGGACATGCCGACGCCGGGAAGGCTCAGCATGTCGCGCTGCGCCTCTTCGAGGACGGGCACGGGCAGCACCGCCGGCCCCGCGCTGAAGTTGTAGATTCTCTCTGTCATTGTTCTCTTCCTGAAATGGATTTAAGTCCTACTTGATGTTCAGCCCCGTGCGCATGCCTTTGCCCGCGATGCGCGTGACGACCGAGCGCGGCACGAGGCGCTCGGCCTGCGTCTGCACGTAGTTGAGCCAACCGGAGATGATATGACCTTTGCCCCTGTCGAGTCCACGCAGGGCGGTCTCGACAACGTCTTCGGCAGTTTCGGAGACGCGAAAGGGCGGTTTGCGAACGCCCGCCGCCTCGAAGAAATTGGTCTCCGTCGCGCCCGGGCAGAGAGCCATCACGCGTATATTGTACGCGCGGTTTTCGTCCCACAGAGCCTCCGTGAAGGAGAGCACGAAGGCTTTCGTCGCCGCGTAGGTCGCCATGTAGGGCACGGGCTGGAAGGCTGCGGTCGAGGCGACGTTGATGATCGTGCCGCGCCCCCGACTGCGCATCGGCGCGAGATAGAGATAGGTGAGTTCGACGAGCGACTTCACGTTCAAATCAATCATGTTCAACTCGCGCCCTACGTCGAGCGAGAGGAAATCGCCCATCGAACCGAAGCCCGCGTTGTTGACGAGCGTGTCAACTTCCAGGCCGCGCCGCTCCGTCTCCTCAAACAGACGCCGCGCCGCGCCCGCCTCCGACAAATCCATCGCGACCGTCTGACAATTTATCCCGTGCGCGCGCCCCAACTCGTTGCACAGCGCGTTCAACTTATCCTCCGAGCGCGCCACGAGCACGAGATTTTCTTTGCGCTCGGCCAGACGCCGCGCAAACACCTCGCCGATCCCGCCCGACGCGCCCGTGATGAGAGTTGCTTTCATTCTAACTCAAGGCTCCCGAACCGTATCGCTCGACATATCTCGCGGCTGCAACTGCGCTCGCGGCGTGCGTTCGACGAGCAGAGAACGTATGAGCCGTTCGGTTGCTGCGCCGATGGCCTCGCCGGTTCTGAAATAACGCACCTGCCCGGCACGATCCAGTAGAGCCATGGCGGGCAGGCCGACGACGCCGTAAGTGTCGAAGTTAGACTTCGGGCCGACGAGTAAACCGAACTGCACGCCGCGTTCGGCCAGCAACTTTTGGAGAGCCGCGTGCTCTTCCGCGACCGTCAACTGCTGCCGCTCGCCGAAATAACCGAAGTAAGTCGTTACCCCCAAGACGACGAGTCCCTGAGCTTCATACGCTTTCTTCAAGCGATTCAATTCGGGAATGTTGGCAATACAAGGGGCGCAGAAGTGCCCGAAGAAATCGAGGAGGACAACCTTTCCCTTCAATGCCGCAAGCGACCCGGCGGGAAGCGCGCCGAGTCGTCCCGTCACTTCAAGCGGCGGCGCGTAGCTTTCAACCAGTTCGACGCGACGGATAGCCGCTTCCACGAGTTTGTTCGCAAACTGATTCGCGGCGAGCGGGCTTCGGGCAAACTCGGCGCGGAACGTGCGTATCAATTCCTCCGATTGTGCAACCTTTCCCGCCTCACGATAGAGTTGACCCAGTTCCAGAGCAGATTCCAGCAACCGCGTGGCTTGCGTCGGGCTGTCGCCCTTCGACGCAGCGTGGCTTAGCAACTTCGGATAAAGTTTCTCTCCGAGCGCGATGGCGCGCGAGGTCTGCGACGGGCGCAGACCGCTCATCAATGCCTGCGTGCTGTCAATGACCTCTGCATCGAACTCGGGCGCGCTCAGCAAGGCGTCCGCAACAATCGTCGCCACATCCCACTTTTGCAACGCCACGAGGGCATAGAGCAATAATTGGCGCGCCGTCTTCGCGTGTTTGGCGGCGGGGTCGCGCAGGTAAGCCGTGAGCGCGCGGTCGGTGTCCCCGTGCCGTTCGGCCAGAGCGGATAACTGTCCGAGCTCGAACAACTGTTCACCGCTCCAGTCGGCCACTTTGAATTGACCGACTAAACGGCGCGCAATTCGTTTCTGTTCCTCCAACGCCTTCATGTAAGTTTCCAGCGTTGCGCCGGTGTTGCGCATGGGTGCTATTGCTCGCTGACGAGCTTCCGCCGGTGTTCGCGCTATCGCCGTCGTGACGGTCTGCCCGCGCGTGTTGACGACAGCCGGTAGCATCATCAAACAGAGAAGCAATCGCATGGATGTCATTTCTACAATACCTGTTCGCGAAGATTTCCGACCGGAGCATTAGGAACGCAGTTCCAGTAGATCAAGTTCCATAATGTCGGCATTCTCGGCGCGCAGTTTGTTCAATGTCTCTGCGGGGGGCGCGGCTTCGAGGTTGATGCGCGCGACGGCGGCTTCCGCGCCCTCGAAGATGATGTTCTCCATCTCCTGCACGTTGATCTGCGCGGCGCGGATAGTGTCGAGGACTTGCGCGAGCACGCCGGGGCGGTCGCGGTGTCGCACGACGAGCAGGTGCGTGGCGGGCGTGCGCGCGGCGAGGTTGACGACGTTCGGCACTTTGCCGGTCTCCTTGAACGTTCGGATAATACGCACGGTTTCGGTGGCGATGGCTTCCTGCGCTTGATCGGTCGAAGCGCCGATGTGGTGCGTGCCGTAGAGGTTCGCTTCGCGCGCGATCTCGTCCGTGAACTCGCCCACGCCACTCGACGGCTCTGCGGCGAACACGTCGAGTCCGGCGCGAAGCCCGCGCCCGCGCATCGCCGCGACGAGCGCCGCTTGATCCACGACCTCGCCGCGCGCCGTGTTGATGAAGTACGCGCCTTCGCGCATGGCGTTGAAGAAGTCCGCGCCGATAAATGCGCGCGTGTCGGGTTTCAAAGCGACGTGGACGCTCACGATGTCCGACGCGCGCGCAACTTCGAGCGGGCTGTCTTTGCGTTCGACTCCGAGTTCCGCCGCGCGTTCGTCGGTCAAACTTCTGCTCCACGCCACGACCGGCATCCCGAAGGCTTGCGCGCGACGTATGACTTCCTGCCCGATCTGCCCCGTGCCGACGAGTCCGAGCGTGCGCCCGTAGAGGCCGCGAGCTTTAGAAAACTCTTTCTTGTTCCATTGACCTTGCCGCAAGCTGATGACGTTATCGGCGACGCGGCGGTCGAGCGCGAGTATGAGGGCGAAGGCGAGTTCGGCGACGGCGATGGAATTTTTGCCCGGACAGTTGGAGACGTAGATGCCGCGCCGCGAGGCCGCCGCCACGTCAATCGTGTTGTAGCCCGCGCCCGCGCGCACGACCAACTTTAACGCACCCGCGTCGAGCATCGCTTCCGACACCTTCGTCGAACGCACGACGAGCGCGTCGGGCGCGTAACCGCGTATCGCTTCGACGAGCGATTCATCTTTCACATCGGGCTGGTAAGAATAATCGCAACCGGCGGCCTCCAGACCGTCGCGCCCCGACTGCTCGAACTTGTCCGCGATTAAAACCTTCATACGTCTCCCGCCTCTCCGGTACGTTTAGAATTATCGAGCAACTGAAACGCGCCGCGCGCGGGCACAAACTCCTCGCGCGAGATCGCGTACAACACGCACTCGCTTGCGTAGTAGCGCCCGTTCGCCTCGTACTTCATGCCGAGCTTTTCCATCACACGCCATGAGCCTTCGTTTTGCGGCGACGCGACGGCGACGATGCGTTCAAGGCGCGCGTGCTCGAAGCCGTAACGCAGCCACGCGGCTGCGACCTCCGTGGCGTAGCCCTTGCCCCAGTGCGGCTTGTCGAAGCCGTAGCCGACTTCGACCTCCTCCCCCGCTTTCGCCGAACGCTCCCCACCGTTCCACCCGAACTCCAAAGGCTGTAGCCCGCTCCAGCCGATGAGTTCGCCGCTCGACTTATCCTCCGTCGCCGCCACGCCGAATCCGTGCAGGCGGTAGCACTCCATGTAAGCGCTGAGGCGCGCGGCGACGAACTCCGGCGTCTGCAACGCAGACGTGCCGAGATAGCGCGCGACATCCTCTTTCGCGCGCATCGCACGAAGCGCGTGCAAGTCCGCGTCGGTGAAGGGACGAAGCTGTAGTCTTTCGGTCTCGATAGTGAAGTTCATCTCCGGTGAACTTTTGCCTCACACTTAAATCCGGTGAATCAACAACCCGTCGCGCAGTTTCGGCTCGAACCAGGTGGACTTGGGCGGCATGATACCTTTGGCGTCGGAGACCGTGAGCAAATCTTCGATGGTCGTCGGCGAGAGCGAGAAGGCGACCTGCGCGCGCCCTTCGTTGACGAGTTTTTCCAACTCCGACGTGCCGCGTATGCCGCCGACGAAATCTATGCGCTTGTCCGTGCGCACGTCCTTGATGCCGAGGATGGGGTCGAGCAGGCGGTCTTGCAGAACGCTCACGTCGAGCGTCGCGGTCGGGTCATCCGTTTGATTTTGTAACCCGTCGAGCGGCGTCAGGTTGTACCAACGCTGTCGCAGGTACATGCCGAACTGGCCGCGCTTCGGGACAGCCGCCGTGCCGTCTTCGACGCGAAACTTCGACGCGACCGCCGCGAGAAATTCTTCGGGCGACATGCCGTGCAAATCGCGCACGACGCGATTGTATGGAAGTATCTGCATCTGGTCTGAAGGGAAGATGACCGTGAGAAAGCGGTTATATTCTTCGTCGCCCGTGTGCTGCGGATTCCGGTCGCGCAAGGCGGCGCGCGCACGACTCGCGCTGGCGGCGCGATGGTGGCCGTCTGCGATGTAGAGCAGCGGCACTTCGAGGAAGGCGCGCACGATTGCGTCATGTGAAGGGGCGCGCCACACGGTGTGGCGAATGCCGTCCGGCGCGGTGAAATCGTAGAGCGGCGCTGCGGTGGTGACGGCGGCGACGAGCGCGTCTATGCGACGGTCAGCGCGATAAGTCAGGAAGACGACGCCGGTTTGCGCGCGCAGTTCGAGCATGTGGCGCGTGCGGTCGTCCTCCTTATCGGGGCGTGTGCGCTCGTGCTTGCGTATCAAGTCCTGATCGTACTCGTCAACCGCGCAGCACGCCGCGATGCCGACCTG
>DATHBB010000221.1:0-9525 GCA_035296385.1 Pyrinomonadaceae bacterium | reverse complement strand
ATCAGTGTTTTCATCTTTTTTCTCAGTTGGAATTCTTTTGCCGGGAGTACGTGTCTTGATGGGATAGCGGGTTTGGAGAGGCTGAACCTCGGAAAAGATGATACGTCTTGTCTCCAACATATCCCTTACCTGATTTTCGTCATTAAGAGCTTCAAGCTGATCTAATATTTTTTCATATTGCCGTTGCAGATAATCAAAATTATCAGCAACAAGTTTATGCTCATCAGGCGTTAGAATAGGACTGCTAAGTGTCTTAGGTATGGGGAGCTTCAAGCCCAATGTTGGGCTTTGCTGCAACCGTGCTTGCGAACGTACAAGCTCTAATACTTCTTTCAATATCTCCTTTTCCGGACGCTCCTGTTGCTGTGATTTTTGTAGCCTTGAAATACCTGATAAATGTCCTTCAAATTCAGCCCAACCCCAGTCAAAAACTTTCTCAATCTGAGGGTGGGGCGCTGCATTCTCGCCCTGTGCTCGATTGATTGAAAGAATCATGCTTTTAACATCTTCCTTATCAGGAATCGTATATTGAAATTGCGCGAGTGGGTCTTTCACATTCGTAGGTTCAATATCATAAAGGAATGTGCAAACATACGATTGCCGTTGCATCTTCGATAATGCACCTGCCTCAAACAGCAACCAGTGAGAACTTAAATTTTCAGGTGTTAGGCATATAATACCTACCTGTGTTTGCTCAAGTTGCTCCGAAATATCATTTCGCCATCGTGCTCCTTTGTCTATATCAGCAAGAGATAGCCAAAGCTCAAGTCCTGGAATCACACTCGGCAACCAATCACGAAATATTTCGGCTATAGCCTTACTTCTTTCACCAGACCAACTGATAAAAACTTTCATGGTTGTAAATGTTTACGGGAAGGGAGTGACAAAAACTGTGCGTTCGCCGCGTGCTGCCGCGTAGCTAATCTCGCCTGCCAGAGTTTCGTTTGCCAGTTCTTGAACGTCTCGTGCAGTCTCTTCGTCAATGTAAGGCTCGCCGCAGTTGGCGCAGACTTGCGCGGGAATGTCCGTCACCAGCAGGATGGCATTGCCGCGCTCAATCGGCAGGATGGTCGTGCCTTGCTCCATACGAGTATGTTTACAGATTAAGCATTTCATTGATTTCACCTGCGACGCTTCGTGAAATTATCTTTCCAAAGTTTGCTGTCGGGTTCGTACACCGTGACCGCTGTGGTTTCACCTGTCATCGGATCGTCTTCGCCGACCACATGGATCGGCCTCGCTCCGTTCCAGCCGAGCATTAAATAACGCGGCGGTTCGTCAGTTGGATATTCTTCGATGACCTCGCCGTTTTCGAGAACATCGCGCACCGCATCAACTGGAATGTTCCGCTCAATCATACGCTTCAACACGTAGGGCGGAAAGATAATCAACATCACACAGTCGCCGAAGAAAACGCTGCGTCCAAAGCCTCGATCATTTCGTCAACGGTGTCCTTCGTCGAGTTGAGCATGAGGCCGGTGCGTATGACGTTGGCATAGAGGCCGCCTTTGCCGATGAGGACGCCGCGCCGTTTGGTCTCCTCAAAAACTTTGAGGACGGATTGCGGGTCGGGTTCTTTCGTCTCGCGGTCTTTGACGAGTTCGAGCGCTTGCATGAGACCGAGGCCGCGCACGTCGCCGATGACCATGTACTTTTCTTTGAGTCCTTCGAGTTTCTCGCGCAGGTATGCGCCGACCGTTGCGGCGTTGGTGCGTAAATCTTCTTCTTCGATGACGCGTATCACGGCGAGCGCGGCGGCCATCGAGACGGGGTTGCCGCCGA
This sequence comes from Pyrinomonadaceae bacterium, assembly GCA_035296385.1. Lineage (GTDB taxonomy): Bacteria > Acidobacteriota > Blastocatellia > Pyrinomonadales > Pyrinomonadaceae > JAIVJZ01. The sequence goes on along the minus strand of DATHBB010000221.1, from coordinate 7,743 downwards.
AGGTGGAGAAGGTGATGCCGGGGAAACTGTCCGCGACTTCCGGCGTGGCGATGGTCATGCCGATGGGGACGCCGTTGCCGAGTCCTTTGGCCGACGTGATGATGTCGGGTTCGACGTTCCAGTGTTCGATGCCGAACCACTTGTCGCCGGTGCGTCCCCAGCCCGTCTGCACTTCGTCGGCGATTAAGAGTCCGCCGTGTGCGCGCGCGATCTCTGCGGCGCGCTCGAAGTAGCCGGCGGGCGGGACGATGAAGCCGCCGACGCCGAGGATGGGTTCGGCCATGAAGGCCGCGATCTGGCCGGTCGTCGTCGTCTCGATCACGTCCTTGATGTCTTCGGCGCAGGCGAGGCCGCACTCCGGATAACTCAACTTGAGCGGGCAGCGATAGCAATATGGCGCGCGCGCGTGGACGATTCCGGCGACTTGCGCGGGCAACGGTCGCCAACTGTGCTGGCCGTTGGCGGAGAGCGCGGTGGCCGAGCGACCCGAATAGCTGTGGCGCAAGACTACGATCTCGTGTTGTCCTGTGTGGACTTTCGCCGCCGTGATGGCTGTGTCGTCGGCCTCCGTGCCGCTGTTGGTGAAGAAGGATTTCTTGAGGCGTCCGGGCGTGATCTGGTGCAGCTTCTCGGCCAGTTCGCCCTGCGGGCGGTTGGCGTAGAGCGTGGAGGTGTGCGAGATCGTCTTGACCTGTTCGATGATCGCCGCGTTCACTTGCGGATGAGCGTGGCCGATGCTGACGGTGAGCACGCCGCCGAAGCAGTCGAGGTAGCGTTTGTCCGCGTCGTCCCAGACGTATTGCCCTTCGCCGCGCACGAGCGCGACCGGCTCTTGATAGTAAGTGGCGACGGCGGGGAAGAGAAACTCTTTATGCTTACGGACGATTTCGGATTGCGCGATCTGTGGTTCTGCGGTGGAGCTCATAATTGTGTGTTTCCTTTAACTGGCTTTTTCCGGCAGCGACTGTTTCTCGCAAAGGCGCGAAGGATAAAGGCGAAAGGCGCAAAGAAAATACGTCAAGTCTGAACTCTTCTCAACCTTTGCGTCTTCCCGCTTTACTTCGCGCCTTTGCGACAAACTTCTTTAATAGAGATTGCCTTCACGTTTGCGTCCGGTGTAGTCAACGTAGACGACCTTGAGTTCGGTGTAGAAATCGAGTGCGGTCGAGCCTTGTTCGCGTTCGCCGACGCCCGTTGACTTGATGCCGCCGAAGGGGATGTGTGCTTCGCCTCCGGTCGTCGGAGAGTTGATGTGCGTCATGCCGGTCTCGATCTCGTCTATGAAACGGAAGATGCGCGCGGCGTCGTTGGTGAAGATCGAGGATGAGAGGCCGTATTCGCTGTCGTTCGCGATCAGGAGCGCCTCGTCCAAATCTTTGGCGCGCATGACGGAGAGGACGGGGCCGAAAATCTCTTCGCGCGCGATGCGCATGTCCGGCGTGACGCCGACGAACACTGTCGGCTTGACGAAGTAGCCTTTACGCAAGCCCGGCCCTTCGGCGATTGCGCCGCCGCACACCAGACTCGCGCCGTCCTCGCGCCCGATGTCCATGTACGAGAGCACGCTCTTGAAGGCTTTGCCGTCAACGAGCGGCCCGACCTCCGTGTTTGGGTCGCTCCCGTCGCCGAGTCTGAGACTTTCGGCGCGCGCCGTGATGCGTTCGATGAAGTTGTCGTAAACTTTTTCGTGGACGATGGCGCGGCTCGTCGCAGTGCAGCGTTGGCCGGTCGAGCCGAAAGCGCCCTGTGCGGTGGATTCGACGGCGAGGTTCATGTCCGCGTCTTCGAGGACGATGACGGGGTTCTTGCCGCCCATCTCGCATTGCACTTTCGCGCCGCGCCGCGCGCACTGTTCGTAGAGTTTGAGGCCGACGTTGTTCGATCCCGTGAAGGAGACGGCGCGCACCGCCGGATGGCCGACGATCTCGTCGCCCGCTTCCGACCCCGAACCGATGATGAGATTCAAGACGCCCTTCGGCAAGCCCGCTTCCTGAAAGAGTTCGACGAGGCGCACGGCTGTGGCGGGCGTCACGGTCGCGGGTTTGAAGACGACCGTGTTACCCGCGACGAGCGCGGGCGCGATCTTCCAGACGGGAATGGCGACCGGAAAGTTCCACGGCGTGACGCAGGCGACGACGCCGTGCGGCTGCTTGATCGTGTAGGCGAAGTTGGCGGGCAGTTCCGATTGGATCGTCTCGCCGTTCATGCGCCGTGCTTCGCCCGCGCAAAACTCAGCGACGTTCGCCGCGCGACGTATCTCGCCGCGCGATTCGGCGAGCGTCTTGCCCTCTTCGCGCGTCAGGATGGCGGCGAGGTTTTCCGCGTCGTCTTCGAGCAGTCGCGCGAAACGTGCGATGATGCGACCGCGCGCGGGCGCGGGCACGGCACGCCACTCGCGGAAGGCCGCGTGCGCCGTTTCGACCGCGCGCTTCGCTTCTTCGCGCAGAGAGAGGCGGACTGTGCCGAGCACGTCGTCCGTGTTGGCCGGGTTGATGTTGGGGGCGGTTGCGGCGGCTTCGGAGAGAGTCCACTGGCCGTCAATGAAATTTCGATAGGTGTCCATAGAAAGCGTCGCGCGTTGCTTGACCGCTCATCGGGCGTCGGGTTAGCGGAGACTTAACAGTTGTGCCGGAGCGGAAACGTTTGTAGAGATGGAAGCGTTTAGCTAAGCTGTTGCGCGTCGAACGCGCGGGCGCTGAGCAGCAGAAGTTGCATCGCTTCAGTTTGCCTTCACTTTATACCGCACAGCCACAGGGCGATGCAATCTGAATTGTTTATGACCGACGAAACGCTTGAGCCTTACCGAAACATGCGCGAACTGCTCGAACTTCGCGCCTCCGGCGCGCCCGATAAAACTTTCCTCTTCGACGCACACGACGGTCGCGCGTGGACTTACGCGGAGTTCGACGCGGCGGTCAATCGCACGGCGAACATGCTCGCCTCGCACGGCATCGGTCGCGGCGACGTGGTGAGCCTGCTTTTGCCGAACGGCGCGGAATACGTCATCGCGTATTTCGCCTGCTTCAAAACGGGCGCGCTCGCGGGGCCGGTCAACTCCCTGCTCAAAGCGGAAGAGGCCGCCTACGTCGTCGGCAACTCCGACGCGCGCTTGCTGCTCTATCACACGCAGTTTCGCGAGACGGTTGCGGAGATTCAAAAACAGGTGTCGAGCCTCGCCGTCGCGCTTGAGTTTGACGACGTGGAAGCGGCGACCGCAAGTGTTGCCTCTCAGACCTCCGACGACTCCTGGCGAGAACTCGCGCTCACGCGCGACGACGAGGCCATCATCATCTACACTTCGGGCACGACGGGAAAGCCGAAGGGCTGTCTCCTCACGCACGGCAATCTGCTGGCGAACGCGCGGCAGATCGTCGAGTGGTTGAAATTCACGCACGCGGATCGTCTGCTCTCCGTGATGCCGCTCTTTCACATGAACGCGGTGATGGTGACGACCATCGCGGCGATGTACGCGGGCGCATCGAGCGTCGTCAGCCCGCGCTTCTCCGCCTCGCGCTTCTGGCAGATCATCTCCGACTACGAAGTGACCTCCTTCGGCTCGGTGGCGACGATGCTCTCGATGCTGCTTGCGACATATACGGAAGGCGTGCCTGCGAATTTGCGTACGGCGCAACTGCGCTTTGCGATGTGCGGCTCCGCGCCCGTGCCCGCCGAGGTGCTGCGCCGCTTCGAGGAGACTTTCCGGTGTCTCGTCATCGAAGGCTACGGTCTGTCGGAATCAACCGTGCGCGCCACTTTCAACCCGCCCGACGCGCGCCGCCGCCCCGGTTCGTGCGGTCAGGCAATAGGCTGCGAGATCAAAGTCTTCGACGAAGCGGACAGGGAAGTCGCCGAAGGCGAACTCGGCGAAATCGTCCTTCGCGGAGCTAACGTCTTCAAGGGCTATTACAAGAACGAGGCCGCCACCGCAGAGGCTTTTCGCGGCGGCTGGTTTCACACGGGCGATGTCGGCTACCGCGACCGCGAGGGCTTCTTCTACATCGTGGATCGAAAGTCCGACATGATCATTCGCGGCGGCGAAAATATCTACCCGCGCGAAATAGACGAACTGCTCTACAAGCATCCGGCCATCGCCTCCGCCGCCTCCATCGGCGTGCCCGACGAACTCTACGGCGAAGAGGTCGCCGCCTTCGTCGTGTTGAAAGAGGGACGAGAAGCGACGGGCGCAGAGATCATCGAGTTTTGCCGCGCGCATCTGGCGGACTTCAAATGCCCGAAGACGATCAACTTCCTTGCCGAGTTGCCGAAAGGCCCGACCGGAAAAGTCCTCAAGCGCGAGCTCGCGAAACACTTCAAAGCGGCGAAGTGAGTTGGAATAACCCGCTCAATCGTCGTTTATAGTTGCCATAGTTGACAGGCGATAGAACTTGAATTAAAGTCCGCGAGCATTTCGATAGATGCCAGATCACCTCCTTCCGATGTTGCCGCAGGCGTTGGGAGGTGGCCCGTCAACCAGTTCTGTCCAGAGCGAAGGCCGCAAGAGTTTTCCTTCCGTCCGACAGACACCTATCAGAATTTGACTACAAATTTGATGCCGATAGAACAGAGTTGAGCCGATTCATATCGCGCGCGACCATGTCCCTATTTTCCCCGGCGCGAAGTCTGTAGTCCGTATTGAGCCGTGGGAGATTGTGTTTGTCGCTCCCCAAACTTAAACCCCCCGCGCTGCGCACGGGCGCAGCCGCTTGCCCCTTAGGAGATAGAGTAAAGATGAAACTTCCCAGATTATTTCTGATCTCGTTAATTATTTCAGTTGTCGCCCTCGCCACGGGCGTCATCGGTTTCGCCGCCGTGTTCAACCCCGCGGCCCCTGTTGTTTGTGGTACTCAGGTGGTGATAGAGGCAGACGTTACCCGACAACTTGAAAACACGCCGCCCACGGACGACTGGGTGTTGTACACGCGCGCCGGAACTCCTCCCACGGCGGGCACATTCGTGGCAGGCCCCGGCGACCCGCCGCTCGGCGACGGAAGTTTTCAAGCGAAGACCACGACCAGCGCCGAAAAGGTGTTCCTCTTCAATTACGAACACATCGGCACCAAGCTGAGTGACATTGATGACTTGAGCTACACGACCTACCGCACGGCGGGCACAGGTTCGCAGGTGACTGCGCTCAACTTGCAGGTTGACTTCAACGGCGCGGCAGCCGGTGGTTTCACGACGCTCGTGTTCGAGCCCGTGTATAACCTGAATCAGCATCCCGTCACGAACGGCACATGGCAGGAATGGATCGCCGACGGCAGCGGACGCTGGTGGTCAACCAGCGCCATCAACGGCCAGTGCGCGACCGCGGCGATTGCGTGCCAGAGAACCTGGGATCAGATCGTCGCGAACAACCCGGACGCCGTCATCACCGGCGGTGTCGGCCTCAATCAGGGCAGTGGGAACGCCGGCCTCATCAGCAGCGTGGATTCGTTCACCTTCGATTGCGTAACTTATAACTTCGAGCTTGTTAAGGATACGGACAACGACGGCATCGAAGATGGTACGGACAACTGCCCGAACGTCGCGAACGCCGACCAGACGGACAGTGACGGCGACGGTCAGGGCGATGCCTGCGACGCCGACGACGACAACGACGGCGTGAACGACAATGTTGATAACTGTCCGACAGCCGCCAATCCCGAACAAGTTGATACGGACAGCGACGGCCTCGGTAACGCTTGCGACAACGACGACGACAACGACGGCGTGGAAGACGGTGCGGACAACTGCCGCCTCACGTCCAACCCCGACCAAACCAACACGGACGGCGACGATTTGGGTAACGCCTGCGACCCCGACGACGACAACGACGGTATCGCCGACGAGACGGACAATTGCCCGCTTGTCGCCAACGCTAATCAGGCGAACAACGACGGCGACGCGCTCGGCGATGTCTGCGATCCCGATGACGATAATGACGGTGTCGCAGATGGTACGGATAACTGCCAGTTCACCTCGAACCCCGGTCAAGCGAATAACGACGGCGATGCGCTCGGCGACGCGTGCGACCCCGACGATGACAACGATGGCATCCTCGACGAGACTGACAACTGCGACTTCACGTCGAACCCCGATCAGCAGGACACGGACGGCGACGGCCTCGGCAACGCCTGCGACAACGACGACGACAACGACGGAGTGCTCGACGGCGCGGATGCGTGCCCCGGCACGCCTGCCGGCACTCAGGTCGGCTCCACCGGTTGTCCTCTCGCCGTTAGCAAAGATCAGTGCAAGAACGGCGGGTGGCAGACTCTCTTCCGCGCGGACGGTACGCCGTTCAAGAATCAGGGAGATTGCGTCAGCTACACGAACAACGGCAAGTAGTTGAATTCTACATTACCGAAAGAGGGCGGGAACACTATCAAGTGTTCCCGCCCTTTTCGTTTGCAGCGGGCACGTGCGAAAAAAGTTCGTGGCCGGAGAGCGGTGTGTGGGGTATGATGCGGGCAAAATTCCGAGACAAGTTTCAAGTAAACTAATGAAACTGAAAACTGCCTTCTCCGCCGCGCTTCTTATGCCCGCCATATTTTTTGCCGCGAGCGGGCAACAGAGAACGCGCGAGCCGCGCGCCGCTGCCTCCACTTCTGCTGCGACTTCTTCCGCCACGACGCGCGAGGCGCGGATCGCGCAGGCTGCCGAAGCGATGCGCGCGCAACTCATCGCGCAGCGGCGCGACTTTCACATGCACCCCGAACTCTCCAACCGCGAGGAGCGCACGGCGCGCATCGTCGCCGAACGTCTGAAAGCGCTCGGCTTCGACGAAGTGCGTACGAACGTCGCGCGTCACGGCGTCGTCGCCGTGCTCAAGGGCGCGAAGCCCGGCGGCGTGGTCGCCGTGCGCGCGGACATGGACGCGCTGCCGATTCAGGAGACGAACGACGTGCCTTACAAGTCGCGCAACGCGGGCGTCAAGCACGCCTGCGGCCACGACGTGCACACGACGGTCGAGTTGGGCGTGGCCGAAATCCTGAGCAAGATGCGCGGGGAGATCAGCGGCACGGTCAAGTTCATTTTCCAACCGGCGGAGGAAGGCCCGCCGACGGGCGAAGAGGGCGGCGCGCCGCTCATGATCAAAGAGGGCGCGCTCGATAACCCGCGCCCGCAGGCCATCTTCGGCCTCCACACGGAGCCGAACGTGCAGGCTGGGCAAGTGGGCTACCACTCCGGCCCCGCGATGGCTTCGTCAGACACTTTCTCCGTCATCATTCGCGGCAAAGGCTCGCACGGCGCGCAGCCGCAGTTGGGCGTGGACGCCGTGGTCGTCGCCTCCGAGTGCGTGCTCGCGCTGCAACACATACGCAGCCGCCGCATCGACCCGCTCGAACCGCTCGTCATCACCATCGGCACGATCAACGGCGGCTCGCGCTTCAACGTCATCGCGAACGAGGTGCGTCTGACGGGCACGATGCGCACGCACAACGAACGCGTGCGCGAGCGCGCCATCGAGTTGATGCGCGAGACGCTCACGCACGTCACCGCCGCGTATGGCGCGACGTTCGAGTTGAACATGGAGGGCAGCAACCCGGTCACGTACAACGAGCCGTCGCTCGTGGAGGCGACGCTGCCCACAATACGTCGCGTCGTCGGCGCGGAGAACACGCTCGCGCTCAAGCCCTTCATGCCCGCCGAAGACTTCTCGTACTTTCAGAAGATCGTGCCCGGCTTCTACTTCTTCCTCGGCGTCGGCAACCGCGCGCGCGGCATCACGGCGGGCTGGCACACGCCCGACTTCGACGTGGA
>DATHBB010000220.1:0-10506 GCA_035296385.1 Pyrinomonadaceae bacterium | reverse complement strand
CTCGACGATGACGCGCTGTTCCTGAATCAAAAATTCCTGCTGCGCGTCGAACGCCTTCTGCTGCTCGCGCCCGAGCGTTTCGGTGATCTGTTGTTGCGCGGTGATGGCCTGAGTCAAATCTGCGAGCGCGGCCTGCGTCTGCTCGGCCTGCGTCTGCGTCTGCATCTGCAATTCGGCGTGGCCGTTCGACAACTCGATGAGCGCGTCGGAGAACATCGCCACCGTCTCGATCACGTCTGCGCTATGCGAGAGGTGTACGGCAGACGCCGCGCGCGGCGCGTCGCCTTCGTCGGAGGCCGTGCCTTCAAACGCGGCGGGCGCGAAAAACTGGTTGACGTGATCGGCGATGAGTTGTTGCTGCGCGAGCGCGTAGGCTTCAAATTGCTGCTGGTGCTGCATGAACACTGGCAGGCGCACGAGCGCGCGCAGGACTCGCAGCAGGTAGCCGACGACGGGCAAGGCGCTCAAACGCCGCATCAAAGGCGACGGCAAACCTTCCAAACTGACGCGCCCCGCGCCGCCCGCCTGCGCTTCCGCAGACGACCACACGCGCTCTATGATCTCGACCTTGCTCGCGCGCCCTCCGCGCAATTCCTCCAACGTGCGCGCGCCTTCCTCGTCCGAAGGGCTACGCCGCAGAATCGCACGATAAGTGTTTTCGACGAACTGGCGGTCGTGATACTGCGACAGTTCTTCTACGTGATAATGATCTTTGCTGCTCGCACGCAGGCCGCGATGCAGCACGAGCGGTCTGATGTAAGAAGATGACGCTGCTTGCGTCGCGCGAGAAGTCGCGGCGGCTGTGGCGTGCGCGTCCTCGCCTGCCGCGTCGTGAAGCGAATCGTTCGCGTCGCGCGCGCCGACGGTTTCGCCTTCGCGCGCCTTCGCCGTCACAGTCTCCGCGCCGCGCGCGCGCCGCTGCGCCGCCGCCGCTGTAGCGTCGCCCGCACCAGAGTTTGTGTCGTCAACTTCGATCATCGAATTTTCGCTCAGGCTTTCAACGCGCGCGTCGCTTCTTCCTCCGACGCGCGCCCGCTCAAACTCTCACCTTGCGCCTCTTCGCTTGCCGCATCTGTCGCCGTACGCGCGTCGCCCGCTGCGCCCTTCACGCGCCGCGACGTAACCTCTGCGTTGAGATTCGCGATGCCCTCCATCTCCACCGCGCACGAGACGCGCAGGAAGATCACGCCGTCGAGCCAATCGAAGGCTTCGCCGTCCGGCGTGTGCGCGGCGACCGAGACGAAATAATGCTCCTGACCGAGCCAGCAGTTAAAGCGAAAAGTGGACTCGATGATCTCGCCGCGCGCGACTGCGCCGAGCGGCTGCCCGCGCTGCTCCGTGTTCGTCCCGTAGACGTTGATGCCGTGCCGGTTGCGAATCATAAACCCGCACACCGGCTCGGCCACGTCTTCGTGAAACAGCACACGCAGGCGCAACGCCACCGCGTCGCCCGTCTCAACCAACTCGACCGCGCGCCCCGACGCGTCAACCAACTCCGCGCCTACAACTTCCGCGCGCCCGTTACCGTGACGATAAGAATACTGCAAAGGCTGACGCGCAACCGCTTCCACAGACGCGCCGCCAACCGACGACGCGCCGCCGCGCGCGCCCTCCGCCGCCGCGACGCTCGCGCCATCTGCCGCGACGCCCTCCGCCGCGCCCTCATTTTCGTGGGCGGCATTCTCAAACACACGCGCCGCGCCCGCCGCCGCATCGCCGCTCCCCTCGCTGCCGCCCGCGTAAGCCTCCTCGCGCGCCATGATCACGCGCTGGTAACGGTTGAGCACTTCCAACGGCGTGCCGTCGGCGATCATCCGTCCCGCGTTCAACAGAATCGCGCGCGAGCAGAGCGCGCGCACAAGCGTCGGCTCGTGCGAGACGAAGAGGATGGTTGTGCCCGCCGCCTGCATCTCCTTGATGCGACGCACGCAGCGATGCTGAAAGATCGTGTCGCCGACCGAGAGCGCTTCGTCAACGACGAGTATGTCGGGGTCTGTGTTGACGGCGATGGCGAAGGCGAGCCGCACGTACATGCCGGACGAATAGGTCTTGACGGGCTGGTACAGGAAGTCGCCGATCTCGGCGAAGCGTTCGATCCGTTCGAGCCGCGCGTCGGTTTCGCGGCGCGAGAAGTTCATCAGCGCGGCGTTCATGTAAATGTTTTCGAGGCCGGTGAATTCGAGATTGAAGCCCGCGCCGAGTTCGAGCAGGGCGGCGACGCGCCCCTCGATCTGCACGTCGCCGTGCGTCGGCTCAAGCGTGCCCGTGATGATTTGCAGGAGCGTCGATTTGCCGCTGCCGTTCGGCCCGACGATGCCCGTCGTCGTGCCGCGCTCGATCTCGAAACTGATTTCGCTGAGCGCCCAGAACTCGCGGTGTCGCTTCAGCCACCCGCGCGTCAGAGTTTCCTTCAAGCGGTCGCTCGGATGATCGTAAATGCGATATTGCTTCGCCACGCCCTCGACGCGCAATGCCGTGCTCATAACTGCAAACCCTAATGCAAACAGTGACGGGTGACAAGTGACAAGTGACGAGATAAAGCAGTCAATCGTGAATCGTAAATCGTGAATAGACTAAAAAGCAGGTCTTCTCTATTCACGATTTACGATTCATGTTCGATGGCTGTTGTTCCAACTTGTAACTCGTTACCCGTCACTTGTCACTCGCCGTTGTTTACAATGGCGCACATGATTTCGACGTTGGCGAAAAAATGATGATATAAGTCTTCGTCAACGAAACGAGGTGTCGCTGATGGCAGGCAAGTTGCCCGCATTAAAGCCGAAAGTTGTCATCAAGGCGCTTGAGCGGCGTGGCTTCTATATACATCATACGACGGGAAGTCATTACATTCTCAAGAAGGGCGGTTTGCGAGTCACGGTCGCATATCATGGCAAGGACTTAAAGCCGCGCACGCTCGCGTCTATTATCGAGCAGGCGGGGTTGACAGTTGAAGAGTTTTTGGATTTGCTCTGACGGTTTTGAGCAACGGTAAGTCGTTGAAAGGTCGTTTAAGCAAACTCGACGCTTACTTCTTCGGTGATGGATTGATCCGTAGGGATTTGTTCTCCGTCTTTGCGTAGACTTTCGAGATAGCCGGTGATGGCGTCAACGGCCATCGCGCGCGCCTCTTCAAGCGTATCGCCTTCCGTCACAAGGCCGGGCAATGCCGGGCAGGTGACAACGTAGCCACCCGTCTCATCCGGCGTCATGACGACCTTGAAATTAAGGATTCTCATGGAGCGCATTATAACATCGGCTCTATAGAGTGAATAACTACTTTAACCGGTTAAGGAATCTTCGCTTACAATAACAGGATGATTTCGGCGCAGGATTCGCGGCGGTTGGTGTGGCGGCCTCTGTGGGAGTTGGCGGGGCGCGTGGAGTTGATCCGCTCGCTCGTGCGGCGCGAGTTGGCGGCGCGTTATCGCGGGTCGGCGCTCGGCTTCCTGTGGGCGATGCTGACGCCCGCCGTGATGATCTCGATCTACACGTTCATCTTCGCGGGCATCTTCGGCGCGCGCTTCGGGGAGCGCGGCACGGCGTGGGACTACGCGCTCTATCTCTTCTGCGCGCTTCTGCCGTGGACGGCCTTTCAGGATTCTTTGCAGTCCGCCGCGAACGTCATCGTCGCGCACGCGAACCTCGTCAAGCGCGTCGTCTTCCCGCTCGAAGCCTTGCCGGTCGCGCAGGTGCTCGCCGCGCTCACGACGCAGATGCTCGGCACAATCGTGCTGCTCGCCGCCACGCTCGTCATCCAACGCGAACTTCACCCGACGCTCCTCTGGCTGCCCGCGCTCATCCTGCCGCAACTCGTCCTGATGCTCGGCGCGGCGTGGCTCGTCGCCTCGCTCGGCGTCTTTTTGCGCGACACCGCGCAGGTCGTCTCGCTCTTGCTCGTCGCCTGGATGTTCCTGACGCCCATCATCTACCCGGAACAGATCGTGCCGCCGCGCTACCAGCCGTATATCAGCGCCAACCCGTTCACGCCGCTCGTCAGAAACTACCGCCGCATCATCCTCGAAGGCGTGCAGCCCGACTGGGCGGGTCTGGCTTACTTCACAATGTTCGCCGTCGCAGTCTTCTTCTTCGGCTACTGGTGGTTTGCTAAGACGCGCAAGAATTTCGCCGACGTGATTTAAGCTAAATTTGAACGCACACGTCGCCGCCGCTTTTTCAATTCACCCTCGCTAACCGCCCGCGCAATCGACGGAGCCTGGCCGGGATGATGAAGAAAAAAGTCAACGCACCCGGCGCACGAAAAACTGCCGACGCGACGGTGCGCGCGCGCGCAGTCCGGCGCGGGCTGGAGTTCATCTACGAGGTGGCCTGCGACGCGGAACACTTCGCACAGTTCGGCAGCGATTTGATCAGTTGTTTCTACTTCATCGCCGAAACGTCGCTCGACCCTAAACTCAGCCGGACGGCGCGTTGGATAGGGCGCGAGCGTGCGCGCCGGTGGCGACGCGACCGCTCCGCGCTCCCTGCGGACGCGGATGTCGAAACGATCCTTGATTTTATACACGGCAGCCACTCCGCCGATTGTCTCGGCGTGCCGGACCCCGAACTCAAAGAGCAGATCAGGCGCGAGGCCGCGCGCTTCGATACGCGCGATTATCTCTCGTTCGATCCGCGTGTCGAACCGCCGCCCGCAGACGTGCCCGACGCGTGCGCGGCGTGCGGTTACTGGAACGAGCGCGGGCGCAAGCGTTGTCGCAAGTGCCGCAGGGGGTTGGAATATTTAACGCGTTACGCTGTCTGGTGCGACGCTCTGATGCGCACCTACGCGGGCGAGGTTTACGGCGTGACGGCGAGCGGGCGTTACGCGGACGTGTTGCGCTGGCAGCCCTCGATGCTTCCATATCGCGGGCGCGAAGATGACCGCAACCCGGACTTTTACGACGCGGTTTACGCCGTCACGCACGTCGTCTATACGCTGAACGATTACGATCTCTATCAACTCTCGCCGCGTTGGTTGCCCGCCGAGTTCGAGTTTATGAAAGCGAGCGTGCGCGACGCGATTGCGCTGGACGACGCGGAGATGCTCGGCGAAATACTCGACGCGCTCAAGGCGTTCAAACTCACGGACGACCACCCGCTGATACGCGAGGGCATGGACTACCTGCTCGCCTGCCAGAACGCCGACGGCAGTTGGGGCGATCCCCGCAACGAATGGATTTACGCGCGCTACCACCCGACGTGGACGGCGATTGACGGCCTGCGCGAACACAGGTGGCGCGGCACGCGCCTGCGCTTCCCCGAAGTGAAATTGTTCTTACTGCAACAGGCGCGCGCTCAATTACGCCGGTGAAGCCGACACGCCGCGCTTTTGGTCAACAACGCTCACAGCAGTTCCCATCAACCACCAGAGGACGAGTGCGACTTCCGCGTCGCCGAAGTTGTAGTTGACGAGTGAGCTGGCGAAGAAGCCGGCGAGCGCGCCAGTCGCGCCGAGCAGGAGGCCGTGCGTGTCGGCGTCGTCGGGCGAGGCTCGAACGTGTCGTTCGGCGCGCGTGAGTATGAGCCAGAAGGCCGCGAGCAGCCAGAGCCACAAGAGGAGCGCGGGCAGGCCGCGATCAAAGGCGAGTTGGATGGGCGTCGAGTGCGTGTGAATCAGCACGTCGCCGGGGAAGCCCCACTCCGTCCAGTGTCTTTTGACGGCGTCCATGCCGTGCCCGAAGACCGGATGCGCGGGTATGCGCGCGACGGCGACGCGCGCGACTGCGAGACGCAGGCGCGAACTCTCGTCTTGCAGGCGCAGCGCGCCCTCCGCGCGCGTGCGCCACACGGCGAACGCGCCGAGCGCGACGGCGACGGCGACGGCGGCAGAGACGACTATGCGCGCACGCCTGCCCGTCGCCGCAGCGCGCCACAGGACTAGACCCGCGCCGACGGCGAAGGCGACGAGCGCCGTGCGCATCGCCGTGAGCGCGATGCCTGCCGCGAGCAGGAGGAATGCGGCAGCGTAGAGCGCGGAGCGCAGGCGCGTGCGGGGAGGCGTGTGTGCGTGTGCGGCGGCGATGCGGCGACGTTGCCAGTGTGCGAGCGCGAGGCCGAGGGCGAGTTGGGCGAGGATTTGCAGTGTCTCCGCGAAAGTCTGGTAGTGGCGCGTCCAGCCGGAGGCGCGGAATCGGTGCGAGCGGCGTGTGCCGACGATGCCGGAAGGCGACGCGTTCGACGCGGCTGACAACACTTGTCCTTCGCGCTCGACCTGTTCGCCGCGCGAAAAAAGAGCCAGCTTGAGTGGTTCGCCCGCCGCCGTCGCGTCGCGTATGGCTTGATCAATCTCGGCGACGGAGTTGACGCGGCGTCCGCCCACGCCCCAGACCACGTCGCCCGTCGCAACGTCGAACGACGCTGCGCGTAAGGGGCTGTCCGGCGCGATTTCGTCAACTATGACCCCGCGCCCGCGCGCCACTTCATAGGCGCTCCAGAGCGCGCCAGCCGCTCCCGACGCGATCATCAACGCGGCGACCGGGACGGCTATGTTGCGTCGCGCGTTTGTGAGCGACTGGACGAGGTAGAAGATGAGGAAGGTGCTGACCGAGACGAGTTTCAGCAGGCTGATGCGCGGCTCTGCGGAGAAGAGCGCGGAGAGTATGCTCCACGCGTAAAAGAGCCAGAGAGGGAGGTCGAGCGGCGTGCGTCGCAGGTTTGCGCGGCGCGTGATGAGTGTGCGCGCGAGCCAGCCCGCGATGGAGACGGAGAGCGCGATCCACGCTCCGGCAATCGAATGCGGGGCGAAGACGGCGTAGAGCAGGAGGCCGCAGAAGGCCATGCCGTCGGCTAGTCGCAGCAGCGGCGCGCGGCGAGTCGCCCCGTCCGGCGCGCCCGCGTCCAAAAACAGTTCCGTTGACACTCGTTGTCGGCACATGTTAGCGTAAAATCTGCCCGCCACCGACTGAAGTGTGCGAGCCGGGTGCGAGACGGTTTGGTTTCAGCGGAACATTGGCGTCTTCCGTAGACAGCCCACCCCCTTCCGCGCGACGCGGACACGAAACAGTTTTCCCGATGGGATTCGATAAAGCAAAGGCCATCAGTGCGGCTGAGAAGTATCTTGCCCAAGGCAAGATTCCGTCGGCCATCAGCGAGTATCGCCGCATCGTCGAGCGCGACCCTAACGATTATAGCGCGCTCAACACGCTCGGCGACCTCTACGCGCGCACGCAGAAGACGCAGGACGCCATCGAGTGCTTCCAGCGCGTCGCAGACCACTACCGCGAACAGGGCTTCACGCTCAAGGCCATCGCCGTCTATAAGAAGATTTCGCGCCTCGACCCGAACCTCCCTGTCATCGCCTCGCGCCTCGCCGTGCTCTACGAGCAGCAGGGGCATTTCGTCGAAGCGCGCGAGCAGTATCTCGCCATCGCCGATGCCTACGCGCGCGACGGGCGCGTGCGCGATTCGCTCGCGGCGCTGCGCCGGAGCGCCGACCTCGAACCCGGTAACATAGAGATTCGCTTGCGGCTCGGCGAGGGCTTCCTCGGCGAAGACTTGCACGAAGAGGCCGCCGACGCCTTCACCGAAGCGGGCGAACGCCTCCTCGCGCGCGGCGACGCCGAACGCGCCCTCAAGGCTTATACGCAGGCGCACAACCTCCGCCCGCTCAACCACGCCGTGCTGCACGGGCTGGTCGCCGCGCATTCCAAACTCGGCGCGTCGGACGAAGCGGCGGCGGCGCTCGAACAGGCCGTCTCGCAGGAACCGAAGGACGTGGAGTTGCGCGCGATGCTTTCGCGCGCCTACCTCGAATCCGAAGACGCGCCCGCCGCCGAGCGTTCGACCGTCGCCCTCGTCGAACTCGAAGCGTCGAACTACCCGCAACTCTTTGAAGTCGCGCGGCTCTACTTGCGTCGCGGCGACGTAGGCGCAGCCGTCGGCGTGCTCGCGCGCACGACCGAAGCCGCGCTCGCCGGACGACAGGAACAAAAACTGCTCGGCCTCCTGAACGAAGCGCTCGCGCGCGACCCCGAACAGATCGAAGCCCTGCGCCTCCTGTTGCGCATCTACACCTGGCAGCGCGACGACGACCGCATGCGCGTCACGCTCGAACGCCTCGCCGAAGCGGCGCAGACGCACAACCTGCACGCCGAGGAGCGCCGCGCGCTCGAACACCTCGTGCGCCTCGTGCCCTTCGATCAAAGCTACCACGAACGCCTGCACGAACTCGGCGAAGCCTCCGCAGACGAGCAGGAAGACGAAGCGGCAACGACCTGGTACGAGCCGCCCGTCGAAGAGAACGCCGCCGCCGACACTGCCGCCGACGCCGTCGCCGCACCGCACGCCTCGCACGACGACGATGTCCCGACCTTCGAGGACGTGTTCGAGCGCACGAGCAGCGATCCTTTCGCCGCCACCCAGACAACTCCCCTGAGCGTTGATGCGGGCGTCGGCGCGAGCGAATTTGAATGGAACTCCGTCGCCATGCCGGAGGCGGAAGAGGCGCAGGCACAAGAGCATTTCGGAGCGCTGCCCGAAGAGCCCGTCGCCACCATTGATCCGAACTCCTCTTTCGCCGATCTCAACGAAGACTTCGCGGGCGCCGAAACCGCTTCGTGGTCTTCGGGCGCTTCGGCGACGAGGCCGCCCGCCTTCGAGATGTCCGATCTCAACTCGTTCGACGTGTCGGCTTTAGCGCCGGAGAAAGAGACGGGCGAAGGGCGCATCAAGGTTCTGCTCGCGCAGGAACTCGAAAGCGTTGACTACTATCTCGCGCAGGGCTACTCCGACATCGCGCGCGACACGCTCGACATGCTCGAACGCCAGTACGGCGCGAACGAAGAGATCAGCAAGCGTCGCAGCCAACTGCCGCACGAGGCTGATAAAATCGGGGTTCTCTCAACCGCCTCCGGTCTTTCGTCCTCCGAGTTCGAGAGCTTCGCGCCGATTGAAGAGATAACGGCGACGGAGACGGCGGCGGAAGAAGTCGAGATCGGCGAGCACATGTTCATTTCGACGGCGACGGAGGAAGAGGTCGCCGCGCCGCCCCCTGTCGCCGCCGCGCCGCCGTCGCCGGTCGCCTCTTCAACGGTTGCGCCGACGCCGACGCCACAGCCGCCGTCGGGTCTCCCGTCCGAACTCGCAGACATGTTCGACGAGTTTCGCGACGAGGTCGAAGCGAGCGATCCTGCGGCGGACGCGGGCGATTACGAGACGCATTACAACACTGGCATCGCTTACCGCGAGATGGGTCTGGTCGATCAGGCCGTGGAGGAATTGCAGGCGGCCATCGCGCTCGCCGCGCCGCACGACGGCACGCCGCGCTACCTCCAATGCTGCAACCTGCTCGGCCACTGCTTCATGCAAAAAGATATGCCGCGCCCCGCCGCGATGTGGTTCAAGAAGGGTCTGGACACGCCTGGCCACAGCGAAGACGAGTATCAGGCGTTGCGCTACGAACTCGGCGCGGCCTACGAGCAGATGGGCGACCTCGAACGCGCCATCGAAGTCTTCTCCGAAGTTTACGGCACGGATGTCAACTATCGCGGCGTCGCCTCGAAACTGCGCGACCTGCAAACGCGAAAAGCAGTGACGAGTGACAAATAAAACAGTGACGAGTGACAGGTGACGAGTGACGAGTTAAAACAAAAGCCGTCGCTCCCGGATCGTCAATCGTGAATAGAGGAGAGTAATCTTAGTCTATTCACGATTGACGATTCACGGTTCACTTTCTTATCTTGTCACTTGTCACTTGTCACTCGTCACTGTTCTCTTATGTCTGCCAGATTAACCGTCATCTTCTACATCGTCCTGTGCCTTGAGGCGGGCATCGTGTTGACGTTTCTGCCGTGGGTGCATCCGTTCGGCCTGAGCGACTGGGGCGACAACTTTTTCCTCCTCTACGCGGCGCAGAAGACGGGATTCACCGGCTTGCAACAGACCGTCGCCTCCGGCTGGGTGCGCGGCGCCGTCACCGGACTCGGCCTCATCAATTTCGTGCTCGCCTTCTGGGAGATCGCAAACTTCCGGCGCACCGTGCGCGCGCTCGACGGACGCGCCGCCGCCGACGAAGGCGCGGCGCACGCGCAGACTACGCCCCATGCCGCTCGACCTGACCACGCCGATCACGTATCTGATCACTGACGGGCGCACGAACGCCGACACCCGCTCGTCGAGCGCGGAGTTCACGCGTCTCTACGCGCTCGTCGGCGCGTGCGTCCTGGCGCGCGTCTCGCTCGTCCAACTGCGCGAAAAACAGTTGCGCCCGCGCGTGCTCTACGAACTCACGCGCCGCGCCGCCGAACTCACGCGCGGGAGCCAGACGCGCCTCCTCGTCAACGACCGCGCCGACATCGCGCTCGCCGCGCGCGCCGACGGCGTACACCTCACCACGCGCTCGCTCGATCCTCTCGTCGTGCGCAATATCGCCCCGCAAGATTTTCTCATCGGCGTCTCAACACACACGCTCGAAGAAGCGCAGGCGGCGCGCATGTCCGACGCGGACTTCGCCGTCTTCGGCCCCGTCTTCGCGACGCCTTCCAAAGAAACTTACGGCGAGCCGCTCGGCCT
>DATHBB010000219.1:0-8892 GCA_035296385.1 Pyrinomonadaceae bacterium | reverse complement strand
TTCGATGTCGCGCTTCATGCGCGCGAGTTCTTCCGCGCCGAGACGCTCGCCGAAACGCAGGCGCGCGACTTCCGCGTAAGCGTCCGCGACGGGCGACGGCGGCGCGGCTTGCGTCGCGGGCGTCGGCTGTGGGTTCGGCGGCGCGGGCGCTTGCCTGGTCGCGGCGGGCGGCGTCTGCGCGTTCAGCGTCGAAGCTACCAGCGGCGCAGTGGCAATCGCCGCCGCGATGGTCTTGGTGAATTGGCGGCGCGACGTTCGCGCGCGTGTGCCCGTCTCGGCTGCGGTGTCCTCTCGTTTTTTCATAGTCAACTTGAATCCGAAGGCGTGAAATCGTCGTGCGTGCAAAAACTACAACAGGGACGCGGCGGTCTGCAAACTTTTTGCGGCAGAGTTTATGCTGCGCTCATTTTGGACACGGCACAATTTGAGGAGGACGGAAAATGTTCAAACAGCGATACGTGTTGCCGATCCCGTCGGCGTTGACGCGTCGCCGTGCGGTCAGGGTTTTTCGTAGCCGAGCACGCGGGCGGTGAGGCGTTTGCCGCGCGGGTCTTGCCGGAAGGCGACGAAGCCTTCGCGCGTGGCGCGGCGTGGAATGAAAGCGACGGTGAGTTCGCCGCGCTCCGGTTCCTGTCCCTCGCCGCTCTCCGACAGGACTTCGATTGTGACGCCCTCCGCGGTTTCGTCGCCGTGATTCGTGACGGTGACGGGGACGATGAAGTTGTGCGCGCGCGCGTCGGGCGTGCCGAGACGCACTTCGAGGCTGGGCGGATCGCTGCCCATCGTCGCGCCTTCGTAAACCAGATAGCCGAGAGCGGAGACGACGAGCAGGAGGCCGACGGCGAAGACCACCCATTCCACCCAATTCTTTTTTAGTTTGCTCATTGCTGCAACAGGAGTCTTCCGGCGGACGCGCCGAGCGTCGCGGCCACGCCGAGCACGATTGTTTGCGCGAGCGCGGTGTAGAGCGCGACGCCGTCGAAGCGCCCGAAGAACCACAGGATCAGCGCGGCGGTCGTGAGCGCGACGGCGTAAGTGATGACGCTGCCGACGACGACCGCGCTGAAGCTGTCGCGCGGCACGAACTCGCGCGTTCCCTTGAATTCGCTGTAGTGAAGAATGATCGAGCCGAACAGGAGCGAGACGAAGGCGAGCGCGAGCAGACGCACCCACGAAATTTCTACGGCGAGCATGACGATCTCTTCGGTCGGCGCGACGTTGGCGGCGAAGAGCGCCGCGCCGCACAGCGCGAGCAACAACTGACCGCCGAAGTGTGGCTCGCCCTGTCCGACGCCGCTCCCGCGCGCCTTTTTCTTCGCACGACCGCCGCCGCCACGCGCCGTCCCCGTCGAGTTTGCGCCGACGCCTTCGCCACCTTCCCCTCCTTCGCCGCCGCCGAGTTGCGACGTGCCGACCGAGACGCCGATGGCGACCGTCATCGCCTCGATCACGATCTGCCCGACGATCTCATTTGCGGGCATCCCGAACGTGATGCGTCCCAACAGAAACAGACTGACCGACGCGATGATGAAACCGATCCCCAACTCTTCGACCGAATCAATCGCCACCTCCGTCATGCTCGCGTCGTGGCGCAAGCCCGCGTAGCGGTTGTAGCCGAGCAGGAGCAGGAACGTCGCGAGGACGTAGACGGCGAGCCGCCACGGGTGCGCGTTGAATCCGGCCCACCAGACCTCCATCGTGTAGAGGAGCGGCAGGCTGAACATCAGCCCGCCCGCCACGCCGCGCCCGTACTCCTGAAACGACTCGGCGACGGTGCGCTCACCTGTTTTAACGGGGCGTCGTCGTGACATAGGAAAACCGCGACGAGGGATGAGCTGCGAAGGAGAGTAGTGCTAAAGCGATTTGCAATCGAGCGTGGAGCGCCTTCGGGGCGAAGGGTGAAAACTCCGCGCGAATCAGGAAGCCGAAACGGTGCGTTCCTCGTCGTCGTCCTCGTTGTCCTCGTCGGGCGAGTCGCCGTCGCCGGCGGCCTCGTCTTCCGCTTCGCCGACGACATCGGTTTGCGGCTGCTCTTGATCCAGGTCGCGCTTGATGGCGTCGAGGATGCCGTTGATGAACTGCGTGGCTTCATAGGTGGAGAAGCGGCGGGCGATCTCCAGAGCTTCGTTGATGGCAACGGTGCGCGGCGTCGGCTCGTGCAAAAATTCATAGACGGCGAGCCGCAGTACGTTGCGATCAACGACCGCCATGCGTTCGATGCGCCAGTGTTCGGCGCGCGAGCGGATGCGTTCGTCGAGTTCGGGCGTGCGTGCGAGCGCGCCGAGCGCGAGCCGCGTGGCGAATTCGCGCGCCGCGTCGTCCAGTTCCGTCTCGCCCAGCTCCGCCCAGTAAAATTGCACGAGTTGATCGGCGCGCACCTGGTCCTTCCGCGCCGCACTCATAACATCAGCCGCAAAGAGCATTTGCAAGGCACATTCACGCGCCTTACGTCTCGAACCCATGATTAACCCCAGTTGACAAGTGACGAGTGACGAGTGACGAGATAGAGCAAGGTTTTAAGCTTGTCACTCGTCACTTGTCACTCGTCACTTGCCGAATGCTTCCTTGTAAAGATTGACTAACTCGACGGCTGCCATGGCGGCCTCGAACCCCTTGTTACCCGCCTTCACGCCCGCGCGGTCAATCGCCTGCTCCAGCGTGTCCGCCGTGACGACCCCGTACACGACCGGAATCCCGGACTCCATCGCGGCCTGCGCGATGCCCTTCGTCACCTCGCCCGCGATGTAATCGAAGTGCGGCGTCTGCCCGCGTATGATCGTGCCGAGGCAGATCACCGCGTCATACTTTTCCGAGTCCGCCAGCTTGCTCGCCAGAAGCGGTATCTCGAACGACCCGGGCACACGAAAATGCTCCACCGACTTCTCCGCCGCGCCCAGACGCTCCAACGCGTCGAGAGCGCCCTCGACCAGCCGCGACGTGAGAAAGTCGTTCCAACGACTCGACACCAACGCGAAGCGAAAGCCTTTCGCGTTCAACTGTCCTTGATGTGTGACGGGTTGCAACTGTTTTTAGATGACTCCGGCGTCAGGGAATTTGTTTCACACGCAGTATAGGAAAACGTGCGGCGGGTGACAAGCGACGAAAGAAAATGATGAAGTATGAACGCGGAACGATGAACTAAAAACAGTTGTCTTTAGTTCATCGTTCCGCGTTCATACTTCATCATTTTCCTTTGAATGAGGGCGCGCGTTTTTCTAGGAAGGCGCGTGTGCCTTCGCGCACGTCTTCGGTGGAGAAGAGTTGGGAGAAGAGTTCGGCTTCGAGCGCGAGGCCGTCGGGGAGCGAAAGGCGCGCGCCGCGCGTGACCGCCTGAAGGCATGAACGCAGGGCGAGAGGTGCGAGTTCGGAGAGCGTGCGCGCGAGCGCGGAGGCTTCCGCCAAAACTTGCTCGACGGCGACGACGCGGTTGACGAGGCCGAGACGGAGCGCTTCGTCCGCAGTTAAACTATCGCCCGCAAGCATGACGGCCAGCGCGCGTGCGTTGCCGACGGCACGCGCGAGGCGTTGTGTGCCGCCGTAAGCGGGAATCATGCCGAGTTTGAGTTCGGGGAGCGAAAACGTCGCGTCGGCGGCGGCGACCCTGAGGTGACAGGCGAGCGCGAGTTCGCAGCCGCCGCCCGCCGCGAGGCCGTTCACGGCGGCGATGACGGGCACGCCGCACAGTTCAATCGCCTCGCAAGTCTCCTGACCGCGTCGCGCCGTGGCGAGCGCGCCCTCGCCGTCGAGTCCTTCGAGTTCCGAGATGTCCGTGCCCGCACAGAAGGCCGCTTGACCCGTGCCGGTGAGGATGACGGCGCGCAGGTCTGCGCGCTCTGTGAAGGCGCGGAAAAGTTCTGTGAGTTGTTCGAGCATCGCGCGCGTGAGGGCGTTGCGCTTGGCGGGACGATTCAGGCGCACGACACAGATGCGCGCGCCGCTCTCGCTAACGTCGCGCTCCTCTACGACGATCCCGTTTGAGTCGTCGCGCATCATCCGGCAGGCCGCACGCGGACGGTGAACGAGACGGTACTGACGCGACCGCCGCGCTGAAACTGCGTCCAGATGCGATAGAGACCGGCTTCGGGAAACATCGAGCCGAACTCGACTTCGGGGCCGCCGCGCAAACCGGCGCGCGCGACGCCTTCGGGCAAAGCCTCGGTCGGGTGCGAGTGCAAATATTCGGATTGATCCGCGTCGAGTATGAGCGTGTGCCCCCACGCGCCGAGGTAGGGCTCAAGGTCTTTGACCGGCTCGCCCGTCCGCGCGTCTGTGAGGACATACTTGAGACGTATGAACGCGCCCGCCTTCAACTCTCTATCCCACTCCAAATTGATCTTCATTCCGTCAACCGTCTTCGTGAATGACGCGTCGGCGACGAGCGCGGCGGGAGCGTGCGCGCGGGGAGCGCGATAGTCAGCCGTCGCCAGTTCACGGTGCAGCACTTGAAGCGTGCCGCCTGTGGGGAAGAAGTCGGAGTGGAGTTTGTAGAGTCCGGCGCGCGGCAGCGTCGTCTCCACTTTGAACTCGCCGTCCGCGCCGAGTTCCGGATGGATGTGCTGATACTCGTTCATGTCCTCGCTGACGATAAAGAGGTGAAACAGCTTCTCGTGATTGACGACGTAGTCGCGCACGCGCGCGCCCGTCTGCGGGTGTGTGACGGTGAAGTTGAGACGCACTCGTTCGCCCGCCTTCGGCCTCTGCGGCGACGGCGTAACGTCGAGCCGATACGCGCCCGTGAAGGACGGCTTCACCGTCGTGAGCGGCATCCCGCATTTATGGCACAAGCCTTCCTGCGCCTGCCGGACTTCGGGGTGCATCACACAGGTGAACTCATAAGTGGGCGCAACCTGCTCCAACGCGCGCACGCGCTCGGCGGTCGTCATTACGGGTTGCTGCGTTGTTGTCGTCGCGTTCGTTGACGCTTTCGGCGGCTCGGCTTTCTGTGCGACCAACTTCATGTTGCACTTGGGACAACTGCCGGGCTTCCCGGATGTCACCTCCGCGTGCATCGGGCAGACGTAACGCGCCGCCTGCCTTTGAGCCGACGTTGTGTTGATCGCATCCGGCGAGGCGAGGCCGAGACATGCGACGATGAGCAACGAGCGCAGCAACGCCGCGCGCGACAAATTTAGTTTCATAACTCGGTTAGACTTTGTCCCGTCGGGAACTATCATCGAAACAGTTCCCGACGTGGCTCCTTTAAGCAAAGCGACTGGCGGGCACTTCAAAATCGTAAGTCTCGCCGTGGCTCAGATACTTCACGCGGTCTGAGAAACCTGCGGCCTCGACCGCGCGCTTGAAATCTTCGAGCGGCGACTGGAAGACCTCGTAGTCGTTGTAGTGAATCGGGATCACCTCGCGCGGGTTGATGATGCGAATCGCCTCGACGCCCTGCTCGGCGTCCATCGTCAAAAGTATGCCCATGATGCGCGTGCCGCCGAGGTGAAAGAGCGCGAGATCGATGTCGGGATAACGCTTCGGAATTTCGTTGAGGTCGTCGTGGACGAGCGTGTCGCCGGTGATGTAGAGACGAAGCGTCGTGCGCTCGCCCGCCGCGTTCCTGAATTCGAGCATGCTGCCCATGACGGGCGGGAGAAACAGATCAACCATGGTCGGGCCGTGCTTGCCGGGCATCGAAGTGACGCGCACGCTCGCGTCGCCTTTTTGCACCGTGACCGAGTCCCACGTGTCGAGCGCGACGGGCGCGGTGAAATTCTTCTCCCTGAGATTCGTCGCCGCGTGCTCGGTGGTGATGATGGGCAAGTCTTTTTGCAGACGCTCCTCGACGATGCGGTCGAAGTGGTCGCCGTGATAATGCGAGAGCACGCAGAAATCAATCGGCGGCAACTCTTCGAGTTCGATGGCCGGGTTGGTGAGGCGTTCAGCGGTCAGGCCGTAGCCGAGGTGCACGTGGTCGCCCGCGTGCAGGAAGTTAGGGTCGGTCAGAATCGTGAAGCCCGCGTAGCGCAGGATCACCGTCGCCGTCCCGACGAAGAAGATCGAACCGCTCCCGAAATCGGAAGTCGCGCCGCCCGTCGCAGCGGCGGCAGAAGAAGTCAGCACCAACTGTTGTTCTTTCGGTTGTTCTTTACTCATATCCCCCCCTAAATCGAAAGTATGAAGTAGGAACGATGAACGATGAATGAAAGACAACTTGCTTTTACTTCATCGTTCATCGTTCCTCCTTCATCGTTGCTTTACACGAGGTTCATCGGCACGGGATTCTTCGGGTCTGTGTAGTCATAGAAGCCGCGCCCGGATTTGCGCCCGTAGAGTCCGGCCAGGACCATGCGTTTGAGAAGCGGCGGCGGCGCGAAACGCTTCTCGCGAAATTCGTTGAACATGATTTCGGCGATGTAGTAAGTGGTGTCGAGTCCGACGAAGTCGCCGAGCGTGAGAGGCCCCATCGGGTAGCCGCAGCCGAGCTTCATCGCGTTGTCGATGTCCACAATCGAGCCGACGCCCTCTTCGAGCGCGCGAATCGAATCGAGCATGTAGGGCACGAGCAGGCGGTTGACGATGAAGCCCGTTTTGTCGCCCGCGCGCACCGGAACTTTGCCGAGACGCTTGCCGAAATCAACCGCCGTTTCATAGACCGCATCGTCCGTCAAAATAGTTTTGACGACTTCGACGAGTTTCATGATGGGCACGGGGTTGAAGAAGTGCAGGCCGATGAAACGCTGCTGGCGCTCGGGGGACGTGGCCGTCATCATCTCCGTGATCGAGAGCGAGGAGGTGTTGGAGGCGAAGATCGTGTCGGGCTTGCAGAGTTCGTCGAGTTGTTTGTAGGTGTCGCGTTTGGTGTCGAGGTTTTCGATGATGGCTTCGATGATGATGTCGCAATCGGCGAGGTCTGCGAACTCGGTCGTGCCCTTCAAACGACCGCGAATCTCTCGCTGCTGGTCGGTCGTGATCGTGCCCTTCTCGGCGAAACGCGCGAGCGACTTGTCTATCCCTGCGAAACCGCGCTCGCAGAGTTCGCTTGTGACTTCGCGAACGACCACGTCGAATCCGGCGCTGGCGGCGGTCTGCGCGATCCCCGAACCCATCAACCCGCAGCCGAGCACGCCTACTTTTTTAATTTCCATCTGTAATTTCTCTCCTCTGATTATAATTTATTGCCTGACTGATAAACTCTTCTAACGCGCGGGCGGCGTCGAACCCACGAACGACAAATGTGCGAACGACAACTATGTGAGCTATGTGAGCGACGCCGCGACGATCACTACTTCTTTTGCCCCGCCGCCGGAGCTTCATCAACGCTCTGCTCTCCGCCTGCGGGCGACGCTTCGGGCGTCGGCGCGGGCGGCTCATGGAGCGTGATGCGGTAGTTGCTTCCCTCAGTTTTGATCCAGGCCACGTAACGCTCATTCCAGGCGCTCATGTCGGCGAGAAGTTGCTTGCCCTGCGCTATCTCGTTCTTCGTCTGCCGCTCCTTTTGGTTGACGGGCGCGTAGTCGCGCGCGCGCGCGAGTATTGCTTTGAGATCGTCGCGCAGTTTGTCCGACTCCGCGCTCAGATGCGGCGCGGCGTCGATCGCGGCGAGCCCCTGCCCTGCGGCTTCCGCGTCGCCCTCGTTGATCGCTGCGGCGAACGCCTCCTGTCCCGCGTTGAGCGCGTGGACGTAGTTGACAGCGGCTTGCGGGACACCACCATCGTCCGCGCCGGAAACATTACTCTGCGCGTTGGCGAGCGCGGGGCGCAGGCCGCCCATGTGCCGCGCGACCTGCCCGAAAGCGACGACGACTGCGGCGAGCGCGGCGAACTGTAGGACGTGCCAGAAGACGGCCACGCTCGCGCGCTGCCCCGGTCGCTTGTAGCCGACGAACAGCGCGAAGAGCGCGCCCGCGACGAAGCCGCCCATGTGCGCCGCGTTGTCTATGTAAGGGATGGTGTAGCCGATGAAAAGGTTGATGAGTATGGTCGGGATCATGCCCGTGCCGAACGCGCGTTTGAAGCCTTCGGGCAGTTCATGTCGAAACTTGATGCCGAAGACGAACAGCACGCCGATCAGCCCGAAGAGCGCGCCCGACGCGCCCGCCGAAGGGCCGTCGCCGCCGCGAAACAGAAACCTGCCGAGCACTCCGCCGCCGCCGCGCATGCCGTAACCCGAGGCGAGGTAGCTCGCCACGACGCCCGCCACGCCCGTCGCGATCCAGAAGAAGACGAACCGCGCCGAGCCGTACAACTTCTCCACGTAAGGGCCGAGGATAAAGAGGCTGTACATGTTCACGAGCAGGTGAATCCAGCCGATGTGCAAAAAGACGGGCGTGATGAACCGCCACCACTCGCCCGCGTCGATCAGCGAGTTTTTCTTCGCCCCGTAAGCGAGCAGCACCTCGTTGTTCTCCGAGCCTCCGGGAGCGGCTAAACTCATCAACAGAAAGATGAAGACGTTGACGGCGAGGAAGACGAAAGTGAAAGTCGAAGGGCGCGTCAGCACTGCGCGCGCGAAGCGCATCGTTTCGAGATCGTGGCGCGGCGGCTCATCCCCGCGCGTCGTCGTCGCCGACGCTGATGTTGTCGCATTATGCCGCGCGCCGCCCGCAGGCATGCCGCAGACGGCGCACGTGCCCTCGCCCGCGCCGACCAGCGCGCCGCAGTTGCGGCACACGCTCGGACGCCCCGCGTAAATGTCTCTCGTTGACTCCGCTTCGGACAAAACTTACACCCTCACGACCCGACGCGCGCGCTCAAACCCCCGCCCGCCTCGAACACGAGACACACACGAACGCTCACGCCCCGCCGAACTCGACCGGGCCGCCCGCTGTGCACCACCCGACATCTCACAGATTATTCATTCGACCGAAAGTTTACACCGAAGCACACAACAGGGGAAACGATGAAGTATGAACGCGGAACGATGAACTGAAAGGACAGTTCTTTGTCAGT
>DATHBB010000218.1:0-7908 GCA_035296385.1 Pyrinomonadaceae bacterium | reverse complement strand
TGATGCACGCCGAGTCCGGGCAGGAGCACGACCGCGCCCTTCCCGGCTGGGGTGGTCGCGTGATGCTGCGCCTGAGCGACGGTAATTGCGGCGAGGAAAAAGAGGGAGACTAACAGGGGACGCTTCATCTCAACTTCTCCTTCTGCGAGGGAGAGGGGGTTATTCGTTCACTTTGAGCACTACGACGAGCCTTATGCTGCGTGACCTAAACGCGTGAGTGTATCTTTAGAAAACTCCAAAACTTTGATCGCCTGTTCGCGGGTGACGGTCGGGAAGTTGTCGAGGAACTGATCTAGTGTGAGACCCGCCGCCAGATTATCAAGCAACGTCGCGACTGGTACGCGCGTCCCGCGAAAGACCGGCACGCCGCTCAAGATTTCAGGATCGCGACTCACAGGCAACTCTGCAATCTGATCGTTTCCAAACATCAGCACGGCGGCCTTAGTTCGACGAACGCGAACGGGCTTATCCCATGCAGTGTCGTCCTCAGCTTGGCTGATGACAATTTCGTCAACCTCTTCCTCGCTTAAAACTTTTTTCTTGCGGCTCATATGTCCCATCCGGTGATAATTCTGACGACGTTGTTCGGCTTCAATTGGAAAATGATTTTAAGGCTGCGCCCGCCCACTGTGCGCCCGGAGAGTTGAAAACGGTCGCGGGAAGACTTGTTGCGCCGCACTTCGAAATCCGAGAAGAAACACTCCACTGCTTCCTCGAAAGTAACATGATGCGCCGAGAGTTTATCTTTCTCGAAATCATACTCGAAGTCGGACGGCGTGAAGCGTCGCCAATTGACCATCACTCATTCACTTTCAACACGGCGAGGAATGCTTCCTGCGGAATTTCGACGCGCCCGACGCGTTTCATACGCTTTTTGCCTTCTTTCTGTTTCTCAAGAAGTTTGCGCTTGCGCGAGATGTCGCCGCCGTAACACTTGGCGATAACGTTCTTGCCCATCGCCTTGACGGTTTCGCGCGCGATCACCTTGTTGCCGATGGCGGCCTGAATCGGCACTTCAAAAAGTTGGCGCGGGATCAACTGCCGCATCTTCTCCGCGAGCGCACGACCGCGCGGCTCGGAGTTGGCGCGGTGCACGATCAGAGAGAGAGCATCGACCGGCTCGCCCGCGACGAGTATGTCGAGTTTGACGAGGTCGCTCGTCCAGTAGTCCGCGAAGTGATAGTCGAGCGACGCGTAGCCGCGCGAGACGGATTTCAGACGGTCGTAGAAGTCGAGCACGATCTCGTTTAAGGGCAACTCGTAGGTGAGCATCACGCGCTTGGCCGCGATGTACTCGAACTTGCGCTGCACGCCGCGCTTCTCTTCGAGGAGCGGGAGGATGCCGCCGAGGTATTCGTCGGATGTGAGGATCGTGGCGAGGATGACCGGCTCTTCGATCTTCTGTATGCGCGCGGGGTCGGGCATCTTCGCGGGCGAGTCGATTTCCAGAATCTCGTCGTCGGTCGTCGTCACGCGGTAACGCACGCCCGGCGCGGTCGTAATGAGATCGAGATTGAACTCGCGTTCCAGACGCTCCTGCACGATCTCCATGTGCAGCAGGCCGAGGAAGCCGCAGCGGAAGCCGAAGCCGAGCGCGGTGGAAGATTCCGGCTCGTAGAAGAACGAGGCGTCGTTCAGGCGCAGCTTGTCGAGCGCGTCACGCAGTTCCTCGTATTGATTCGCTTCGACGGGGTAGAGTCCGGCGAAGACCATCGGCTTGATCTCTTGAAAGCCGGGGAAGGGCACGGTCGTCGGGCGCGCCGCCTCCGTGATCGTGTCTCCGATCTGCACATCGGCCACGGTCTTGATCGAAGCGGTGAGGAAGCCGACTTCGCCGACGCCGAGTTCGCCGATAGGCGTCGGGCGCGGGCGGTTGACGCCGACTGCTTCAACTAAATAATCGCGCCCCGTGTTGAAGAAACGAATCTTCATGCCCGGCCTGATCGAGCCGTCGATGATGCGGAAGAGCACGATTACGCCGCGATAAGCGTCGTACCATGAATCGAAGATGAGCGCCTTGAGCGGAGCTTTTGGGTCGCCCTTCGGATACGGCACGTCGCGCACGATGGCTTCCAAAACTTCGTGGACGCCCACGCCCGTCTTCGCGCTCGTCAGCACCGCGTTCGACGTGTCCAGACCGATCACCTGCTCGATCTGCTCGATGGCCTTGTCAGGCTCCGCCCCCGGCAAGTCGATCTTGTTGATGACCGGCACGAACTCCAGATTATTCTCAATCGCCAGATACGTATTCGCCAGAGTCTGCGCCTCGACGCCCTGCGACGCGTCAACCACGAGCAGCGCACCCTCGCACGCCGACAGACTCCGCGAGACTTCGTAACTAAAATCCACATGCCCCGGCGTGTCGATCAAATTCAACACGTAATCCGTGCCGTCGTCGGCGCGATAATCGAGCCTCACGGCGTGGGCTTTAATGGTGATGCCGCGCTCGCGCTCCAGGTCCATATTGTCGAGCACCTGCGCCTCCATGTCGCGCCCCGCGACCGCGCCCGTCAACTCCAACAGGCGGTCGGCCAGCGTGGACTTCCCATGATCGATATGCGCGATGATCGAAAAATTTCTGATGCGTTCTGGATTCATTATTTAAGCTGTCAGCTATTAGCCATCAGCGATTAGCAAAAACAAAAGCTGAAAGCTGATTGCTAATGGCTGAACGCTTAACATAACAAAACGGGCGCGAAACCGCACGCGCGCCCGTCCGGCGCTCCAGCCATCGCTCCCGCCGTTAACCTAGGAAATTATTTTGACGAATGCGGCCGCCAGGCACAGCGCGCCGCCGCTTAAGAGCGTGGCTGAGAGCAGCAACCCGATTTTGGAGTAGTTTAGCGCCTTATGCCATTTCGCCCGCTCACGCGCGATCTCCGCCTCTACCAGCGAAAGCATAACTTTAGGCTCGTCGCCGATCGCTGCCAGCCACTCTCGCGCGGCTTCGGCTTCACTCTCCAAATTATCCGCGCCGGCAAGTGGCGTTTCCAACAGGATTAAACCCTGCCTGCGTTGCAGCAGACGCAGGTAACGAATGTAACAGGAGATGCTGTCGGTGGAGAAATAGCGATGGAATAGGGCGGCTCCGGCGGAACAAGCGAACATCATGACGCTGATGCTAAACAGCCCCTTCGCCCATCTGTCGTTCGTGATCGCTTCTGAGGCCTCCTTGTAAAAGAATCCGAAGACTGCGATCCCGAGCAGGGTCAGGCGAACCAACTCGGCGGAGAATCCCTGATACTTGTCCGTCAGTTGAAGATCGATCTTCAGTAAGTTTTCGGGAACTTCCAGACTACCTAATTTGAAATGCACGCGCGGCCTTGGCGGGGGCAGCCCTAAGCTCTTACGGACGAATAGAACGAAAGTCCCGATCCCTCGACGCAGGCTCGATCCATCCTTGGCAGTGGTCATGGTCTGGTTCATCTGTCGCGAGCTTGGCTTGTGCGGCGAGGCCGTCCGGTTTCCGGAAACCGGACGGCCTCCTGAGGGTCTGTTGCGGGTGTTTACCCTAATATTCTCTCGCCCTGTCCGGCCTACGACGGCGCTTCTCGGATGTCATCCCAAATTACGTGCGAGCATCGCCGCGCCGACCGGAACGGCGTCTGCGCCGAGCGTGGCGGCGACGATCTGTGTGGCCTCGAAGCAGGGTTGGAAGGAGCGGCGTCCGGCTTCGCGGATGATGGGGTCGAGTATCAACTTTCCCGCGTCCATGACGCCGCCGCCGAGGACGATGCGTTGGATGTTGAGGAGGTTGATGACGGCGGCGATGGCCGTGCCGATGTAGCGCCCCGTCCGTTCGATCATGAGCATGGCGAAGTCGTCGCCTTCGTTGGCGGCGTGGGCGATGTCTGCGGCGGTGAAGTTTTTGTTGAGGCCGAGGCGCGTGAGGGATGAAGTGCTGTCGCGGACGAGTCGTTCGTGCGTGCGGCGGACGATGTTCGGCGCGGAGGCGACGGTCTCTAAGCAGCCGGTGTTGCCGCAGGTGCACTCGATGCCTTCGCGGTCGATGGTGATGTGGCCGAACTCGCCTGCGAAGCCCGAATCGCCGTACCAGAGTTTGCCGTCGAGAATGAGCGCGCCGCCGATGCCTGTGCCGATGGTGACGTAGAACATGTTGCGGCTGCCGCGCCCCGCGCCCGAAATGTACTCGCCGTAGGCCGCTGCGTTCGCGTCGTTGACGAGCGTGATGGGCAGGTTTGTCGTGCGCGCGAGTTCCGTCTGCAAGTCTGCGCGGACGACCGAAGGGAGATCGGACGAGACGACGACGCGACCCGTCTGCGGGTTGACGAGGCCGGGCACGCCGACGCCGAGCGCGGCGACTTGTGGCGCACTGTCGCGCAGTTCCGAGACGAGGCGCGTGATCTGCGCGGGCAGGTCGCCGTTCTCGAACGTGGCCTCGCGCCGCGCCACGACCTGACCTTCGTGCGAGACGACGGCGGCGCAGAGCGACGCGCCGGAAACGTTGATGCCGATGTAGCTGCTATGGGGCGTTGAAGTTGACATGTCTTTGGTCTCCAGACGGGAGCAACGGGCGAAAAAATCGTTCAGGTAGGAAACGGCGAAAATGGTAACAAAGGGGTAGAGGGCTGTCAAACAAGCCCTTCTGCGTGTAGAATGCGCGACGGAAAGGGATGATGAATTAACAGTCGTCCGTTGTCAGTAGTCAGTTGTCCGTTGCATGTGACTCTCACACAAGTTACTAAAGATTGTATTGAACAACGGACAACTGACAACTGACTACTGACGTTCTTCCTTCATCGTTCCGTGTTCGTCGTTTCCCTTATGAACATTCGTTCAATTCTGCTGCCGACCGATTTCAGCCAGTGTGCCGAGTCGGCTTTGCCTTACGCGGCGTGGCTCGCGCGGCAGATGAAGGCGCGTCTGGTGTGCCTGCACGTGGTTGAGACGACGCTGCCGCCGGTCGGCTACGCAGCGGTGGCCGAGCCGCTGCCGGTGGTTGACATCGGCGGGCAACTGGAAGAGTCTGCGACGCGCGAGTTGCCGAAACTGGGCGCGCGTGAGGAGTGTGCGGGGCTGGACGTTGAGGAAGTCGTCGCGCACGGCGACGCAGCGGGCGAGATCGTGCGCGTGGCGCGTGAGCGCGACATAGACTTGATCGTCATCTCGTCGCACGGGCGCACGGGCTGGGGGCGAATGCTCTTCGGCTCGACCGCCGAGTCGGTCGTGCGCCACGCGCACTGCCCCGTGCTCGTCGTCAAACCGAAAGAAGGTGATAAGTGACGTGTGACGAGTGACAAGTTAAACAGACGTGAATCGTGAATAGAAAAGAACAGGCTTTCGCTATTCACGATTCACGATTCACTTGTCTTTATCTCGTCACACGTCACACGTCACTCATCACTGTTTTTATGGAGCAACACTTCTACGCATTAGTGGAGCAGTACGGACTGTATGCGATCTTCTTCCTCGCGATGATCGAGGGAGACATCACGCTGCTTCTGGCGGGCGTGCTGGCGCACGGGGCGTTCTTCGGCGACTATAGTTTTGCGAAGGTGTTGGCGGCGGGCACGGCGGGCGGTGTGGTTGGCGATCAAGTGGCTTACGCGATGGGGCGCGGGTTTCGTTCGAGCATCCGCGACCGGAAGTTCTACCGCGCCGCGCGCCCGCGCATCGAACGCCTGACGGAGACTTTCGGCCCGCTCTCGATCTTTTTATCGAAGTACGTCTACGGCCTGCGCACGGCCTCGTGCGTCTTCTACGGCGTGGCGAAGATGCGCTACACCACGCGCTTTCTGCCGCTCGCCGTGGCGAGTTGTTTCCTGTGGGTGCTGATTTTGAGCGGCGCGGGCTACTTCTTCCACGGCATCATCACAAACTTCATCGGCGACTTCGAGCATCTGGGGAAATACCTGCTCGTCATCGTCGTCATCGGCATCGTCGGCTTCTATCTCGCGGAGCGTTACTGGCTCTCGCCGAAGGTGGAAGAGGCCGACCCCGAACGCGTGCACGAGTTTGAAGAGAACGTGCAGGAGAAACTGCAAGAGATCGGCGAAGAGATCAAAGAGCACCTCCCGCCGCCGCTCGTCCCGCGCCGCAAAGAGAAAGAGACCGTCAAGAAAGCGCGCGCCGCCAACAGAAGCAGCGGCGACGCCGAAGGAGACTGAAACAACAGTGACAAGTGACAAGTGACAGGTGACAAGTTAAAACATAAGACTTGTCTTTAACTTGTCACCTGTCACCTGTCACTTGTCACTTATTCTTATGATTATCGAAGCAAGCGCACCTACGCGTGTTGATCTGGCGGGCGGCACGATTGATATTTGGCCGCTCTATCTTTTTCATCCGAACGCGGCGACCGTCAATTTCGGCATCTCGCTCTACGCGCGCTGCCGCATCGAGACGCGCGACGACCACCGCGTCATTCTCGAATCGCGCGACCGTGGATTGTCATTTGAAACCGACCTGGACGGCATCGCCGCGCTCGTCCACGAAGAACGGCTCGAACTCATCTCGAAGCTCGTCCACTTCTTTCGCCCCGAGACGGGCTTTCATCTCGTCGCCGAGTCGCAGGCTCCCGCGGGCGCGGGACTCGGTGGGTCGAGCGCGCTGGCGATTGCGTGCATCGGCGCGCTCAACCGCCTCGTCGGCAATCGTTACGATGAGCGCCGCTTCATCATGATTGCGGCCAACGTCGAGACGACCGTGATCCGCGTGCCCGCCGGTTTTCAGGACTACTACGGCGCGTTCTACGGCGGCGCGAACTGCATACACTTTCGCCCCGACGGCATCGAGCGCGAGGAGTTGCAGATAGACTCCGCCGAACTCGAACGCCGCATCGTCATCTGCTACACGGGCGAGCCGCGCCTGTCCGGCATCAACAACTGGGAGATGTTCAAGACGCACATCGAAGGCGACCCCACGATCTTTCAACTCTTCGAGGGCATACGCGACGCCGCGCAGCGCATGCGCTCGGCGCTCGTCGCGAATGACTGGCGCGAAGTGAGCGCCGTGATGAGCGCGGCCTACCCGAACCGCAAACGCCTCGCGCCCAACATCACGACGCCGCACATGGAACGGCTCGTGGAGATCGCGCAAAGGAGCGGCGCGGAGGCGGCGAAGGTGTGCGGCGCGGGCGGCGGCGGCTGCATCGCGTTTCTCTGCACTGAAGGCAAGAAAGAGTCTGTCACGCGCGCGCTGGCCGCAGAACGCGACGTGCAGGTGCTCGACTGGCGATTCGCGCCGCAAGGCTTGACGATCACAGAAAGCTAAGACTACTTCAACCGGAAAACGAGAGCGCGCAAAAGTTGTGAACCAACTTTTGCGCGCTCTCTCTTTGTTGACGAAAGGGAATTGCTATCCGTTCGTGCCTTCGTCACCGCCGCCGCGCTCGTCTCTGGGCGCGCCGGGCGTGAGTTCGGTCGAAGCTTCGGGCGCGAGGTCGGCGGGCGTTTCCGCACCGGCGGCGGGAGAGGCGGTCGCCGCGGCGGGACTCATGGGCGCGGCTGATGCCTGACCCGTCGCGGCTTGCGCTTCCGCCGCAGGACGGTGCGCGTCTGCACTGAATGAAGAGTCCGTGCCTGAGGTGGGCGACGGCGGCTGCGGGGTCGTGGGCGGCACGTCGATGGATGTCTCGCCGCCCGTTTTCGCGCCGCCCTTCGCGGCCATACGCGCCGCAGCCTTCGCTTTAATCTCTGCCATCTGGCGGGCACGCTTTTCGTCGGCAGTCTCATTGTCAGGCGCGCTCGCGGGCGCGGGAGCAGGCGGCGCTTTTGAAGTAGTGGCCTCAACGGGCGCGTTTACAGTTTTGCTCTCGGCAGGCGCGCTCGTGGCGGCGCTCTCGACGGTCGCGCCGCCTTTTGCCGCGGCCATCTTAGCGGCGGCTTTCGCCTTCTCCTCTGCCATGATGTGCGCGTGCCGCTCCTCCGCCTCTGCCATGATGCGCGC
>DATHBB010000217.1:0-23055 GCA_035296385.1 Pyrinomonadaceae bacterium | reverse complement strand
ACGACGCTCTTGTCGCTGACGCCGACATTCGCGCGCCGGTTCGCATAAATGTCGCAACCCTCGATGTCGCTCGTAGCACGATTCCAGACGACGACTCCGGCATCTGCCCCGTCGTGGATGAGGCAGCCGTGAACGCTCGTGCTTGCGCTGCCGGTGATGGCGATGCCGATGTTCGAGTTCAACGCGATCTCGCACGCTTCGATCACGCCCTGCGCGCCGTCGAAGGCGAACACGCCGGAATCGACGCCGTGATGAATGTGGCAATTGCGAATGACGGGCGCGGCGCTCGGGTTGTGAATCGCCACGCAGGCGAGCGAATCGGAACTGATGTCGCAGCCGTCGAACAGAGGCCGCCCGTGCGAGATGTCAATGGCGAAAAAGCCGTCGTTGTTTGCGCCACCCGCACGCGCCTGCCCTCGCAAAGTTAGATTGCGAATCGTCGCCGCGTCCGCTTGCATGACGAGACAACTGGACGTGGTCGCACGCACGACGATCTGTTCGCGCTCGCCGTCGCCGACAATCTCAACCGGTTTGTCGATCCACAAACCTCCGTTGTAAATACCCGGACGCACGAGCAGGCGCGAGCCTGCCGGAGCGCGACGCACCGCCTCAGTGAGCGTCGGAAAATCACCGCTACCATCAAGCGCGACAACGAAGGACGTGCGCACAGGCGGCGTAGAGGAACCCGACGGACTTGCGGGCGGCGACACGTGCGTCGATGGTTTGCCGGTCTGCGCGTTTGCATGTTTGTTCGCTTGTTCATGCGCTTTTCCGTCCGTCTGTTCCTGAGCGTCTTCGAGACTGTCGAGTTCGTCGGGCGTGATGACGCCGAGGGCGAGCGCCCACGTGTGAACGGTCCAGCGCGCGGCGCTCGCTTCCATCGCGACATCTTCGTGGAGACGCGCGGCGAGGCGTGCGAGCAGCGCGGCGCGCGGCATCAAGCTTTTCCCGGAGTTGAGCAGGTCGGCAGGGATGCGCTCTTCGAGTGCGGCGCTGAGCACGGCGATTTCGCGGCGGTGTGCGGGAAAGTTGTCGCGCATCAAGCCTTCGCAACGCCGTGGCGCGTCGATGATCTCGCGCCCGTGACGGCGTATGATCTCACACAGTTTTTGGCGTGGCAGATTGTTCATGCGAGGCGGCGGGAGTTGATACGGCAGACGCCCCGGACGCATCGGGCGCACTAGACTCGTTGTGATCGCGTGATGCGTCGCTCGACGATGAAGGAGTTTGAGGCGCGGCAGGCGACGCGTCGGACGCGTTGGCAGTTGATGTCGTGTCGCTTGATGAAGGCGCCGCTGTGAGAGCGTCCATGCGGCAGACGATGGCGAGCGTGCAATCGTCGCCGCTGCCCGCTGCGGTCGCTTCTTCGAGCCAGTTTTTGACGCTGCGGTTGACCGTGCCGAAGCCGTCCGGCTCGCGCAGCATTTGCAGCAGGTCGCTGCCGACTTGATGAAAGCCCGCGATTGTGGAAAACGAGTTGTAGTAGCCGTCGGTCGTCAACAGGATGAGCGCGGGCAAGTCGCCGGCAGTGTGTGGATGGACGGCGAAACGAAAGTCAGCCGCGGCTTTGTCCAGACAGAGCGAGGTGGTTTCGTTTGCGAGCAGGCGTAAGTCTTCGGGCAGCGGGTGGCCGATCTCGCCTTGTGCTGAGACGGTGATCATTTCGCCGTCGCCGAGTTGCAGGTAGAGCGCATAGCGCGGCGTGAGCAGGAACGAGAGCGAGGTTGCGCCGTAGGCGAGATACGGGTTGGCTTCGACGAGGCGGCGCGCACGCTCGCCATCCTTTTCGATCATCCGCGCGAACTCCTCTTCCCTGAACGGCTCTCGCTTCAAGTCAACTTCAACCGCCGCGCGCCAACGCCTGACGAACTCGGCGGGCAGGCTTTCGCGCACACGGTTTTCGATCTCGTTTGGCGCGAGCGCGGCGTGTCTGCCGTTGATGAGTTCGTCGAGGAGGTCACAACCGATGCGTACGGCGAAGCGCGAGCCGCGGTCGCTGCGGAAACACTTGTTGCTGCCGTGACCGTCGGAGATGGAGACGATGACGGGCAAACGCGCGCTCGATTGGCGGACCTGAAAAATTGCGTCCTGATTCGGGATTCCGGCGCGCAGGTGCGACGCGCCGGGCACAGTCTCCCCGATCACGCGCCATTCTGCCGCAGCGCGCTCAGCGATGAGAGCGTCGCTCGCGGGCGCGGGCTGCGGCGGCGGTGTGTCAACACCCGGCGCAGGAGTTACGACTTCCTCCGGCTGCGCGGCATCGCTTGACGGCGCGGCGGTCGTCGCCTCTGTCGGCGTGGCGTGCAACGCGTTCGCCTCCGCTCCGTTCGCATCGCGCGGCGCGTCGGCGAGTGGCGCGGCGGACGCGGTTTCCGTCGTGTCAGTCATGACGTTACCCTTCTGCCAAGCGTCAACTACCAAACGTCATCGACTGTTTTTTGATCGTCAGCCGGATCGGTCGCGGTCGGCACGGCGGCTCCCGCTGTAGCGGGCGGCGCTGGGGTAGTCGTTCCGGCGGCGTTCGGGTCGGGCGCGGTCGCGGCGGGCACGCCGACGGGCGAACCTGCGGCGGCGGGCGACGCATCGGGGTGATCCGTGCCGCCCGCGGCGGGCGACGAAGCGGATTTGAGCACGGCGGTCGAAGCCCACTTGATGTGTTTGACGAGTGCTTCGGGCGAATTGGCCGAGAGCGGTTTCATCTCGGGGTGCGCGATGAATTTTTGCAGCACGTCCGAATCGGCATCCTGCCCGATTGAGATCGCGATGCGCACGGCCTTCTTGCCCCAAGGCTCGTCGAGCAGTGCTTTCAAGCCCGCGTCGAAATCGTCGGTCGGCTGGCCGTCGGAGATGAGTACGAGGACGGGCGGCAGGGCGCGTTCGGACATCGGCGGCATCTTGAGTTGTTCGGCGACGAGCGAGAGCGCCTTGCCCATGTCGGTTTCGCCTTCCGCCGGAAGATCGTTCCAGGCGAAGTCCGCCACGGGCGTCGGCTGCGAGATGTGCCACTGCGCGCCGTCGGAAAATTTAACGGCGCGGACGAGCACCTGCGCGTTCGGGTTATCGTCCGCAACCTTTTTCATGTGCGGGATGGCTTCGCGAATCGCGTTGTTCAAAGCCTGAATTTTGCCGTCCTGCTGCATCGAGCCGGATGCGTCGGCGATCCAGATGAAGTGTAGTGGACGCGAAGCGAGTTCGCCGCCCGGTCGTCTGCTCATAATCGAAAGTCCTCCCCCTTATCGAGTCAGGTCGCTGGTCAAATGGTTTTCAGAAATTACAGAAAAGATACACCATCGGAAGGAGATGCAGAAAGCGGCAGGGCTGGAACATGAAATAAAATGCGTCGCACGCGGAAAGCAATAAGCGGTTCGACTTGCCGTGTGCGCCGTCCGTTGCAGATCACCTGATGCGCGGCTCGTTGATACTCGGTTGCGCCTGTTCCTCTTTCAAAAGCATGATGACCGCCGGAACGACGAAGACAGCGGCGACGATGAGGACGATGATTAACATCACGACGATGAGACAACCGCGCAGCTTTAGACCACGCCGCGAAGCGTCGCGCGCGGGAGGTGCTGGCGCAACGTTCTGTTGAGGTAGTTGCATCACGGGCGCGTGAGGGCGCGTCGTCGGCATCCGGCGCGGTGCGGCGGCGGGCGGCGTGACGATTGTTGGCGGCGGGCTGGCCTTCGGCGATGGCGTCGGTTGACGCGCGGGTGTGGGCGCGTGGGTCGTTCCGCGTGGCGGCTGAGATGTTGTGGGCGTGTGACGCGCCGGTTTTGTCGCCGTCGGTTCAGCATCCTGAGCGGGTCGCGTCGCATCGCGCTCTGCGGACTCCGCCGCTTCCGCACGCGCCCGCTCCCGCAGTTCCGCTTCGGATATGATTCCGAGCGCAAGCGCCCACGTTTCTACGCCCCACCGCGCAGCTTCGGGCGTGTATGCGAGGTTGTCGCGCAGCCGTGCGGTGAGCCGCGCCAGCAACACGTCGCGCGGCACGGTGCGGCCTGCCGTAAGCAAATCCGCTGCGACGCGCTCCTCAAGCGCGCCGATGATGATGTTGATTTCGCGCCGGAACGCGCCGCATAAATCGCGCAGCAGTCCTTCGACGCGTTTCGGCGCGTCACAAATCCCGCGACCGTGTTCAGCTATGATTCGGGTTAGAGTCTGGCGTGGCAGATCGTTCATGGATGCATGTGCCGCGTCCTCGAATAGCGCTTCAACTTGCTACGGAATGGCTGACTTAGTGCTTCCTCTCTTTTATATACAATAAGTTGGTCGGATTATAACCCGACGCGCTCGCTTCGCGATGCACGCCTCTGCGTGCGCGACGCATTGGTGACGCGAATTTCTATAAAGCCCGGGTTTCCCCTGAGGCCGCGAATCAAAGCCTATAAAAATACCTGTAGGGCTTTCTCTCTGTTAAACTGTAGGCTCCGGCAGCCGCTCTTCCGATAAGTGTCTCCGATCCGGGTTCTCACACACCAGCGGCGTTACTTGCGCCGCCCGGACATGCCCCGGGTCGCCTCGTTAAGGAGTACCGTCATGCCCTCGCTGAAAGACCACGTTCCCACTTTCGATAACCGTCTGTTGGCGTCCCTGCCCAAGCATGAGTACGAGCGCCTTTCGCCGCACCTGGAGTTGGTGCGTCTCACGCCCGGCAAAATCCTTTACAACGCGGGCGACGCCGTCCGCCACGCCTACTTCCCGAAGGGGGGGATGATCTGCCTGCTCTCTACAACCGAGAGCGGTAGAACCATAGAGATCGCAATGATCAGCAACGAGGGCATGGCAGGCATCCCGATCATCCTTAGATGTGAAGCAGCCCCTTATCAGGTGATGGTGCAACTGGCGGGGAACGCGCTAAGAATCAGGGCGGGCGCGCTCCGCGCGGAGTTCGACCGGGGCGGTCACCTCCAGCATCTTCTGTTGCAATACACGCACACGCTGCTCATGCAGATCGCACAGTCGGCTGCCTGTAACCGTTTTCATACGGTCGAGGAGAGGCTCTGCCGTTGGCTGCTGGTGAGCCGCGACCGCGTGCAGACCGACACGATACGCCTCACGCAGGAATTTCTCTCTCAGATGCTGGGCACACCGCGCAGCAGCGTCACGACCGTCGCCGTGGCGCTCCAGAGGGAAGGGCTGATCGCTTACCGCCGTGGCAGGATTACGATCCTTGATCGCAGTGCCATGGAATCCGCCTCCTGCGAGTGTTACCGGCGCAGTCGGGAGGGAACCAGGCGCGCCCTCATCGCCTAGCGGCAAAAAAAATTCCTCAATGTCGAGTTTCGACAGACGGGCGCGCGTCCGTTTCGGTAGTCTCTGCCCGTCTGAAACCTGACCGTCGCTCGGAATCTCGGGGTTGTACGCAAAAGCCCTGACGGATTGCGCCCGAAAGTTCCTGCGCAGAGCGTCCTTCACCGGCTCGGCCTTTCTCCCGCTCCGGACGCTCTGCGCGCAAACAGTTCGTATCAACAAAGGATCATATTAAGGTAGGAGCGCTCACCCGGCTCCGGAGAGCAAAAGCCCCGTCGCTACCTGGCGGTAGCGACGGGGACTCTTGTGAAACAACCTTCCGCTGCCCGGAGGCGTTGGCGAAAGATGTATCGGTTCGCGCCCGCATCTTAGCACACCCAACCGGCGGCGGCTCGAACTCAACTTCAGGAATAGATCGGTAACGTGCGTTTGAGCCTTCGGGCGCGCGTCGGCTCTACGTGTGTCACGTGCCGTCACACAAGAGTCGATAGCCGCAGAGGTCGTCCCGCGACCACCGGCAGTCTGCCGGAAGCCTTGCGCCCGTGGACCCGAAAACTCTTATCCGCCGCGTGTTTTTAGTTCTCCCGTCTGAAGAGACTTCAAGCCGCGCTTCACCTTACACGGAGACTCAGATGATGAAGAAGAAGAAATTGATCGTCACCCTCCTCCTACTGGCCTTTACGACGAGCGCGCTCGCCATCGGTAGTGCCGTCGCTCAGAGAAATAACCAGCAAGGCCGTGCTCAGGGAACTATCTCATCCCCTTCCGGCCTCAAGCCGAAGCCCGCCGACCTCGACAACGAAACGCCGCCGCAGCCCGCGCAGGCGAACCCCTCGGCGGGACAACCCGCGCCGCAACCGGAATCCGAGGAAGTGCCGGAGCACGTCGTTTACGGGCAGGTATTCCGACACCTCAAAGAACTGCACGAAAAGGCCGCAGACGAAGAGCGTCAGGGCCGCAACGGCGCACACCTCCGCAAGCTCTACAAGGAGATGGCGAAGCTCGAT
Organism: Pyrinomonadaceae bacterium; assembly: GCA_035296385.1. GTDB lineage: Bacteria > Acidobacteriota > Blastocatellia > Pyrinomonadales > Pyrinomonadaceae > JAIVJZ01. Next base: position 16,798 of record DATHBB010000217.1, on the reverse strand, counting down.
GACCATCAGGCGGCGCAACTCGACGCGGTCGCGGCGGAGGCCAACAGCGACATCGAGAAGCTGGACAAGCGCGCCTTGAAGATCATCGGCGAACTGAGAGCCAGGCACCCGGAAGGCAAACTCGCCGCCGGAGAGCAGCCGCCCGCACCGCCCGCCGAACTCTACGAACTCTCGGCCAAGCGCCGCGACCGCATCAGCGTCGCGCGCGAACGCCTGCGCTCCGCCCTGGGCGAGGATGAGTTCGCACGGTTCAACGAATTTGTGCGAGAGCGCGTGAAGCCCGGAATCCGCCGCCTCGGAAACATCGGCGCGCCGCCGCAGGGCGCTAATTAACGCGTGAGGGAAGGAGAAGAAACATGAAGAAATTACTTTGCACTTTAATGCTGGCCTTTTTTGGCCTCCTGCTCACGCCGCAGCAAGCGCAGGCTCAATACTATTGCAGCTACGGAGTCGCCTACGGCACCTCCTACACGTGGCAGTCAGGCTCGTCCGTCTACTTCTATTCGTCCACCCAACTGGACTATTGCGCCGGTCTCTACTACGACCCGGCAACGTGGGGCCGCTACAGCGAAGGAAGCTGGGCCAGTGAAAACGTCAGGATGCTCGGCGAAGGTTACACGGAGGGCTACGCCGATTGGGTCCCTGCCGAGATCGGCTTCAGCTACGCCTACCCGTACCACAATCAGTACTACAACACGGACACCAGACATTACGTGCTGGAGTATTACCAGCAGTACTACTGCTTCTACTCCTGCGGTTACCACTGGTACGACCCGTGGGGCTGGGGCTTCGCCGAGGGCGGAGGCTACGGCGGGCCGAACTATTACGGCTACGGCGGGGCGGGCTACTGGCAAGTGCGCCGCCGTCGTCTGGGCGACACGTGGCACACCATCCGTTACGTCTCTTCGACCTGTCAGGCGGGGAACCAGTTCGACGCGAACGGCAACTCGTGCCCCATCCCGACGCCCACGCCGACTCCCGTTCCCACACCCACTCCGAACACTAACCCCGTGCTGGATGGCCCTGCCGAAGTCACGCGTGATAGCTCGGCGACGTTCACTATCAGGAACGCCTCCAACGGGCAGGCGTCAAACTGGAGATTCGTCAGCGGCAACGACACCGTAAGTCGCGGCTCGGATTCAAGCGTCACCTGGACCGGAAAGCTGGTGGCGAGCGGGACCGTGCACGTCACGGTGAACAAAGACGGCCAGGTTTTTAATCTTCAGAAAGATGTGACGGTGAAGGCGCGTTCGTGGGCTTTCACGGCGAAAACGCCGCGCAAGGTCGCTAACGGGACGGTCGTACAGGGCACGACGATGGCGGTTTCGAGTCCTGACGTGCCGAAGGTCAACACCGAGGCCGGTATCGCACAGCTTTTCCCGCGCTACTCCTTTACCGCCGGTCAGATCAGCGATGGCGGGCCTAATCAGGGCTTCAAGTATGTCACCGAAGTGAAAGACTCCAACGACCGTCAAAACGAGGGGCCGACGGAGTTTGTTTATGTCATCGCCCCGTGGCTCGAAGACCCCAACAGCGAACCCTACGGCGCTCAATGCGGGACGTACAATAAGGACACTAATCCGAACGGGTTCATCAGCGGCGCGAAACTGTTGGAGAACACCACCCTGCACGAATCCGGCAAGGTGAAGAACAGCCACTACAACAACTACGTGGTGTCGCAGGATAAGCCGGAGAATAATCTGGGCGTCGGCGGCGAGAAACTGCACGCCGGTCCCAACGTGCCCATGACGGATTTCACCAATCTGGTGAGAACCGAACTGGACGCGAGAAGGCTCCGGATTTACAACGACACGGCGGTCGAGCCGTGCGGGGATAGCAACGCGAGCAATGACGGTAACTGCGTCTATCAGGGAAGGATCAACTATCCGGAGCCGGAGTACACGTTCTGCCCCAGCGAAGACGACGATCCCTTCGACCCGCCGCCGACCTGCATGATGAGGTGCTACCCGTATGAGCAGTACATAGTCGAGTCGGGTTTCGCGTCAATCAGGCAGGACCCGTCTGCGACCGGCGTTGTTTTCCAACTGAACATGATTCAACGAACGATGCTGTTGGACTCGTTCGCGCTGATCAACGGGAGGACGCTCGACGCGGGTACTCCTACTTCGAGCAGTTGAAAAACATAAGCGCCGGAGGTCACTAACCGAACCGATGCTGACAGGGATGGACAGGATAAAGCAGATGAAGCGAGTTGAAACCGGCGCTCTCGCACGGCTCTCGTCTCATCCTGTCTCCTGTTCATCCCTGTTGATTTCTTCTCGCGCCTCGCGGGCGTTCGAGAAGTTTTGCCGGGCGCACGCGGTGTCGAGATGCGCGTGGCTTGCGCGCGGGATTGTGCGCGCCCGGAGGCGGTTGAGAAAGTGCGGACTGTAGCATTATTCTTCCAACAGGCCGCGTGGACGATTGCGCGGCCCGTCGGCGAAGCGCTCGAAAGGGCGCGGAGGGGAAGAGGCTTTACTACAGTCCGCCTTCGAGAACCGACAGTCGAGAAGGAAAGAGAAATGACTAAAAAATTTATGCCGATGCTCGGTTTACTACTGGCCTGCTCCGTTTGTGCCTTTGCGATGCAGGGTCCGCGCAGAGCAGGCACGGCGGCGCAGTCCGTCGCGGCGGCGCAGGAGCAGGCAGACGAGAATTTTCTCGATCTGACGAAATATAAGTTCGTCGAAAAGCAGCCGGACGCCGGAACGGCGGCCACCGGAGCGAGAGTCCAGGACACCAGATTTAATCCTTCGCCGAAAGGCAAACATGAGCCGGAAAGAATGGCTCCGCTGAAGGTGACGCTGGTGAGTCTGGATGCCGACAGTTATCAACTCGGCGGGAGCATCACCTACGAGGTGACGCTGGAGAATGTGAGCCACGAGTTGCAGGTCATCCCCTGGTCGCCTGACGAGAATAAAGTTAAGCCGCAGGGGCAGGCCGAGCCGCCCGGCTATCTGGACGCGTTCATCGGTCTGGTTGTTCGGGATAAGGATTTGGGCGAGCACTTCATCGCCGTGCGCGGTCTCTACGGCTCCGAAATGATGCAGGGCAGCCTCAAGAGACTTTTACCGGGGGAGAAAGTCAGAATCAGAGCACAGGGGCAGATGTTCTTTGCCGCCGCAGATGCCTCGGAGAAAGCGTCGAAGAAGTTGGCAAAGTCCGCGTTGAAGCTAAAACTGCAAGCGCGATACAGTCTTCACGACGGCACGGCTGCGCCGATAATTTCGACCAACAACCAGATCATAAATCTGCTCCAGAGGCCATAACTTACGCGAAACTCCTTGCGGCGAGTTGATGGAGAAGAAGCTGAAGATACTACGGGGCGTGCTCTGCTGTAGCAGGACACGCCCCGAACCGTGGATGTTCCCCTTCTTCTTTGCGCGCCTTCTCGTCAAATCGCCCCGGCCAACCGCGCGACCCTTTGTTAATGCTCCGCGACGATCTTCATGGCTGGCCGAACCTCAGATAATACTCTCTGGAGTTCATAAAGCCGTTGACCATGATGCGCACGTTCTGCGGGTCCTGATTGATGACCCTCAGCCAATCCTGATAGCCCGTCTCCTCCGGCGTCCTTCTCAGATAGCCGTAATACTGCATCGCCACGAACGCCCCGTTGTACTCCACGGCGACGATTTCATCCGACTCGACAATCGCGCGCAAGACCTGCGCCCTCGTCAACGCCTGCTGGCCGCTCGCGCCCAGACGGCTGGTTAACTCCGCACGCGTCAGCTTCACGCGCGCCGCGCCCTCAGGGTTCTGCGGGTCGGGGGCGGTGATCTGCTGCAACCCGTAGCGGTCGAGCAGGGCGTTGACGTATGCCTCGTTCGAGAGCGAATCATACATCGCCTTGAACTCCGGCCTTTGCATAAAGAAAACAGGGAAGGAAGCGCGCCGTGAGAAAGTGTCGGCAGGAATCTCCCCCGTCACCGAACGCATGTCTGGAATGATCTCCGAGTACTCGGGTCGGCGGTTGAAGGCCACACGGTAGAAGTTATAGACGAATAAGCCCTTCAGACGGAACTCAGGCGCGCCGAAGAACGCCGCCGACACCGTGATGCGATCACACAAAGGATTGTTATTGCCGTTCGGGCAGTTGTTCAAGATCGCCGACCACGGCTCATTCGCTTCCGGCTCGCGCGAGAGGAAGTCGAGGTAGTGAATGCGTACGAAGAGGGGCGTGGTGAAGATCGGGTTCGCCCCTGCCGTCGTGTCGTTGTCCGTGATCGTCAACGTCGCCGTGGTCGGCTCGCCGAGCACGGCCACATTGGTCACGTTGCTTAGACGGAGCCGCACCGTTTCGTTTCCCTCGACGTGCGCGTCGTCCACGAGCGGAATTCTGATCTCTTTGCTCGACTCGCCCTGGGCAAACATTATCGTGTCAACCGTCGTGGAGTAATCGCAGCGCGCGTAGGCTGTGCCGTTCGCCGTTGCACAGGGCACGGCGGCGGGGTCGTCTATGGTTTCGAATTTAACCGATGCGTTGAGCGAATTGTCCCCCGTGCGCGTGATGACGGCGTTGACGTGCCCCGCGCCTTCGGATGCCTCGTAAGCGGCCTGACTGAACTGTATCCTCGGCACGTCCGGAGTTATCTCCGGTTGCGTGACGGTGAAAATAATACCGGCGATGAAGACCGTGCCGACGCGCGGTACGCCGGAGCCGTTCGGGGCGACGGAGAGTGTGACGGTGCCGCTCGGCGAGCCGTTCGCGCCGCCGATGACGGTTATAAAATCGCTGTTGCTCACCGCCGACCAGGGGCACTCGGATGACCCGCCGATCACGATGGTCGTGATCGTCTCGCCGCTCGCACGGGCGAATCCGCTCTCTGGTCTGAGACTGAAAGAGCAGGAGTTGTTAAGCCGGTGAACCGTCCCGCCTAAACCGACCACGTAAAGTTCGCCCCTCTCATCCTCGCCGAACGAAGAGATGTTGAGGTTCGTGTCTTGAAGGAGACTCTGCGCCGTGCCTTGCAGCAAAAACATTTCGCCGGTGCAGAAGTCCGCGTAGATGTAAGCGCCCGCAGGCAATACCCCGCGCGTGCCGCGATAGACGTAACCGCCCGTGACCGAACAGCGCCCTCCCGTGTGATCATACTCGGCGACGGGCGCTTGATAGTTGGCGGCGATGCACTGCGCGGGGCCGAGACCCGTGCAGCGCGTGCCCTCGAAAACGCGCCAGCCGTAGTTGCCGCCGCGCGTGATGATGTCAATCTCTTCGCGCACGCCTTGCCCCACGTCGCCCGCGTAAAGTTGTCCGGTGGCGCGGTCGAAGGAGAAGCGGAAAGGGTTGCGCAGGCCGACGGCGTAAATCTCGTCTCGCCCCGCCGTCGCCCCGAAGTACGGGTTGTCCGACGGCGATGAATAAGGCGTGGAGCCGTTCGCCTGATCGACGTTGATGCGCAGCATCTTGCCCAGCAGGTCGTCAACGTTCTGCGCGCGATTCTGCGGATCATTGCCCGAGCCGCCGTCGCCCATGCCGATGTAAAGGTAGCCGTCCGCGCCGAACGCGACATGGCCGCCGTTGTGATTCTCGAACGGCTGCGGGATGACTAAGAGGACGGTCTCATTCGTCTCGACCACGTTGGGATTCGTCGCCGACACGCGATACTCGGCGATGACGGTCGCGCCGTCAGGTCGCCGCGTGTAGTTCACGAACAGGCGACGGTTGGCTTTGAATTGCGGGTGGAAGGCGAGGCCGAGCAGCCCGCGCTCGCCGCCCGCGAGCACGCGCGCCGTGATGTCCAGAAACACTGACGGCGTCGAAGCGTTCGGTTGAAGCACCCGTATGCGCCCCGGCTGTTCGACGACGAAGAGGCGGTTGCTGCCGTCGCGCGCGTTAGTCACGAGGATGGGGCTTGAGAGGTTTGAAAGCACCGGCTCAAGCGTGACGGGCGGCACGCCCTGCGCCGCCGCGTGCGTTGACATGAATGCCAGTGTAAGAACGAGCGACGCAACGAACCGGCGCATTGACTTCATAGCTGTACCACCTCTTGCTTGATCTACGTCTGATGTGAAAGGTTTGCACTGTTATCGCAGGCGGGGGCGTCTGCAACTCGCCGGAGGAGAGAACGGTTCAAAGGCATTATACGGCGCGGGTGAGTTTCGCACCATCAATCATTCGATACGAAATTTCGGATGTTCAAGGTGAGCAGACTTAATTTACGAGATCGGGCGCGAGTTCCGCGTCTAAAGTTCTCGATATTTTGTCTATGTTCAGACTCCGCGCCGACGCATCGAATATCTCTCGATATGTTCCGTCGCGCTCGTAGAGTTCTTCGTGTGTGCCGTGCTCGACGACGCGCCCGTCCTTGAGCACGAAAATAATGTCGGCGTCGATAATTTGCGAGATGCTCATTCCTTACTCATTCGCTCACGCGCCCGCGCCGCACCAGACCTGTTTGACGCGTTCGCGTTACGCGCAATGAACGCGTCCGAATAACTGCGTCCAATTAACTGTTCAGGGGCAGCGGCGGCGTAAGGCTTCGCTGAAGTCTCTCTCGTGCTGCCACTTCAACGGGTGCAGGCTGATCTTGAGCGTGTAGCGCGAATTGGTTCGGCGTCTCGTGGGGCGCACGACGACGCGATAATCTCCGGTCTGCCGTGCGGAGAAGACAACGTCCTGCGCGTCCTCGACGCGTTCGCCGTCGGGGTAAATGAAGATGAAGTCGGAAGAGCCTTCCTCGTCATCGCCTCTGCGCCTGATGGTGTTGCCGTGATAGGAAACATCCGTCTCGATCAACTGTCCCTCGCGCGCGTGGAAGATATAGGTGTCCCTGCGCGGCGGTTGCACCGAGCCGCGCAGGATGGTGCATGCGCGGCGGGCGGGGAAGCGAACTCTGCGAGACACGCCGACGCGATCTTGTCCCCACGCATGTGCCGGGAGCGCGAGCATCCACGCCGACGCGAGTAGTAAAGTTAAGGCGGCGAGTCTAAAGTTGATAATTTTAAGGTTGATAGTTTTTCGGTACATGGCTTTCGGCAGGTGTGCAAACGTCCGGAAGTTAGTTGCAGATCGAGCGAGATCATAGTGTACATTCGCCCGCCTGTTGTTGCATCTCGCGAACATCGGTTATAACAAACGCGCCGGGCGGAGGGCGACAGTCCTGCGAATTGAGGGTTCTGTCGGGCTCCGCCCGTCCGAATGTTGTGCTCCCGAGTTCTTACGAAATCATCCGGTCGCCCCGCTCCGAAAACTATGAGCGCGCATGTGCCCCAGAAAATTGTTTATGCTTAAATGCCTGTTGAAACTCTCCACGTGTCTTCTCATCGTGTTCGGGAGCGCTCTCGAACATCAAGCTCAACAACCGAGCGCCGCCACGCTCAGAGGCATAGTCACTGATCCGGCGGGCGCGGTCGTCGTCGGAGCGACCGTTAAAGCCACACACGTCGCGACCAAAACTTCGCGCGAGACAGAGACCAATGACGAAGGCGTTTACGTCCTGACGAACCTTCAGCCGGGCGTGTATGAAGTGAGGGTGGAAGCTCAAGGCTTCCACGCCGAAACAACCGTCGTTCAGTTACAGGTCGGACAGAGCGCGACTACAGACCTGACGCTCGGCATCTCGTCGCTCAAGGAAGAAGTAGTTTGTCTGGATTGCGGCATTGACATGATCCCGCTAGTTGATACCAACACGTCCAACGTGGATCAGGTGATTAACGAGCGCGAGATCGGAAATTTGCCCTTGAACGGGCGCAACTTTCTCGAACTCGCGCTGCTCACGCCCGGCAACGCGCCCGCGCCGAATTTCGATCCGACGAAATCAAACACGGTCGTCATCTCCTCCGCAGGTGGGCTTGGTCGCGGCGGGAGCGTCACCGTTGACGGCGCGGACATCAACGACGATGTGGTGGGCGGCGCGGTGCAGAACATTTCGCAGGACGCCGTGCAGGAGTTTCAAATCGCCACCAACCGCTTCGACGCGCGGCTCGGTCGCTCCGGCTCATCGGTCGTCAACGTCGTGACGAAAGCGGGAACAAACGAACTGCACGGCTCGGCCTCCGCCTTCTTCCGCGACGACAAGCTGCAAGGACTTCCGGCCACCTTCGACCGCACGACGAATCAAGAGCCGCCCTTCGACCGCCAGCAGTATTCCTTCACGCTCGGTGGCCCCGTCAAAAAAGACACGGCCTTCTTCTTCGGCTCGCTCGAATACCGTAATCAGGACGGGGCGGTGCTTGTCGGCACGCGCGATCTCGCCACCCGCACGATCCGTCGCGGCTTCGCCGACGCGCCGCTCAACGATTTACTGAGTACCGAAAGACTCGATTGGAGATTGAACGACCGCGACTCCCTCACCTTCCGCTATTCGCTACAGCGCGACGACACGGTCGGGGCGAGCACGCTCATACGCTCCATCGGCTCGGCCTCACAGCGTCAGGCGAGCCGCAACCGCACGCACTCGTTGCTCGCCAACTACACGCGCGTGCTCTCGCCCGAAGACGTGAACAATTTCAATTTCAGCTACAGCACTTTCGTCAACCGCACCACGCCCGTCGCGTCCGGCGCGCAGCTAACCTTTCCCTCCATACAGGACGGCGCATCGTTCCGCGTCCCGCAACAGACAGAGCAGAAGCGTTTTCAATTCAGCGACAATCTGACGATGATTCGCGGCAATCACACGCTCACCGTCGGCGGCGAGTTTCAGCGCGTGCTTTCCGGCTTCGACCTCGGCGTCTTCCGCGAAGGGCGCGTCGAACTCATCGAAGATTTCCCGGACTTCGACCGCAACGGCGACGGGCGCGTGGACGATAACGATCTTCTCTTCGCCGTTACACTGCGCAGCGCCTTCCCCGCGCGCGATCTCGTCATCCCCGACGCGAACAGCAATTACTTCGCCGCCTTCGTACAGGACGACTGGCGCGTCTCGCCGCGCCTCACGCTCAATCTCGGCCTGCGTTACGAACTCGACACAGACGTGAAGAACGTCAGCCGCTTCGGGGAGATCAACCCGCTCGTGCGGGCGTTCGTCGCGGGCGAGCGCGCGAGCGACCGTAACAACTTCGCTCCGCGCGTTGGCTTCAACTGGGCGACCGCCGACGGGCGCACGAGCCTGCACGGCGGCTACGGCATCTACTACGACCGCGTTACGCTCCAGATTCAATCGCTCGAACGCGGCCTCGACGGTCGCGCGCTCCCCATCGAAGTGCGCGCCGGTAACGTCTTTTTCATCCAGCCGCAATGCCTCTTCAATCCGGCCTGCGGCCAGTTTCCGCCGCCCGCGCCGACGCTCGCCTCGCCCTTCACGGGCTTCGTCCTGCCGGGCGCAGGCGCGGGCGGCATCAACGTCATAGACAACGACCTACAGAACCCTTCGGTGCAGCAGATGAACGTCGGCGTGCAGCACGAGTTCGCGCGCGACTACGTCGTCCGCGCCGACTACCTGCACAACTTCGGCACGCACTTCATCATCGGGCGCACCATCGGTCAGGTCTTCAACCCCGTAGTCGGCGGCCCGGACCTCGTGAAGAATCTTGAGTCGAGCGTGAAGACGAAGTACGACGGGTTGCTCTTGAGCGTCGAGAAAAAATTTTCGCGTTCGTTTCAGTTCCGCACCTCCTACACGCTCTCGAAGGCGTTCAACTACGCGAACGACGACCAGATTCCTTTCTCGAACGGCCCCGTCGATCCTGACAACCTGCAACTTGAATACGCGCCGACGCCGAACGATCAACGCCATCGCTTCACCTTCGCGGGCGTGTTCGACGCGCCCTACGGCATACGACTCGCGCCTTTGCTGACGCTCGCCTCGGGCGTGCCGTTGGACATTCTTCTGCCCGACGGCAGTTCGCGCATTCCGTCGCTCCAGCGCAATGCCGGAGGCCGACTCTTTCACACCGGCGCGGAGTTGAACGCATTCATCAACACGCTCAACGCGGCGGGCGGCATGAATGGCGCGCCGCTCCCGCTCGTGCGCGACGACGCGCGATTTAACGACAGCTTCAACTCGCTCGACCTACGCGTCTCCAAAGTTTTCAAACTCGGAGAGCGCGTCCGCATCGAACCTATCGCGGAGGTCTTCAACCTCTTCAACGTGACGAACATCCTCGGCGTCTCGAACGTCAACTATTCAGGCTTCTCGAACGTGCTCGTGCGCGACAGCAACGATCCTGCGAATCCGGGTTTTTTGCGCTCGTCGAGTTTCGGCCAACCCGTGACGACGGCGGGCGGCGTGTTCGGCTCTGGCGGCCCGCGCGCCTTCCAGTTCGCGGCGCGGGTGACGTTTTAGAGGCTGGTGTAAGTGATGAGTAATGAGTGATGAGTAATGGGTGAATACTTTTTCGCTCATCATTCATCGCGCGCCGCCCGGTGCTTGAAAAGTTAATGAGCGAAGAGGATCAGCAACCCGACTCTCAACTGAAACGGCAACTCGGCCTCCCGACGGCCACCGCGCTCGTCGTCGGCGAAGTCATCGCGGTTGGCATCTTCCTCACGCCCGCTGGCATGGCGAAGTCGCTCGGTTCACCTTTCTGGCTGCTCGTAGTCTGGCTCGTGATGGGTCTGATGGCGCTCTGCGGCGCGCTCTGCTACGGCGAACTGGCGGCGCGTTTCCCCGAAGCCGGCGGCGGCTACGTTTACCTGCGCGAGGCTTACGGTCCGGCGGTCGCCTTCCTTTACGGGTGGATGGCCTTTCTCGTGATGGACCCCGGCCTCACCGCCGCGCTCGCCGTCGGCATGGCCGGTTACGCGGCTTACGGTCTGGGACTTTCGCCGCTCGGAATGAAAGTCTTCGCCGTCAGCGCCATCCTGCTCGTCGCCGCGCTCAACATTCGCGGGGTGAAACTCGGCGGCTGGCTCGTCCGCTGGCTCACAATTATCAAACTCGGACTATTACTTTTCATACTGCTCTGGGGCTTCGGCCTCCAACTCGGCGACTGGCGACACTTCACCCCGTTCATCGCGCAACGCGACGATTCGACCCCGCTCGCCGGAGCATTGGCCGGTGCGCTGGTGGCCGCCTTCTTCTCCTTCGGCGGGTGGTGGGATGTGAGCAAGCTGGCAGGCGAGGTGCGCGATCCGGCGCGCACGCTCCCCAAAGCACTCACTTACGGTGTGCTCATCGTGACGCTCACGTACATTCTCACCAGCGCCGTCTTCATCTATCTCGTCCCGCTCGAACGCGTCGCGTCGGGCGAGACTTTCGCGGCGCAAGCCGGTGAAACGCTCTTCGGGCGCGTCGGCGGTCAGGTCTTGTCTCTGGTGGTCGTCGTTGCCGTGTTCGGCAGTCTCGCGGGTCTCATCATGTCCGCCCCGCGTGTCTATTTCGCGATGGCGCGCGATAAAGTGTTTCCGCCGGTTGCGGCCTCCCTTCATACGCGATACGGCACGCCCGCGCGTGCCATCGCCCTACAAGCACTGCTCGCCTCGCTGCTCGTCATGCTCGGCAACTTCGGGCAGATCGTTTCCTACTTCATTTTCGTCGTCGTGATCTTCCTTGCGCTCACCGTGGGCGCGCTCTTCGTGCTGCGGCGCAGGCGTCCCTCAGGCGACGTTTACCTGACTCCCGGCTATCCCTTCACGCCGATTATATTTTTGCTGTTGATCGTCCTGTTGCTCCTGCTGCTCGCGGGCAACAACCCGAAGCAGGCGGCGCTCGGCGTCCTTGTGGTGGCGCTCGGATTGCCGTTCTATTATCTTGTCTTCCGCCGGAGGCCGCCGCCCGCGCACGATGTTGAAAGAGAGAAACTAAACTTATGACCTGGATCAAGACCGTCCCGTTTGACGAGGCCGACGAAAAGCTGCGCCGCGCTTTGGAAGCGCAGCGCGAATTGTACCCGGCGGAATATGCAGTGCCGGTGCACCCGACGCCCGACGGCGAAACGTCGGGCATAGTGGCTTCGCACAGCCTCATCCCCGACGCCCTCTATCACGCCTTCGCGACCTTCGGCGTGCTGACATCGCCCGACCTGCCGCTGACGCGCGCGCAGCACGAGATGATCACGACCGTCGTGTCCGTCACCAACCGCTGTCATTATTGAATCGAGTCTCACGCAGAGTTTCTGCGTCGGGTCACTTTGGACGAAGAGTTGGTCGAGGCGTTGCAAACGGACTACCGTACGGCGCGCATCTCGGAACAAGACCGCGCTATGCTGGACTTCGTCGCGCAACTCACGCGCGACGCGACGCGCATCACGCCCGAAGATCACGCGCGCCTGCGCACCGTCGGGTTCGACGACAAAGGGATTCTACAGATCACGCTCATCGCCTCGTGGTTCAACTACATCAACCGCGTCGCCGACGCGCTCGGCGTCGGTAGAAGTTGAGGTAGAAGTTGATCGGGCGCTGCACGATCCGACAAGGCGCGTTCATTTGCTCGCCGCCGTCGGAGGCGCGACCACTAACTCGCCTCCGACAATAACGGCGTGGATTTTTTTCGTGTTTCGTATGTCCTCAAGCGGGTTGGCATCCAGCAGCACGAGGTCTGCGATCTTGCCTCGCTCCACCGTGCCGAGGGAGCCGAGCCTGCCGAGAAACTCCGCCGGATTGCGCGTCGCGGCTTGTAACGCTTCCATCGGTGACAATCCCGCTTCGACTAACAGCGCAAGCTCCGCGTGCAGGGTCGAGCCGTCCGGCGGCAGGTCGGTGCCCGCCATGATCTTCACTCCCGCACGCTTCATCGCAAACACTACTTCGAGTTGCTTTCGCACCAGCAGCCGCCCGTAACGAATGTCGTCCGCGTTCAAGTCCGTGCGCCCGCCGTTAATTGCCGCGCGGATCGGCTGCGCGATGAGCGTTGGCACTTGCCACGTGCCGTTCTTTTTGAACGCGGAAAAAAGTGCCGCCGCTTTCCTTTCGTCGTAACTGTCGAGCAGAGGTTTGGTGAAAGCGGCGCGAAAGATTTCACTATCGTCAGGCTCTCTCTTCTCGTTCAACGCCCTCAGTGCGTCGTTCACTACAACTCTGATCCTTCCGCTCAACTCGGCCTCGCGGCTGGAGCAGGCGAGCAACACGCCGTAGAAACGTCCGCCCAAATGCTCTATGCTGCGCTGCCCCGCAGAGGTCGCCTCCAACGCGCTGACGGACGGCGGCACGTGTCCGGCGAACGGAAGGTTCTGCCTTTTCGCCTCGGCTGCAATCGCCGTATAGAGTTCGCGCGGCAGCGCGTCCTGCACCTTGACGAAGTCCACCCCGCGCCCTCTCAGGTGAACGACCGCCCGGCGCGCCTCCGTCGTGTTATGTACCGATGTGATGAACGGCAGTTGGAAAGGCAGCGCCCCTTGCAGGAGCGGCCCCGCCAACACCATCCTCGGCCCCGCAATCTTCCCTTCGCGCGTCTCGCGGCGGAGTCGCAAAACATCCTCCAAGGGGCTCCCCATGTCACGCACGCCGGTTATGCCGTGTGCGGCGAGCAGCGGAAGAAAGCGGCGCCCGTTCTCATAATTCATGGAATGGATGTGCATGTCCCACAAACCGGGAATCAGGTGCTTGCCGCTCGCGTCTATAACTTTCGCACTCCGAGGGATGCGAACTGTGCCCGTCCTGCCGAGCGCGGTAATGCGTCCATTCGTAATCACGACCGTCATCCCGCGCTTGGCCGGTGCGCCGGTCGCATCGATTACCGTCACATGAATCAAGGCGAGCGTCTTCGGTCGAGTTTGCGCGCTCGACCTTCCCGTTAAAATCGTGAGGAGCAGTAGAGACAAGAATATGGCGGCTTTGTTCATAAGCAAAAGTTTCCGGTCGTCATGAGTTTCACGACGCGGCGGGCACAGGGTTCAAAACTGAAATACAAGTGGTCGGCGGATAGGCCGAGACCGAGACGCATTAAATAGACGTGGGGGAAGAGAAGATCGTTAACGCGATGGCTTCCAATTCGGCGCATTTCCGCATTAACATCCACTCATGCCGATGATTCTTGCCGCCGGAACGATTCCGCCGTTTTTAACGGAAGTGGTCGCGCTCTTAGTCGCGGGCGCGGTTATAGCTTATGTGTGCAACCGCTTCGGCTTAGTCCCCATCGTCGGCTTTCTGCTGGCGGGCGTGGTCATCGGGCCGAACGCGCTCGGGCTGGTGCGCGACCGCGAACTCGTCGACGCGGCGGCGGAAGTCGGCGTCATCCTGCTGCTCTTCACCATCGGCATCGAGTTCAGCTTGCAGAAGCTCGCGCGGATCAAGCGGCTCATCTTCGGCGGCGGCGGGTTGCAGGTCGGGCTGGCGACGCTTTTGACGTTGGGCGTACTGGCACTCTTCGGCGTTGACTGGCGCGCGGGGCTGTTCACGGGCTTTCTCGTCGCTTTGAGTTCGACGGCGATAGTGCTGAAACTTTTGGGCGACCGGGGCGAGACCAACGAACGACAGGGACAGGTCGGTCTGGGGTTACTGATCTTTCAAGACCTCGCGATCATCGTAATGGTGTTGCTCGTGCCGATGCTCAGCGGCGGGGGCGGTTCGACGCTGGGGATCGTGTGGGCGCTCTTGAAGGCGTGCGCCATCATCGCGGGTGTACTCGTCTTCGCCAGACGTTTGATGCCGAAGATGCTGGAGATGGTGGCGCGCACCTGTTCGCCGGAACTGTTTCTGCTGACGGTGATCGCCGTCTGTTTCGGCACGGCTTACCTGACGAGTCTCGCGGGCGTGAGTTTATCGCTCGGCGCGTTTCTCGCCGGGCTGCTCGTGAGCGAGAGCCGTTTCAGCGAACACGCCCTCAGCGAAATCATGCCCTTGCAGATTCTCTTCAGCGCGACGTTCTTCGTCTCGGTCGGCATGCTGTTAGATTTAAGTTTCCTCGTGCAGAACTTGCCGCTCGTCGTCGCCGTTGTCCTCGGCGTCCTCGTCGTGAAGGTTGCGACGACGGGCGTGAGCGTGCTGGCGTTAGGATACCGTCTGCCGGTCGCAGCGGCTTCGGGGTTGATGCTGGCGCAGGTCGGCGAGTTCTCGTTCGTGCTCGAAAGAGCGGGAAGGGAGGTCGGACTCTCGCCCGCCGGACTCGCCGAGACAGGCTCGCAGACTTTCATCGCCTCAACGGTCGTACTGATGGTTCTGACGCCGCTCCTGATGCAGATCGGCTCAAGGCTCTCGCGCCGCCTCGAAACAAAGCAAACCGGACGCGAAGCGGCGCACATCGCCGCGCAACCGTTGCCGGAACATCTGCCGCAACTGGAAGACCACGTGATCGTCGCCGGATACGGCGAGGCGGCGCGGCGTCTGGTGCGCGTCCTCAGCGGCTCGGGCATCCCGTACATCATCACGACGCTCAGCCCCTCGGGCGCGAACGAGGCGGAAGCCGACGGCTTGATTGTCCTTCGCGGAGACGCGAGCCACCAGCGCACGCTCCAACTCGCCGGAGTCGAGCGCGCGAAGATGGTGGTCGTCGCCGACGACGACCCGGCGACGGCGCGTCGCATCGCCTCGGTCGCGCGCACCACGAACCCGACGATGCGGATACTTGTGCGGACGCGCTACATCGCCGAAATCGAATCATTCACGGAGGCCGGAGTTGACCGCGTCATCGCCGAAGAGCTTGAGTCAATCGTCGGACTCTTCGCGGACGTGCTGCGCGATTACCGCATCTCGGCGGAAGAGATAGACGCGAACGAAGAAGCGATGCGGCGCGGCGGTTATGTGGCGCTCCTGCGTGATGCTCCGAAGGGCGAGGCGTCCGTGGTCGAGTGCGATCTGCCGGAAGATTGTCTGGACACGCGTACGGTGACGATTCGCGCGGGCGCGCCCGTCACATTGGAGTCGCTCGCCGCGCTCGCGCTCGAAGATAAATACGGAATCACACTGCGCGCCTTGCGCCGCGACGGCGATGTCATAGACGATCCGCCCGCAGACTTCGCCTTACAAGCAGGCGACGAACTCGTGCTGCACGGCACTGCCGATTCCTTCGCGCGCAGCGCGCCCTTGTTTCGCGCGCAGGCGGCAGGCCTCTCAGAAGTTGATTCCGCGCCCGCCGCAAACGCAGGTAACATGAGTAACATGCGCAGCATAGACACCGAGCAAATCATCGAGTTAACGCCGGACGCGTCGGTCGCATCCTCCTGCACGCATCTGGGCATGGCGCGCGCCGTGATGCCGAGCGCGCGCGGCTGCGAAGAATGTTTAGAGATGGGCGACACGTGGATTCACCTGCGCATCTGCATGACGTGCGGCCACGTCGGCTGTTGCGACTCGTCGAAGAACAAGCACGCCTCGAAGCATTACCCCGCGACCGAGCACCCGATCATCAAATCGCTCGAACGCGGCGAAAATTGGTCGTGGTGCTATCCGGACGAAACTTACTTGTAGCGAACGCCGAAACGGGCGTTAGTCTCGTCCGAAGGGTATATTTGTCCGCGACACGTCGGCGCAAAACCAACGCGCCTTCAGTGCATCGTTATTCGGTTCGACTTTTGAAAGGTAATTATTGATGGCAGCAAAAATTGAACAGCAGACATCTTTTGAACGCATCGTCTTGATCGTGCTCGACAGTCTCGGCATGGGCGAGATGCCGGACGCCGCCGCGTGGGGCGATGCGGGGTCGGACACGCTCGGCCACATCTGCGCGTCGCGCGAGGTGAGTTTGCCGAACCTGCAAGCGCTCGGACTCGGCAACGTGCGCCCGCTCGCGCACATCCCGCCCGCCGAGAGTCCGCGCGGCTCATACGGTCGCTGCGCCTTGCAGTCGAACGGTAAGGACACGACGACGGGGCACTGGGAGATGGCCGGAATAATTATGGACGAGGCTTTCCCCACCTACCCCGAAGGCTTTCCCGAAGACGTGCTCGCGCGCTTCGTCGCGGAGGCGGGCGTGCCCGGCGTGCTCGGCAACTACCCCGCTTCGGGGACGGAGATCATCAAGGAACTCGGCGCGGAACACGT
>DATHBB010000216.1:0-4417 GCA_035296385.1 Pyrinomonadaceae bacterium | reverse complement strand
CGAGCAACGCAAGTCCGAGATCGCCGCCATCGAGAAAGAGTCAACGGAGAAAACAAAGCTCAAGAGCGAAGACGTCACGCTCTACAGCGGCGGCGAATACTGGCTCTATCGCTACAAGAAATATACCGACGTGCGACTCGTCTTCGCGCCCGAAGAGCAGATCGCTTTCTTCGGCGGCGACTACGACAATTTCACTTACCCGCGCTACAACCTCGATGTAACGTTCCTGCGCGTCTACGAAAACGGGCAGCCCGCCAAAACCGAACACTATTTCAAATGGTCGCCCAAAGGCCCGGCGGATGGTGAGTTCGTCGTGCTCTCCGGCAGCCCCGGCTCGACCAATCGCCAACTCACTCTCGCGCAACTTCAGTATCAACGCGACCTCGGCAATCCCCTGCAGATGCAGGTCTGGTCATCGCGCCGCGACGCGCTCAACCGCTACAGCGCGCTCGGCGCGGAGCAGGCGCGCCGCGCCAATTCAGGCCGCCGCTCGCTCGAAAATTCGATCAAGCGTCTGGAGAGCCAGCAGGCCGGACTCCTGAACGCGCGCTTGTTCGGCAAGAAGGAGGCCGAAGAGAAAGCCCTGCGCGCTGCGCTTGCGGCCAAACCCGAATTGCAGGCCGCTTACGGCTCGGCGTGGGAACAGGTGGCCGTGGCCTACGCCGCGCTCCCGAAAATGGCGAAGCGCATCGCCTTCACGACGATTGCCGTGCCCTCGCGTCTCGGCTCAATCGCTTCGACGCTCGTGCGCTACGCCGAAGAGATACGCAAACCCAACGACCGCCGCTACGACGAATTTCGTGATGCCCGCCTCGATGCGCTTAAAGTGAACTTATTCTCGCCCGCGCCCATCTATCCCGATCTGGAAGAGGCCGCGCTCGCTGCGTGGCTCGAAGAGGCGCAGAAGACTCTGGGCAAAGACGATGCGTTTATCCGCGCCGCGCTCGCGGGTTCTTCTCCCGCACAAATTGCCAGAGAAGTTATCGCGGGAACAAAACTCGCAGATGTTGCGTTTCGCAAAAGTCTCTTTGAAGGCGGCGCGGAGGCGGTCGTGAAGTCCGATGATCCGCTCATCGCGCTCGCGCGCCGCATCGAACCCGTCTACCGCGAACTACGCGCGTGGAACGAAGAGAATATTCTCAGTGTGGATACGAGCGCGGGGCAGAGAATCGCGAAGGCGCGCTTCGCCGTCTACGGCAAAACCATTCACCCGGATGCCACCTTCACCCTGCGCCTCTCCTACGGGCGCGCTCTCGGCTACGCGGAAGACACTACGCTCGTCCCCTTCAAGACGACCTTCTATGGTCTCTACGACCGCGCCGAAAGTTTCAACGAGAAGCCGCCCTATGATCTGCCCGCGCGTTACAAAGAGGGGCGCGCGAAATTCTCGCTCTCGACGCCCTTTAACTTCGTCTACACGGCGGACACCATCGGCGGCAATTCCGGCTCGCCCGTTATCAACCGCAACGCAGAGATCGTCGGCCTCAACTTCGACAGCAATATTCAGAAACTCCCGAATCGCTACGTCTACGTTGATGAAGAGGAAGGAGGCCGCGCCGTCGCCGTCCACAGCATGGCGATCATCGAAGCCCTGCGCAAACTCTACGACGCCGGAAAACTCGCCGACGAGATCACAAGCGGGCGTTGAGTTATTCGCGGCGACGAAGCAAGGAAGCTAGATATGAAGATCAAAGTTATAATGCACGAAGCGGAGGAAGGTGGCTTCTGGGCCGAAGTGCTTTCCATTCCCGGCTGCGCCACACAGGGCGAGACGTTCGAGGAGTTGCTGCAAAACCTCCACGAAGCGGTCGAAGGCTGCTTATCTGCTAGCACTGACTTAGACGGGACGCTCATTTAGCGGCTTTCTCATCAACTCAAAAAATGCGGCGTCTGACTTCAACGTGTCAGACGCCGCTTAATTTTTATCGTGCGAGTTGCAGGCTGTTGATGATCTGTTGGAAGGCGGGTTGATAGGATTCAAACTCGTCTTCGGGGGCCATCGTGATCAGGTAGAAGAGTCGCCCGTCGGCAGTGGCGGTCGTGTAGATGATGTCAACTTCGGTGACGCCTGTGACGACCGACGGCCCCTCGACCATCGTGGCGTAGCCTTCGCGCCCGCCGATCTGGATGCGTTGCGGCTGGCGTACGACGCGGAAGTCTGCGTTAACGTCGAGTTGCTGTTGGACGTATGCCTCGTTGGCGCGTGCGAGGTCGCTCGCGGCGGGGGCGACCGCGCCGATGAAGATGCCGTGTGTGACGACGAGCGCGTCGCCGAGTTTGCCGTACGCGCCTTTGGGGGCGAAGATCATGTTCGCGTCGCCGTCGTCGCCCGCGGAGAGCGCGTCCCAGTTCGCGGGGTATTGGAAGGCGAAAGAGTTGTCAGCGGTGCTGAAGGCGCGTAAGGATGCGGCGGGCGGTTCGGGGCGTGCCGCGCCCGAACGATTGCTCGTCGGGTCGCTGGGGCCCGTGCGCGCGGGTTCTGAGGTCGAGGCGAGCGAACCCGCGGCGCGTCGCCCTTCAAGGCGCGCTTTGACTTGGCCGAAAGCCTCGGTGTCGCGCACGGGCTTGTCGCTCACGCGCAAACCGGGGAGCGCGTTCGTGATCGCGGCGACGCGGTTGCCGGGGTCCGGATGGTCGCTCAAAAATTCGGGCGTCCGCTGGCCGCCCTGCGATTGGAGCGTCTTGAAGAAGTTCGCCATGTCGCGCGGGTCGTAGCCGGACTCGGCCATGATGCGCGCGCCTTCGAGGTCGGCCTGCTTCTCGGCGGTGCGCCCGAAACGCAGGAACAACATGTTCGCGCCCGCGCCGCCGATAGAGTTGATGACTTGGCCGAGGTCTGAATCATCGCCCGTGATCGCGCCAATCACGCCTAAACCTTTTTGCGCGATGTAGGCTTTCGACGCCTGGTTCGTGCCGTGACGCAGCGCGACGTGAGTGATCTCGTGCGCCATCACGCCCGCGAGTTCGCCCTCGTTCTTCGCCGCCGCGATTGCGCCCGCGTTGATGAAGATGAAACCGCCCGGCAGCGCGAACGCGTTCAACTCGCGCGTCGCCACGACGTTGAACTGGTAAGGGAACTTGTGGCCGGAGGCGCGCGCGGCGAGTTTCGCGCCGAGCTGGCGCACGTAGTTGACTACGGGCTCGTCGTTCAAGAGCGGCATCTCCTGCGCGATCTGCTGCGCCGAGCGCCTGCCGAGTTCTACGTCTTGCTCGGGGCTGAAGAGGTTGAAGCCCGGTTCAAAATGCGGCGCGGGCTTTCCCGACGCGCTGCCGCCGCCACCACCGCCGCCGCGCCCCGAAAACAAACTACTGCAACCCAACTGCCCGAAGACGAACAACGACGCCAGCACGAAGGCCATGCTCTTTTGCCTACGCTTCAACATCTACGCTTCCCCTCCCGACAAGCTCGTCGCGCCTTGTCTCAAGGCTCCGCGCGCGTCTCAGACTTTCGCACGCTGCCGACTTGAACTGTGTTCTACTTTTTCGCTGCCACTTATCTTAGACCAACTTTCGGTGAACCCGCCAACGCAACTATCTGTTTCATTTGGTTTGTGCCCGGTTTATAATCCCGCCTCGTCCGCTCCGCCTTGCTTCTGTTCGCTTGAGTCACTGCCATGAGAATCTGTCCCACCTGCCAGCGCCCATACGCAGATGAACTCGCGTTCTGCCCTCACGACGGGACGCCTTTGCAGTCGAATAACACGCCGCTCATCGGACAAACATTCGACGGGCAGTACGAGATCGAGACCTTGATCGCACAGACGCGCACCGGCCAACTCTACCGCGCCCGTCATACACGGATCGACAGCCCTGTGGCATTGAAGATATTCAGACCCGAAGTGCGCGACGAGGTCGGAAAGTGGCTGAACCGCTTTTATCGCGAATGGGAAGCCTTATTCAAACTCCCCGATCCGAACGCCGTCGCCATTTACAACCTGCGTGCCGACTGCATGGTGATGGAGTACGTCGAGGGGCAGACGCTCGATAAAGAGCTACAACAGCGTGGTCGCTTCACACTCGGCGAGGTGTTCGCCGTGCTCGAACCCGTCGCCCGCACGCTCGAAGCCTTAGGGTCATCAGGCATCAACTATGATTTTCTGACACCCTCCGACATCATGATCAGGCGCGCGGAAAACGACCTCTTGATCGTCAAGTTGCTGCCTTTGCTCTTCAACCGGCGAGCTTTTGATGACAATCTCGACGCTATTTTAACCGGTGTCGGTTTGAGCGCGCAGTCCGGCAGCGCGCCTTATGTCGCGCCGGAACTGTGGGGCGATGATGCGCCGCTCGATGAAGACAATGGTGCTGTTTATAGTTTGGGTGTGATCTGCTACGAGATGCTGTCGGGACAGAAACCTTATGATGGGTTGACGCCCGGAGAGATCGTACAGAACCGGTTAGTAGGTCAGCCCGCGCC
>DATHBB010000215.1:0-7360 GCA_035296385.1 Pyrinomonadaceae bacterium | reverse complement strand
GTTTCCTGTCTCTCTTTTTCTATCTCAGCCATAATTTTTGCTTTATCAATGCGCGGGAAGACGGGCGCAACCTGGCCGATGCGCCCGCCCGCTTGAAGACCTCCCCAGAGAAGTTCTGCCGGATCATATTTCGCTATGTCGTCCGTTTGCCCGAGTTGCTGCCAGATGGCGCGCGTGGCGTCGGGCATCGCGGGATGAAGCAGCACGGCGAGCCAGCGCAGTGTCTCGGCGGCGCGATACAGGACGGCGTTCAACGTCTCCCGTTGCGACTCATCCTTCGCCAACTCCCAAGGCTTCGCGTCCGAGATCATCTTGTCTGCGCGCGCAATCACAGTCCACACCACTTCGAGCGCGCGCTGGAAAGCATAGTCCTCGAAATGCTGTAGAAAAGCGTCGCGCGCGTGTTCGAGTGCGCTGGCGAGTTCCTGCCCGTCGGCGTCAATGCCTGCGCGCTTGGCCTGCAAACGTTTCTCTTCGGAGATGTCGGGCGTAGGCACGAGACCGTCGCAATAACGCCCGATCATCGTCAGCGTGCGGCTCGACAAATTGCCGAGACCGCTCGCCAAATCGCTATTAGCGCGATCAACTAACGCTTCATAACCGAACTTGCTGTCCTGCCCGAAGGCCATCTCGCGCAGAGCGAAGTAGCGCACGATGTCCGGCTCGAAATGGCGTCGGAGCGTCGGCAGGCTGATCGAATTTCCGAGCGTCTTCGACATCTTGCGCCCCTGATGATCTAGCCACGTCCCGTGCGCGATGACGGCGCGCGGCTGCTCGATCCCGGCGGCCAACAGAAACGCAGGCCAGTAGATCGCGTGCTGGCGCAAGATGTCTTTGCCGACGAGATGCGTGCCCGGCCAGAACTTATCGAAACCTTTTTCGCCGTCCCCCGCCGCGCTTCCCCAGCCGAGCGCTGTGATGTAGTTCGAGAGCGCGTCGAGCCAGATGTATATCGTGTGCGCCGGATCATCAGGCACGGGGATCGCCCAACTGACAGAAGTTTTGAGACGACTCACGGAGAGGTCCTGCAGCCCGCTGTTGATGAAGCTGACGACTTCGTTGCGCCGCACTTCGGGTCGTATGAAGTCAGGCCGCGACTCGTAGAGCGCGAGCAGCGCTTCGCCGTAATCCGAGAGCCGGAAGAAATAGCTCTCCTCGGCAACGCGGTCGAGCGGCGCTTCGTGGATCAGGCAGAGCGGCGCATCGCCTTCCGTTTGCGGCTTCGCATACTCGTCTTCCGTTTTGAACGTCGCGCAGGGCGCGCAGAACCAACCCTCGTAGTGGCCTTTGTAGATCGCCTCGCGCCCCTTCGGCGTCTGCGCACGCGCGATGCGACGCCAGAACTCCGCGACCGCCTCGTAATGAAAAGGCTCGGTCGTGCGCATGAAGATGTCGTAGCCGCCGTGCGCGGCGTCGAGTCCGAACGCGGCAAAGTTCTTTTTCAACTCGCCGACGATGTAATCAACGTGCTCCTTCGGCGTCTTTCCCGTGCGCGCGGCGGCGCGTTGCACGTTGATGCCGTGCTCGTCCGTGCCTGTCAGAAACAAAGTTTCATAACCACGCTGTCGCCTGTAACGCGTCACACAATCGGCCACGATGGTCGTGTAAAGATGACCTATGTGCGGCAAACTGTTCGCGTAATAAATCGGCGTCGTGACGTAAAAAGTTTTCATAACGAAAGAATCGTCAAAAACAGTAAATCGTGAATCGTAAATCGTGAATAGAATAAAGCTGTGAACCGTGAATCGTAAATCGTGAATGGAAGAAACTTGATTTAGTCTATTTACGATTTACGATTCACGATTTACGGCTTTTAACGATTTACGACTTGTGGCCTTGAATCAACGACATGGCTTCGGCGCGGGTGCGCGGGTCTTTGCGAAACGCGCCGCGAATGGCGGACGTGATCGTGAGCGCGCCGGGTTTCTTCACGCCGCGCAGCGTCATGCACGTGTGCTCGGCTTCGATGACGACCATCACGCCGAGCGGGTCGAGGCCGTCGAAGAGCGTGTCGGCGATCTCCGAGGTGAGGCGTTCCTGCACCTGCAAGCGGTGCGCGAACGCGTCGGCCAGTCGCGCCAGCTTCGAGAGGCCGAGTATGCGCCCGCCCTTCGGGATGTAGGCGATGTGGCAGCGACCGACGAACGGCGCGAGATGATGTTCGCAGATCGAAGCGATGTGAATGTCTTTGACGATGACCAACTCGTCGTGCGAATCGCCCGGCAGCGCGACGACGTGCGTGCGCGGGTCCTCGCGCATCCCGGCAGTCAGTTCCGCGTACATCTCCGCCACGCGCTGCGGCGTGCGCTGGAGTCCCGCGCGCTCCGGGTCTTCGCCGACGCCCTCAAGAATCAGCCTGACGCCTTCGGCGATCTTCTTCAGATCAACTTCGCGCTGCTTGAGATCAACTTCTTTCGCTTTCATCTTTTCCATTCTCACCTGCCGCCCTGTCGTAAGCCGCACGCGCTGCCGTCTCGACCGCACGCAACGGCACGCCCGCGCGCGCCGCCGCCGCGCGACAGTCTTCATACTCCGGCGCGACGTTACACACGCGCCCGTCGCGCCGTGCCACCTTAACATTGATCGCGCCGAACTCGGTCTCAACGCTCGTGAACTCACGCGGCAGAGCGCGACGTTCGACCATGAAACTACGCACCCCGAGCGTCGGCGTCTCTTCAAAGAGCAACTTCGTCAACGCCTCGCGTTCGTCGGCGCGGCACAGAATGGAGACGAGTACGCCCGGACGATTCTTCTTCATCTGCACGGGCGTCAGGTAACAATCTAGCGCGCCCAGCGCGAACGCACGTTCCAACGCATAGCCGATGATTTGCGGCGACGCATCATCGAGATTAGTTTCGAGCATGTAAAGTCGTTCGCTCGTCATCTCCGAAAAATTTTCGCCCGCAGTCTTCTCATCCGTCGTCTCGCCGACGATCACGCGCAGCACGTTCGGAAAATCTTTATACTCGCGCGTCCCCGCCCCGTAACCTGTCGCCGCGACGCGCATCGCAGGCAACGCGCCGAACTCTCCCGCGCAGATGGTCGAGATGATCGCCGCGCCCGTCGGCGTGACGAGTTCGCCCTTGATGTCTGTCGAATAGACGGGCACGCCGTCGAGCAGTTCGACGACGGCGGGCGGCGGCACGGGGAAACGCCCGTGCGCCATCTCGACCGTGCCGCTCCCGACGTGCAGCGCCGACGAGACGAAACGATCAATATTTAGTAGCTCGAACCCGATGCACGCGCCGACGACATCAATGATGGCGTCCATCGCGCCGACTTCGTGGAAATGAATTTTTTCGACCGGCACGTTATGCACGCGCGCTTCGGCCTCGCCTAGCCGCTCGAAGATGCGCGAGGCGCGCGCCTTGACCGTCTCGCTCAAACGCGACGCGGCGATGATCTTGAGAATCGCGCTGAGGTGACGATGCTGCTTTTCGTCGGCGGTGCGCACGCGCGCGTGCGTCGCGCTGATGCCCGAACGATCAACCGGCTCGAAAGTGACCTCGAAGTCGCCAACATCCAGCAGCGCAAGCCCGTCTTGCAGGGCGTGCGCGTCCGCTCCGGCGGCGACGAGCGCGCCGAGAATCATGTCGCCGCTCGCTCCGGCGAAGCAATCGAAATAGAGTGTTCGCATCAAAATTCCAACCGGGGCAACACCTCGCCCGCGCGCCCTTGAATCGTCGCGTGGCAGAGCGCGGAGAACGGCGTCGCTTCGGGGTTGATCTCAAGCGTGTACGCGCCCGCCGCGAGCGCGATCTCCGGCAGGCGCATCGCCGGATACACAAGCGACGAAGTGCCGACGACAAAACAGAGATCACACGAGGCCGCGTCTGCCGCCGCGCGCTCGAAAACTCCTGCGGGCAACATCTCGCCGAACAAGACCACGTCCGGTCGCATCGCGTTGCAGCAGTCGCGGCAGACGGGCGGTAGTTCCTGCTCGTCCACGTCGCGCAGGGACGCGCGCTCGCCGCACTTCGTACAACGCGCCGTCCAGATGTTGCCGTGAAGTTCGAGCACGTTGCGCGAACCGGCTGCCGCGTGCAGGCCGTCTATGTTCTGCGTGGCGAGACGAAAGTTTTCAAATTTGTCTTGCCACAGCGCTAGCGTGCGGTGCGCGGGATTCGGTTGCAGTTCACAGAGCAGTTTGCGCCTGTAGTCGAACCATTCCCAGACGGCGGGCAGATCGCGCGCGAGCATTCCGGCGGACGAGATCACTTCGAAAGGCATTCCCTTCCAGACGGTTGTTTGGCCGCCGCCGCGAAAAGTCGGCACGCCGCTCTCGGCGGAAACGCCCGCGCCCGTCAAAACGAAGACGCGACGCGCGCTACGGAGTCGTTCGCGTAACTCTCCGAGCAAAGCTGTCTCGATCTGTGTCGGCATCAAAATCAGGCGGCGATGGTAGCAGAGGCGACCGACGAAGTGTCAAGCCAGGGAGGTTTCAGTTAGCGTCCTGGTTAAAGCTTTCCTCTGTGCCCCCTCTGTGCTCTCTGTGTCTCTGTGGTGAATGCTTATCATAGTCACTCACCACAGAGACACAGAGAGCACAGAGGGGGCACAGAGTTCAAATCAGGACACTACCAGGTTTCGGCGCGATTAGCCTCCGCCCGCGCGCTCGCGCTATACTTCTCTTTTTTCGCGTGCGGCGCAAATCGCTTCGTGGCGTCGCATCGTAGCTTTTGAGAATTGACGTATAAGGAAACTCGCGTATTGAATCTGCTCGAACTGCAACAAAGATTGGCCGCGCGCGTGCGGCAGACGATTGAAGAGAAGTTCGTTTCGTTCCCGCCCGTGCAAGGCGAGATACCGCCGCGCATCGAACTGGGAGACGTTGCCTTCCCCGTCGCCTTCGAGGTCGTGAAGCGACTTAAACAGGAGCGCGGGGAGCGTGCCAACCCGCGAGCCGTCGCGGAAGAGTTGAAGCAGGCGCTTGAGGCGGAGGCGGGCGTGGCGCGCGTCGAAGTGGCGGGTGCGGGCTATCTCAACGTTTTTTATGATCGCGCGGAGAGTTTGCAGCGGCTCGTCAACGCGTCCGACGCTCCGGTCGCATCGTCCCTGTCAAACGAGAGCGCGGGCGAGCGTGCGAAAGTCATCGTCGAACACACGAACATCAACCCGAACAAGGCGGCGCACATCGGACACCTGCGCAACGGCGTGCTCGGCGACACGTTCGTGCGCGTGCTGCGCGCGACGGGCGCGGCAGTAGAAGTGCAAAACTACATCGACAACACTGGCGTGCAGGTCGCGGATGTCGTCGTCGGCTTCATGCACATCGAAAGCATGACGCTCGAAGACGTGCGCCGCCTCGACGAGACGCTGCCGCCCGAGCGCCCGTTCGATTATTACTGCTGGGATTTGTACGCGCAGGTCGGACTCTTCTACCGGCGCGGCGACGCGGAAGCCAAAGAAGACCCGGAGCTTTTGAAGCTGCGCGGCGAGACGCTGCACGCCATCGAAGCGGGCGACAACCCGACCGCAGAACTCGCAGACTACATCGCCACGCGCATCGTCCAGTGCCACTTGAAGACGATGGAGCGGCTCGGCATACGCTACGACGTGCTGCCGCGCGAGTCGGAAATTCTCCACCTGCATTTTTGGGATCACGCCTTCGCGCGTCTCAAAGAGTCGGGCACGATCCGCCTCGAGCAGGAAGGCCGCAACGCAGGCTGTTGGGTGATGCCCTCGGACGCGCACACCGGAACGGACGACCACGACGCCGACAAGATCATCGTCCGCTCGAACGGCACGGTCACTTACGCGGGCAAGGACATCGCCTATCAACTCTGGAAACTCGGCCAACTCGGACTCGATTTTTACTACAAGCCGTTTCTCACCTACCCCGACGGCCACATCGTCTGGGTGACGACGAGCGAGCCGCCGACCGCCGAAGCGATGGTGGCGAATCAACCCGCGAAGTTCGGCGGCGGGAGCATCGTCTATAACGTGATCGATTCGCGCCAGTCGTACACGCAGGACATCGTGCAGCGCGGCGTGCAGGCCGTCGTGCCCGGACTCGCGCGCGAGCCGAGCGTGCACTTGTCTTACGAGATGGTCGCGCTCTCGCCCGCTGCATCGGAAGAGCTCGGCTTCGAGTTGACGCCCGAAGACCGCGCCCGCCCGCACATAGAGATGAGCGGGCGCAAAGGTCTCGGCGTGAAGGTTGACGATCTCATTGATCGTCTGGAAGCGAACGCGCTCAAGGAAGTGGACGCGCGGCACGCGGAGCTTTCCGCCGAAGAAAAGTTACAGACGGCGCACACGATTGCCGTCGGCGCGCTGCGCTACTTCCTCTTGAAATGGACGCGCAATTCTCTCATCGCCTTCGATTTCAAAGAGGCGCTTTCCTTCGAGGGCGAGACCGGCCCTTATTGCCAGTATGCTGCCGTGCGCGCCAATTCGATCTTCCGCAAACTTGACGAAGCGACACTCGCGCGTGCGCGCGACTTCACGAAGCGGCTCAATGAAAATGAAGAGGCCGCCGAACAGGTGCGGCAAATTTTCGCGGGCGAGGGCGGCGACGAACTCTGGTCGCTCCTGACGCTCTCGGCGCGTCTCGACGAAACTACGGCGCAGGCCGCCGCGCAGGCCGAACCCGCTTACCTGGCGAAGTACACCTTCCAACTGGCGAAGGCGTTCAACCTTTTCTATCATCGCCATCGCATCATCGCCGAAGAAAACGAAACGCGCCGCACCGTGCTTATCAACATCGCCGACCTCGTGCGCCGCCAGTTGACCGCCGCGCTCGACACGCTCGGCATCAGTGTCCCTGAAAGAATGTAGGAACAGTGACGAGTGACAGGTGACAAGTGACGAGAAAAGACAATAAATCGTAAATAGAGGGAAACTGTTTTAGCCTATTCAGGACTTACGATTCACGATTCATGGTTTTTAACTTGTCACCTGTCACTCGTCACTTGTCACTTTGGAGATTCATATGCTGATCGTTATGAAGTCGGACGCGACCGAGCGCGATGTCGCAGAAGTCGTCCGCGTGATTACCGAACTCGGACTGAGGGCGCACCCGCTGCCCGGCGCGAATCGCACGGCCATCGGCGTCACGGGCAATCAAGGCGCGGTTGACGCCACGCGCTTCGAGACGATGAAGGGTGTGGCAGAAGCCATACGCGTCACGAAGCCCTACAAGTTAATCTCGCTCGATCTGAAACCGGAGAAAACAATCGTGCGCGTCGGCGACGCGGCGATTGGCGGCGAAGAGCTCGCGCTCATCGCGGGGCCGTGCGCCATCGAGAGCCGCGCGCAGGCTTTCGCCATTGCCGAAGCCGTCAGGCGCAGCGGCGCGCGTTTCTTTCGCGGCGGCGCGTACAAGCCGCGCACCTCGCCCTACGCTTTTCAGGGTCTC
>DATHBB010000214.1:0-1753 GCA_035296385.1 Pyrinomonadaceae bacterium | reverse complement strand
TGTAGCGTTCAAACATAAAAACGGTTTGGCGGAAGTCGCTTTATGAAAACTTGTTGGTGTGGCGCGTCGGGTAGCAAAGATGAAAAACTCCTCACGCACGCCCGCGCGCATTATAACCTAATGCGGCGAAAGGCAGAAGAGATGTTAGTTCGCCGCTAGTCAGCGGGCGGTCGGGCGGTTGTCGCGCGGCTGTCCGTTGTCCGTAGTCAGTTGTCAGTTGCACGTGCTCGATCAGCGTTAAACTGGAAAATGAAAGATTCAAGATCGGGGCGGCACGAAACGACTGACAACTGACTACGGACAACGGACAGTTTCATTGCACCAGCGCAAACGAGTCGAGAAACTTGTTGACTTTGTCGGGCGTCATGTCGCTTTTCGCGCCGAGGACGCTGAGGGCGTAGATGGAGCGTTCGATGAGGAAGAGGCGCGCGACGGCGCGATGACCTTCGGCGTCGAACTCGTACTCGCGCCCTTCGTAGCCGTCGAGCGAGACGGCCTGCTCGGAGACGAGCCGGAATTTGATCTGCGGGTTCGACTGTTCGAGCGCGGCGACGAGGCCATGACGCGCGCCCGCGAAAAACTTCTCCACGTACTCGGGCTGCGACACCAATTGCTCCGGCATCTGCCCCGTGCGCCCGATCTCGTACTTCAACCCTTCGGCGGCGAGTCGGTAGCTGCGCAACTGCCCGCGCCCGCCCTGCGTCGTCTCTTCCGGCATGGCCGGCACGGAGACGGCGAAGCCCGCGCCTTCGGGCGCAAACGTCATCCACGTCGCCGCCCCGCTGCCCGTCGAGGCCGCCGCCACGCGCGCCGCCGTCGAAGGCAGAGACAAATTATCGAGACCGCCGCGCCGCGTGCGCGCCGCAGACTGCTGCCCCGACGCCGCAACCGACAGCGCACACACCGAGACCGCGAGCGCCACGGCGCGAAATATTTTCTGGTTCACGAGTTGTAACTCCTAAAATCTACGTGTGGAAAAATCTATGAGGTGAGCATGGGGCGGGCGGGCGCAGTTTCCGTAAAAACTACACGACAATTTTTATAGCACGCGCGGCGCGGAAAAAGATAGACGAAAGTTTTCCGGCGCGTTCAACGGGAGCGGAGATAAAACCCCGTGTTTATTTAATTCAAAACAGATGTTCTTCAAGTCGCCCGTCTTTTAAGAGCAGCGTGCGGTCGCAGGCGCGCGCGAGTTGTTCGTTGTGCGTGGCGACGATGACGGCTGTGCCGCGCGTGCGCGCGAGCGTTTTGAGAAGGGCGGCGACGCTCGCGCCGGTGCGCGCGTCGAGATTGCCGGTCGGCTCGTCCGCCAGGACGAGGCGCGGCGCGTGTACGAGGGCGCGTGCGATGGCCGTGCGTTGCTGCTCGCCGCCCGACAGTTCGCCGGGGCGGTGCGAGGCGCGTTCGGCGAGTCCGACGGCTTCAAGCATCTCGCCCGCAGCCTGACGCGCCTCACGAAATTTGCGGCGCGCGACGAGGAGCGGCAGCGCGACATTTTCGAGCGCGCTCAAGTCGGGCAGCAGGTGATGAAATTGAAAGACGAAGCCGACCTGCTCGCTTCTGACGCGCGCCAGTTCCGCGCCGCGCGCGCGCGTCAACTCCGTTGCGCCGAGTTGTGCGCTGCCGCCGTCCGCCGTGTCCAACCCGCCGAGCAGGTGCAGGAGCGTTGACTTGCCCGCGCCCGATGCGCCCACGACCGCCAGCATCTCGCCCGGCGCGAGCGCAAACGACACTCCGCGCAACACCTCCAACG
>DATHBB010000213.1:0-18260 GCA_035296385.1 Pyrinomonadaceae bacterium | reverse complement strand
GCGACAAGCCAACACACAAATAAACCGGGACAAAAAATAACCAGCACGAAGCAGGAAGAGGCAACGCCTATCCAGCTTGGAGTGATGTCGGAAAAACAGAAGAAGCGCAGCAAACTCTTCAAGGGAACCCATTATGAAAAGCTTTACAAGGTCGTTGACTTAGTAGCCAAAAAAGGTGATGTGCAATTGTGGGGACCTATCAGTGAAGCCCCACTTTACAATTTACCCATAGGTGAATCTTTGCTTAAGTTGGGATGTAACACCGATCTGGTCATCATCGGTTCGACGAAAAGTAAAGCCTCTCACATCATCGACATCGGCACATTCTTATTCACCGATTACGAAATAACGGTTGAGGAGGTCTTAAAGAACAGTGATCTAGCTCCTGTTCAGCAAGGTCAGGATATAACCGTTCCACGCTCGGGAGGTGTCGTAAGTTTAAACGGCCACATCGTTACCGCCATAGATAATGGGCAGTCTCCTTTAGAGAAGGGTGAACGCTATCTGCTTTTTTTAAAGTATGAACCTCTCGCAGAGACATACAGACCGTTCGGACATCCGATGTTTGACGACACCTTCCTTATACATGGTGACGAAGTTACGCAAATTTCCCGTAACCCCCTCCCGCTGGGCTGGAAAAAATCAACGGCTGCCAGCGCTTTCCTGAAAGAAGCCCGCAACGCTCTGACACAACCCTGTCAGCCCGGGGGCTTTTTAAGATGAAAGTCCATCAGCGCAAAAACCGCCGACTCACTTTATTCGTTTGGCTGATTAGCCTTCCTCTCATTTTACTATCCACCTTGATCTAAAATATAAAGAGTCTAAACGAACTGACCAATACGGCAATCAATTTAAGTATCGAGCGAAGGTCAGGGATGTGCGTGGCGCTCAAGTCGGGCGCTGGGCTTGGGATGTGATCCTGGTCAAGTCTCCATAGACAGATAAGAATTCAGCAAATGAGGATGCCCTCCAATTTGGAGGGCATCCTCATTTTGCGCGATCCGGTTTTCAATCCTCATTCCGCAATCCGCAATTCCTCACTGTGTCTGCCCGAAGCGCAGTTGATATTCCTGCGAATTGGCGAAGCCTTTGACCATCGTGCGGAAGTCTGTGGGGTTGGCGTTCAGGTAATTGAGCCAGTTGTTGTAGCCGCCTTCTTCGGGGTCGCGCCGCAAGTACCCGAAGTATTGCATGGCGACGAACGCGCCGTTGCGCTCGCGTGCGTCAACCGACGGGTGCTCGACGACGGCCATGAGAACTTCGGCGCGCGTCTTAGTTTTGGCCTGCAAGTCGTTGACGAGCGAGTTGCGCGTCACCGCGCCGTTGCTCAAGGTAACGCCCGACGCTTGCAGCAGCCTGTCCACGAAGGCTTCTTGCGAGAGCGACGCCGGATAGCGAGTCTTGAAATCCTCGCGTTCGACCCACGCGTTCGCGAACGCGAGACGCCTGGCGAAGACCTCTTCGGCGGTCGCGCCCGTGACGCGGCGCATGTCGGGAATGATCTCCGCGTAGCGCGGCAGGCGTCCGAGAGAGACTTTATAAAACAGGTGGACAAACAAGCCCTTGAGTTGGAATTCCTGCGACCGGAAGAAGGAGGCCGTGACGGTGATGCGGTCGCAAGTCTCGCTGTTGTTCACGTCGGGGCAGCGATTCAAGACGTTCATCCACGCGTTGAAGCCGTCGGTATCGGCCTCGCGCGAGAGGAAGTCGAGATATTGCATGCGTACGAAGAAGTCGCTTGAGAGGATCGGGTTCGGAAGAACGCGGGGCGGGGTGACTCTGACTTCGTTGTCCATGATGCGGACGCTGGCCGAGACGCGCAGGCCGAGCGTCGCGCCCGAAGGATTATCGATCCTGATGGGAAACTCTTCCGTGTTCTCCTCGTGCGCGTCGTCGATGATGGGAATGGTGAAGGTCTTCTGCGTCTCGCCGGGGGCGAACGAAAGCGTGTCAACTGTGGTCGCATAGTCGCAGCGCGCGAAGGCCGTGTTCGTCGTGCCGTCTCCGCAGGGGACGGAGGCCGGACTGTCTATGGTCGAATACTCGACCGAGGCCGCGCCGCTCGTGTTGCCGCCGCGCGTGACGGTGATGGTCGCGCGCCCGTCGCCCTCGTTGACCGTCGTGACGGGCAGGAAGAGTTGGATGGTGCTCTGCGGCGCGAAGAGCGGCTGGTAGGAGAGCGCGCGCAGTTCGGACGCGATGACGGCGTGCCCCGTGTTGTTCGGGTGGATGCCGTCCGAAGAGAGGTAGCCGCGTACCCCTGCGTCCGCTTCGCCGTTGATGCCGTTGAAGGCATGATAGACGCGCGCGCAGCCGATGCGGTTGCTGACGGCACTCAGGAAGATGAAGCGGTTGATGTCTTCGAGGTAGGGCTTCATCACGGAGAGCAGGCCGAAGGCGCGCAAGAGGTTAACCGCAGGGTTGTAGTTGTCCATCGTGCGAATGATGGTGTTCGAGGTGCTGCGAAGCGAAAGTATCTGCGCGATGATGGCGTTCCAGTTGGCCTTGAACTGCGCGACCGCCGCGCGCACGCAATCCTGATTATCCGCGCCGCCGCACGTGCCGCTCCGGTAGCGTGTGACTGCGTCTTGAAAATCGTTCGCGCCGATGTTCCATGTGACGATCTGCGAGTTGGCGATTTCTGCGCGCAGGGCTTCGTTGGTGCGGAGCGCGCTCAGAAGGTCGGCGCTCGTCGCGCCGGAGACGCCGCGATTGAGGACGTTAACGGTCGCGCCCGTGTCGGTCTGGATGTGGTTGCGGAAGCGCTGGACGTAGCCGCCGTCCGTGTCGTTGAGTCCGGCGGCGAGCGAATCGCCGAGCGCTGTGTATTGCAAGGTTTGCGCCTGCGCGGCGAGCGGGGCGACGAAGAATAAGACGAACGCCGAAACGGCGAGTGCGAGGGTTTTGAATTTCATGGTAGTTCTAAATCCGAAGTTTTGAAATTACGCAGAACACTGTTCACGCGTGGCAATGTTTGTGCCGTCGCCCGTTGACCTGAGAAAGACATGCGAGATGCGCGAGAGGCTGTCGCCGCCGCTTCTCAAGCGATGTCGCGCGCGGCTGTCACCTGACGGAAAATCGCGGCGGTCAAAGGTTGCGCGTGCAAACGCTCTTGCGACGCTTTTACGGTGTCGGGTTGCGCGGCGCGTGGCCGTGAAATCTGCACATTGATTACCAAGGGTTACGAGGTTAAGGCGGACTGTGTTTTGTGAATACGACGTGCGCGCTGTCGGCGCGTCGAACTTTTGCGGCGCGCCATAGATTATTATTGTCAGAGCGCCGATGTCAAAAGCGCGGCAGTTCCGTCCGCTTGAGCCGCTCGCTTGAGCCGCCATGTGGCGCGCCCGTTTTGGGTAATTTCGCCCCGCGCTCGGCTTTTGCCTTTTTTTCGCGCACAGGGCATAATATCTGCCGTCCACTCCTTCTCTCGCGCATCAACGGTGATGCGCCCCGCGTTGTGGAGAGCGAAAGCGGCGGCGTCTGGATAGTTCGAGAGCAGGCCGATACTAACTTGCAGAAGCTGCTCGTCAGGGCATTCCGAACACGCGACTTCGCTGCTACCCGTTCACGAAGCCAAAAGCATTCGAGCTTCTCTTCACGCTCCCTAAAGGGGAGGGGACTTTTCAGTTATGTCAATGAAACTTTACGTCGGTAATCTCAATTTCAAGACTTCGGGCGAAGACTTGCAGGAACTGTTCGGTCAGGTCGGGACGGTCGAGTCGGCTTCGGTCGTGATGGACAGAGACACGGGACGCTCGCGCGGCTTCGGGTTCGTCGAAATGGCGACCAAAGAAGAGGGCGAAGCTGCCATCGCGCAATTTAACGGCAAGGAATTCAACGGTCGCAACCTGAGCGTCAACGAAGCTCGCCCGCGCGAGGATCGCGGCGGCGGTGGCGGCGGACGCGGTGGTTACGGCGGCGGCGGCGGTGGCGGTCGTGGCGGCGGTGGCGGCTACGGCGGCAATCGCGGCGGTGGCGGCGGTTACGGCGGCGGTGGTGGCGGCGGCGACCGCGAGCCGCGCTGGTAAAAGCGACCGGCGGCGACCTTCAAGTTTGCATTTCGAGCAGCGCACCGTAGAAGCGCCCCACGCGACCGGAAGTTCTATGTCGCCGGGGCGCTCGCGGTGTCAAGTTTTGACCAAACGCAGGGACAAAGGCAGCAACAGCAGCAACGACAACAGGGCGAGCGATATCCGCGAAAAGTCGTTCGCCGGAACTTCGGGTAAAGCGCACGAGAGGCATCTCGACGGGTCGCCGCACGCGCTTGATTTAACCAAAGGAGAGTTTTTGCTTGGCAAAAGATGATCTGATCCCGGCTGAGGGCGTCGTGATAGACAAACTGCCCAACGCCTTCTTTCGCGTCCGTCTGGACAACAGCGAGCACATCGTGCTGGCGCAAATCGGCGGCAAGATGCGCAAAAATTTCATACGCATACTCCCCGGCGACCGCGTGCAGGTCGAAATGTCCCCCTACGATCTATCGAAAGGTCGGATCACTTATAGATATAAATAAGAACGTGAATCGTAAATCGTAAATCGTGAATAGACTAAGACAGTTTTTCTCTATTCACGATTCACGATTCACGGCTTTTGCGGAGGTTTTATGGCAGCAGAGAAACAGACTTACGCCGTGGGCGACCGCGTGGAGAAATGGTGCGAGGCGTGCGGCGAGGAGCGCGGGCACGTCGTCGCGACCGTGACGAAGCGCGGCTTGATCTCGCGCGTCAACTGCCCGAAGTGCGGCACGCGCAGTTCGTTCAAAACGAGCGCGCAATCGGCGGGCGCACGCTCCGGCGCGCAAACCGGCACGCCCTACGACTGGACGCGCACCTACCGCGCCGGTCAGACCATGCTCCACCCGACCTACGGGCTGGGCGAAGTGATGGCGCTCGTCGAGCCGAAGAAAATAGACGTGCTCTTCTCGGATCGCATGCGTCGCCTCGTGCACGGGCGCGCGGACACCTGAAACGCGAGCGGGCACGCCCGCCGCTTGACCTTTGGCAACTTTTTGATTAACAAATAGAACAACGACCGCGTGCGAACAACTTTTTAGAGTAACGTTCCGGCGCGTCGAATTAATAGCAGGAGATAAGATGGCAACCGTTAACGTCAATCAAGGTGAATCAATCGAGAGCGCGCTCAGGCGCTTCAAGCGCAAGGTGATGACCGAAGAGATCATCAAAGATGCGAAGAAGCACGCCTTCTTCATGTCGAAGGGGCAGAAGGCGAAACTCAAATCCGCCCTCGCACGCAAGCGCAACAAGAAGAAACGCCGCCCGCCGCAACAGCCGCCGCGCGGCTAAACTACCCGGAGCGGGTTCGACACACACACGAGCGAGAAGCCTTGCGACACTTGATGATCGTCGCGGCTTCTCCTCTTTTTGTGTGCGCTCTCTTCCCGCGCACAAAACCGAAGCATTCACCGCAGAGACACAGAGGGAAGAAAGGATGAAGTAGGAACGCGGAACGATGAACTGAAAACAAATTGTCTTTAGTTCATCGTTCCGCGTTCCTACTTCATCGTTTCTTTTTTCTAACGCCGCTTCTTCGTCGCAGCCTTCTTGCGCTGTCCCGCACGAAAACGACGCAAGCCTTCCTCGATCACACGCCCCGCGCGCGTCGGGCCGAAACGCCCCAGCGGTTTGAACTTCTTTCCCTTCATCTCATTGTAGGAGACGAAGAAGTGCTCGATCTCGTCCAGGAGATTCTCGCTCAGTTGGCCGAGCGAGCGCACGGCTTTGTGGTTGCGCGCCGCAGCCGCGACGGCGATGAGGCGGTCGTTGCGCGTCGTCTCGCCGTCGCGCTCGGTCTGCTCCGCTTCGATGACGCCGACGAGCCGCGCTTCGACGAGGCAACCGGCGAAGGCCGCTTCGTCCATCAAGACGAGCACGTCGAGCGGGTCGCCGTCGCCGCCTCTGGTCGAGGGCACGAAGCCGAAGTCGAAAGGGAAGACCGCGCCCGCCGGTAACACGCCGCCGAGTTTGAAGAGGCCGAGTTCTTCGTCATAGTCGAACTTGTTGCGGCTGCCCTGCGGCGTCTCGATGATGACGCGGAGCAAGTCGGGCGAGCCGTCCGCGTGCGGGTCGAGGTGCGAGAGGCGCGCGACGCCGGAAGATTTGCGAGCCATTAAAACCCCCTGTTGGAACGGCGCAGGCGCGAAGAAGAAGTCATTGCTGTTGCGTCCTCGTCGCCGCCACGCGTGAGACTTGATCGAACGTTAAAGTTTAGACGATAGCTCTACAACATCGAGCCGCCGCTTTCAACTCGCGGCGTCGTCGTGTTCGTCTCGCGCGCGAACGAGAGTCGTTCCGGCGGCTGCTCGTTGACGCGTATGGTTGTTATAATTCGCGCACTTCGCAAACGCTCTTGCTCGGACACGAGATCGGGGACGGGGGACGAAAGCATGGAGATGTCGCAGTTGCGCGCCTTTCGCGTCGTCGCCGAGACGTTGAACTTCACACGCGCCGCCGAACGCCTGCACTTGACGCAGGCCGCCATCAGCCACCAGATCAAGGCGCTCGAAACCGAACTCGGCGAGCCGCTTTTCGTGCGCCTCAAGCGCGGCGTCAAACTCTCGCAGGCGGGCAAGGTCGCGCTCGAATACGCCGAACGCATACTCGACGACGCCGAAGCCCTGCGCGAACAGGTGTCGGGCGCAAAGCGCGCTCTCACGGGGCGCGTGCGCGCGGCTGCGGCCACGCAAGCCTTCGTGCATCTCTTCGCCGCGCTCTTCGAGTCGTTCATGCGCGCGAACCCGCAGATCGAACTTTCGTTTCGCACGACCGTCAGCACCGAGCAGACGATGGCCGACGTGCTGAACGGTACGACCGACGTGGGCTTCGCCTCGCTCCTCTCCTACTCTCCGGCCTTGCAGGTGACGAAGTTGTTTGAGGACGAACTCGTGCTCGTCGTCGGCGCATCGCACCCGCTCGCTCGCGGCGATAGCAGCGGTTCGGCGACGGTCGAACAGATCGCACGCGAACGCATGATCATGTTCGAGCGCGGCACTTCGATCCGGCGCACCACCGAAGAGTTCTTCAAGCGCGCGGAGATTACACCAGCGCTCGCGCTCGAATCCAACGACACTTACTTTATGAAACGCATGATCGAGCACGGGCTCGGCATCTCGCTTTTGCCTTCGTGGGCTGTGCGCGAAGAAGTCGAAGCGGGGAGGCTGGCGCAGTTGGGGATCGCGGGTCACAAGTTGCGCCGCCCGGTCTCGATGATCTCGCTCGCGCGCTTCCAGCCCGCGCCCACGCGCGCCTTCCTCGCCTTCATGCTGCGCCACAAAGCGGAGTTGCAGGAGACGGCTTCGGGCGTCGAACTCGTCGCGGCGAGAGAACTTTAACCCGTAGCTTTCAACGAAAGGAGTCTGAGGCGATGTCGAACAAACAGGAGGACGTGAACATCATTC
This sequence comes from Pyrinomonadaceae bacterium, assembly GCA_035296385.1. Lineage (GTDB taxonomy): Bacteria > Acidobacteriota > Blastocatellia > Pyrinomonadales > Pyrinomonadaceae > JAIVJZ01. The sequence continues at coordinate 10,846 of DATHBB010000213.1, read as the reverse complement.
TGCGGCTCTACGAACTGCGGCGCGAGGAGACGATGCGCAAGGCGCGCGACTGGTTCCTGACCGATTTCAACCCGGAGAGCACACAGGATTTGCTGGCCGTGATGGTCGGCAAAGATAATTCGGCCTACCGCATGGTGTCGTCCTACTGGGACATGGCCGCCACCTTCGTCAATCACGGCACGATTGACGAACAACTCTTCAACGACATACATTTCGAGCACATCGCCGTCTATGCCAAACTCCAACCCTTCCTCGCGGAGTTTCGCGCTCACTCACGCGCCCTACTACCTGACGCACCTCGAACAACTCGTCCTGCGCATGCCCGACGTGGAGGAGCGACTCACCACCATGCGACGCTTTATGAAACGCCGCCTCGAAGCGAAAAGTAACGTGCCGCCCGCCGCGAGCGCGCCCGACGCCGCGCCCACAGCAACAGTGCCCGACACTCCCGCCTGAATTTCCGGCAGCGCGTCGGCCCGCCCGTGTTAATAGAAGCTCGCCCTCCGTCGTTTAACCTGTAAGCGGAGAGTGTGCGCTGCGCGCGTTTGCGCGGGCGGGTCGTTTTGCGCGTGTTGACGGCGTTTTGGCTTTCCCGTCGCCCGAACCGCGCCGCAAAGTTCCGCAAACCTTCCGCGCCGGTTCGTCGTATATCCTCGCGTCCAGCCAGGTTTACTCGCGGGATCATCCCAGTTTTTATGAGAAACGTTTACACCTTTTACATAGATGCCACGCGGATCGCGCTCGCCTCCATCTTCGCGCACAAACTGCGCGCCTTCCTGACTTTGATCGGCATCATCATCGGCGTTGCGTCGGTGGTCGTAGTCGGCGCGGCGATCAGCGGGCTGAACACTTACGTCGTAGAAAAAGTCGGGAAGATGCTCGGCTCGAACCACTTCATGATCGCGCGCATGGCGAATTCCGGCCAGATGTCCGAGGAGGAGTTGGAGCGTCGCCAGCGGCGCAACCCGCATCTCAATCACCTCGACGTGGAGTGGCTGCGCCAGCACTGCACGCAGTGCACTATGGTCGGCGCGCAGGCCGGACGCGGGACGAACTTCGAGCAGGACGGAAAGAGTTTTTACGGCGGCATCGTCTTCGGCGTGACGGCCAACATGGGCGACATCGAAGACAAGACGATGAGCGACGGGCGCTTCATCCAGCCCGAAGAAGAGCAGAGCGGCGCGCTCGTCGTCGTCTTAGGCGGCGACATCAAGGACAAGTTTTTCCCCGACGTAGACCCCATCGGAAAAACCCTGAAGGTCGGCGGCCTCCCTTTGCGCGTCGTCGGCGTGGAAGAAAAACGCGGCCCCATCTTCGGCGATCTGGTGGACAAGCACGTCTACATCCCGCTCTCGACTTTCGGGCGCATCTATGGCCGCCCGCGCGACATACAGATTCACGGCAAAGGCTCTTCGCGCGACACCTTCCAGTACACGATTGAAGACGCGCGCACGGCGCTCAGGAATTATCACCAACTCGTCGGGAGCGAGGAGGACGATTTCGGCCTCGTCAACACGGAAGAACTCGGCGGCCAGATCGATGAATTCACGGGGGCGATTGCGGCGGTCGTCGTGCCGATCACGTTCATCTCGCTTGTCGTCGGCGCAATCGTCGTGATGAACATCATGTTGGTTTCGGTGACGGAGCGCACCTTCGAGATCGGACTGCGCAAGGCGCTCGGCGCGCGTCGCAAACAGATCATGATGCAGTTTTTGATCGAGTCTTCGACGCTCTGCGCGCTCGGCGGCGTGCTCGGGCTCCTACTCGCCGCCGCGCTCGCCGCCGTCATCTCGGCGACGACGCCGATCCCGATGACCATTACCATCGGCTACGTCCTCCTATCGATTTTGTCGTCGGGCGGCATCGGCATGGTCGCCGGAATTTACCCGGCCTATAAGGCGTCGCGGCTCGACCCGATTGTCGCGCTGACCAGAAATTAGGACGAGAGTTAAAGAGAAGAAGTGAAGTTATGAGATTGCCCGGGTTGCTCACAAAAGAGATTTTGGCGATGGCGTTCGACAGCATTCGGGCGCACAAGTTCAGAAGCATTCTGACGGCCATCGGCATCGTCATCGGCGTCTTGACGGCGGTGGTCATCGCCTCGATCTTGACGGGCCTTCGCGGCAACATCGTGCGCATCGTGGAGGAGTACGGGTCGAACAACCTCTACGCGTTTCACCTGACGACGGGGCCGCAACTCGGCGAGCGCGATCAAAACGAGCGCACGCGCAAGGTCTTGACGCCCGAAGACGGCGAGGCTTTGAAGGCCGCGAGCGCGGTCGAAGACGTGGCCTTCGAGTCGCCGAACATCGGCTACGGCGGCGGCCCCTTCGACGACACGATCAGTTACAACGGCAAGACCTACCGGCGCGGCAACACGAAAGGCGTCTCGGCCAACCACTCCTACGTGCTCAACACGGTCTTGCGCGAAGGGCGCTTCATCTCGGAGCAGGACGACATCTATCGCCGCAACGTGATGGTCATCGGCGTCAACGCGGCAGACGCGCTCTTTCCCGATCAGCCCGATAACATCGTCGGCAAAGAGGTGAAGATGGGCGGCTACGTCTTCGAGATCATAGGTGTGCTGGCGAAGCGCAAGAACACCGTGATGGGCGAGAACGAAGAGGACAACGCCGTGCTCGTACCCTTCCGCACCGGACTCCAGATCGCGCCCGCGCGCCGTTTCCTCATCCTCGTCATCCGCGCCAAGGCGGGACAGGTGCAGGCCGCGCTCGATCAGGTGGAAGAAATACTGCGCGCGCGGCGCGGCGTGAAATTCAACGAGCCGAACAACTTCGACGTGAAGACCGCAAGCGCGTTTATCGAACAGTTCGACAGCATCACGGCGATGGTCGGCGTGATCGCCATCGCCATTTCGTCTATAGGTCTGCTCGTCGGCGGCATCGGCGTGATGAACATCATGCTCGTCTCCGTGACCGAACGCACGCAGGAGATCGGCATACGCAAGGCCATCGGCGCGCGTCGCATAGACATCGTCAACCAATTTTTGTTCGAGGCGATGACGCTGACGCTCTTCGGCGGCATACTCGGCGTCCTGCTCGCCATCGGCATCAGCCAACTCATCATGTTCTTCATCCCCGCGCTTCCGGCTTCGATCCCGATGTGGGCGGTCGTGACGGGGCTGGTGGTGTCGGTCGGCGTCGGTCTCGTCTTCGGCGTGTGGCCTGCGATGAAGGCGTCGCGGCTCGATCCGATTGAGTGTCTGCGTTACGAGTAGGGCGCTGCTCCGGCTAGAGCGCGCGGAAAATTTTAAGGCGGGCGTCGTTCGTTTAGGCACGGACGACGCCCGCTTTAGTTGTTGGCGTGCGTCGAGCGAGTGAAGGAGTGCGCGCGGCAGTTATGCCTGCATCCGTTCGGCGCGCTGCGTCCGTAATATAGTGCGTGGTGGCGCAAGTCTTTGGATTCGTGAGGCGTTGTGATAAATTCGATAATCGTGAATTACACGTTGATCCGACGGAGCGCAAGTATGCTACCGGAATCCCCGATCAACGCGCGCACGCCTGAATCTCCCATACTTGCACTTTCCGCATGAGCACTCGGAGGCCGTGGATGTCTGAACGTTTTTATCTCTCGCTGCTGGCAGTCGCTTTCGCGTGCGTCATCGCGTTGGTTCCCGTCTCGCCCGGAGTGGCGGCGGGCGCAAGCGGCGCGACGAGCGTGTCGAATGCGTTTGCGCCGGACGAAGCCGAACGCGCGCTCGCAGAAGGCGCGTCGCTCCTGCGGCGCAACCGCGCAGATCAGGCGTTGCCGCTGCTCGAATCCGCGCTCAAACTTTTCACGCAGTCGAACAACCGGAGCGGCCTCGCCGCCGCACACGCCTCGCTCGGCGACCTCTATCTCAGGCACGGGCAGTACGCGACCGCGCTCGAACACTTCCAGCACGCCGCAGACATTTTCCGCTCGCAGCGAGAGACGGCGAACGCCGCTTTAATGTTCGCCAAACTCGGAGAGACTTACTATCTGTCGGGCGACGAACAGGCCGCGCGCGCGGCCTTCGCGCGCATCGGCGAAGGCGAGAAGAGAGACGGCAGCGCGGCGGGCGCGGGAGGATTGAATGCGGGCGCGAGCGGCGGCAGTAGCAACAACAACTCCGGCTCGGTCCGAGGCGCGACGGGCGTGTTGACGTTCGCCTCTCTCAGCACGCTGCTCCCCGATTCGTGTCTGTCTTTAACTCCGAACGACACGACGCCGCCGTCGAACGGCGTGGCGAGCAACGCGGCGAATAACGTGGCGGGGCGCATTATCGCGTCAGGCGGCAACGCACCGAGCAATCCGGCGGTCAGTCCGCTGAACAGTCCGGCGGTTAATCCTCCGAGTAATCCTACGACTAATCCGGCGGGGAGGCCGTCCACTAATCCGTCGAACAATCCGACGAATAACCCGTCGAATAATCCGTCGGGGAATTCGCCGAACAATAATCTGAAAAATCCTTCCGGCAACTCGCCGGATAATTCGGCGAACAGACCGTCGAATAAACCGTCGGGCAACGAACCGCGAAACATGGGACGCGCGCCGAAGAAACTGGACGACCTCGGGCGCATGGACCTGCGCGTGTTCGACGAGCAGGGCAATCCCGTCAAGGGCGCGAAGGCGCGGCTTACGACGACGCGCCCGAACGGCATCTTCTGTGATTGCGATAATGTGACGGACGCGACCGGGAGGGCTGTGCTTCCGGCGATTCACATCGGCAAAGAGTTGAAGTTGGAAGTGAAAGCCCCCGGCTTCGAATCGCTCGAACAGATCGTGCCCGCCGAACAACTCGCCGAGCCGTTCAAAGTCACGCTGCAATCGAAGAACGCCACGACTTCCGCCCCGCCGCGCAACTCCAAACCGAAGTTCGCGCACGCCGTCTTCCCGCGCCGACCTGCGATGCAAAGCGCGTCGCAACTCGCGGCGAACGCGGCGAACGCTTTGAGCGCGGCGATGTCTCCCGTCTATGCGAGCGCGTGCTTCGACTTCTACCGTCTCTTCAACGCCTACGCGACGGGCGAACTGAGGCTCGCGCGCGCCGACTTCGACAAGAACCAACTGGGCGCGGCACAGGCTCGCTACCTGAACGTACTCGCCGCCGCCGACCGCGATGCTCCGGCGGGAAATCTCGCCGCCGCGCGTCTCTTCCGCGCCGTCTCGCGCACGAGTCTCGGCGACATCGCCTTGCGTCAAAGTCGTTTCGCCGAAGCGCTCAAGTACTACGAGCAGGCCGCAGAGATCGCGCGCGCGGACGGGCGAGCGGAATTGACCTGGGGCGCGGAGCGCGGCCTGGGCAAGACTTACTGGGTGATGGCCGCCGTCGCGAGCGACGACCGCGCGGAAGCGAAAAACAGGACGGAAGCGATCAAGCATTATCGCGCCGCGCTCGCCGTCATCGAGACGCTTTACGCGGGGAGCCTCCGCGCCGACGACGCGCGCAGCAATTTCCTCGCGACGACGAAAGATGTCTTCGACGAGGCCGCGAGCGCGCTTGCCGAGTTGGCCTTGATGAACGCGCCCGCGTCTGCCTCGCCCTCGCGCGGCAGTCAAGCATCGGCGCATGCGTCGAACAACGCCGCAACGCCCGTGCTCGAAGGCCAGTCGCTCGTGTACGCGGCGGAAGCCTTCCGCGTCGTCGAACAGAGTAAAGCGCGTTCGCTGTTAGACATGCTCGCCGACGCGCGCGCGGAAGTGCGCGAGGGCGTGCCTGCGGCGCTCCTCGAACGCAAGGCCGCCAACATGGCGCGACAACAGGAGATCGCAAACTTGTTCGGCGGCGTCAGTCTCAAGACTAACGCGCCGACGCAGACAATCGCGGAGTTGGAAGCGGAGCTTGAAAGGCTGACGCGCGAGTTCAACAGTCTGGAAAATCAGATCAGGACATCCAGCCCGCGCTACGCCGCGCTCGTGCGCGCGGAGCCTCTGACGCTCGCCGAGGTGCAGCAAAAAGTTCTGGACGATTCGACCGCGCTTCTGGAATACAATCTCGGCGCGCAGCAGTCGTATCTCTTCGCGGCGACGAAGAGCACGTTGACGATTCATCGTCTGCCTTCGCGCGCCGCGGTCGAGCGGCAGGCCATCGAGTTGCGACAATTGTTGGTTCCGGCGGGCGCGCGCCGCGCCATCGCGGGCATCAACGTCGAAAGCACGCGCGGCCTCGCGCTCGGCGCGCCTTCGACAGCTTCCGCGAACGTGAGCGCGTACACGACCGCCGCACATGCGCTCTACAAAACAGTCGTCGCACCCGCCGCCGCGCTCGTCGGCGAACGGCGCATGCTCGTCGTCCCCGACGGCGCGCTCAACTACGTGCCCTTCGAGTCGCTTGTCACCAACGCGCAGGGCGCTGATTATTCCGCGCTCTCGTACCTCGTCAAGACCAATGAGATCGCCTACGCGCCGTCCGCCTCCGTGATCGCGGTCGTCAGGCAAACGGCACGTAGAGATGCGTCACGTGCCGGAGGCAGCATGCTCCTCGTGGCCGATCCCGTTTTTGACGCGAGCGACGCGCGCGCGAAAAACTCCGCGCCGTCGGCTGAGACTGCACGCGACGCGGTGCGCGGTTTGACGCTCGGGAGCGCGCTCGCGGACGTGACGAACCTCAAAGGCAAATTGAAGCTGGTGCGTCTCGACGGCACGCGTTCGGAGGCTGAAGAGATCGCCAAACTCGCGCGCGCGGGCGGCGGGCAGGCCGACGTGTGGCTCGACTTCGACGCGAACGAAGCGAACCTGCACGGGCGCAAATTAGACAACTACCGCGTCGTGCATTTCGCCACGCACGGCCTGCTCAACGCCGAACGCCCGCAGTTTACAGGACTCGCGCTCTCGCTCGTCGGACAGACGCAGGCGGACGGCTTCCTGCGCGTTGACGAAGTTTTCAATTTGCGTCTGGGTTCGCCGCTCGTCATGCTGTCGGCCTGCGAGACGGGCTTAGGGAAAGAGCGGCGCGGCGAAGGCGTGATAGGACTGACGCGCGCCTTCATGTACGCGGGCGCGCCGACCGTCGGCGTGAGTTTGTGGTCGGTCGCGGATAAGTCAACTGCCGAGTTGATGCCGGAGTTTTACCGGCGGCTGCTGGCGGGAGAGGGCGGCGCGCCCGCAGCGATGCGTGCGGCGCAGCTTTCGATGATCGCGGGCAAGCGTTACAGCGCGCCGTTCTACTGGTCGCCCTTCGTCATGGTCGGCGATTGGCGTTGAAACGGGGCGGACGAAACGCGAAACTTTTACGCGTTTAGAATTAGCGGAGTAAACTGAACTCCGCCATGAAAGCATCTCAGGCAAGGTCGCGCCGGGAGACAAAAGGTGCGCGCTCGGGTCGGAACCGGAAAATATTTGGGCGCGCGCGCGCAATTGAGATAGAATTGCCGCCCGCTTGTGCTCCGCTAAACGAGCCTGCCGGATGAGGAATTATTCTTCCGTTGATGAAAGAAGGAGAAGAAATGGCGAAAATATTTATGTATGCGAGCCGCGCATTTTTGGTCGCGCTGTTGTGTCTCGCGGTGTCGGGCGCTGCGGCGGTGAACGCGCAGCAGCCGTCCGGTCAGAATGCCCCGAAGAAGAAGAAGCTGCCGCCGGGCGCGAAAGGCTTCGAGCAGTTCGCGGGGCGCGACGCCTCCGACAAGTTGGTGACGGGCGGGGCGACGCGCGGCGAGTGCAGAACCTACGAGCAGTTGATCGAATGCGCCATAGGGCAGGCCAGTGCGAACCCTCCGAACCTTCAGGGGGCCATAGACTTCTTCAAGCAGGCCGCGACGGTGAAGCCCGAAATGTTTCGCCCGCACTACAACCTCGGCCAGATTTACGAGGAGCAGGGCAACTACAAAGAGGCCATCGCCGCCTACAAGCGCGCCATCACGCTCAAAGTTGACGAGAGCATGGGCGAACAGCCCGAATCAATTCTGAGCGCCTACTACAACCTCGCCAACGTCTACGCCATAACGAACGACCACGCGCAGGCCATCACCACTTTTCAGGAAGTCATACGCCGCTTGCCGAAGGTCGCCACGACGCACTACAACGTAGGGCTGTCGCAGGCCGCGCTCGGCAAACACCGCGAAGCCGTCAACTCTTTCAACGAAGCGATCCGGCTCAAAGAGGATTACTCGGAAGCCTATTACAATCTGGGCGTCGCCCACAGCAAGCTCGAAGAGTACCCGCAGGCCGTCGCGGCCTTCAAGAAGGCGCTCGAACACAATCCCGAATACGCGCTCGCGCACTACAATCTCGGCGTGGCCTATTACATGATGGACGACGCCAAATCGCTCGCGAGCCAGATGCAAGCCCTGCAAAAGACGCAGCCCGAACTGGCGAAGGAACTCGCCAAGCTGAACGGTAAATAAATTCGCCGCCGTCGAACTCTAACGGACGCGACGAACGAACGCGCCCGTGCCCCGCGAAACTGTCTCGACGTTTCGCGGGGCACGGGCGCGTTCATTAAGCGCGCGCACGCGCTCGGAGTGGCGTGCGCTGTGCGCGTTCGTGTATATTCGTCAGCACAAAAATTTCCCCTGTCGGTCGAAGCGGTTTAATAAATTTTCAGAATCTAAAAGAGGATCGCAAATGAGAAACAGAGCATTGCACGCAACCCGCCGTGCCCTAGCCTTTTCCCTGATATGGTCGTGCGTCGTCGCCGTCGCCGCGACGACAGAGATGTCTCACGCCTTCGCGCGCGAAGCGGGGCGGGCGAGCGCAGCGACGTTTGATGCGCCGTCGCAGCCGCAGGATCAGGAGAAGGATAAGAAGGATAAAGAGAAAAAAGAGAAGCAGAAGAAGCCGCCGACCGTGCCTGAGCCGGAACTGAAGGCGGCGAAGGCCATCGAAGCAGCCGCAGACGTTCCGGCGATGTTCGTGGCGGCGAACGAATTTTTACAGAAGTATCCGAAAAGCCCCCTGCGCCCGCAGCTGGCTCCGCTCATGGCCGACCGCATCAGCCGGATCGAAGACCCCGCGCAACGCATCGCGCAGAGCGAAGCCTATCTCAAAATGTTTACCGCCCCGGGCGACGCCGAACTCGTCAACCCTTACCTGCTCTCCGCCTACACTTCGGCCAACCGCCTCGACGAAGCGTTTGCGCTCGCCGCCACCGCGCTCGACAAAGACCCTGACCCCGTGGCCGCGATGATCAATCTGGCGCGCGCCGGTCTGGCCGAGGCCAGAAACCAGAACATGAAATACGCCGCGCAGAGCAAGCAGTACGGACTCAGAGCCATCGAGTTGATCGAAGGCGACAGGAAGCCCGCAGCCGTCTCGGACGCGACGTGGGCCGGTTACAAGACGCAGCAGTTGCCGCAGTTGTACCAGTGGATAGCGATGATCTCTCTGGCGGGCGGCGACAAGGCGGACGCTAAAGCCAGACTCACACGCGCCATCGCCTTAAACCCGACCGATCCGAACAACTACGTCCTCATCAGCAACATCGCGAACGACGAATATCAACGGCTCGCGCAGGAGCACAAGGCCGCGCCGGCGGGCGCAGGCAAAGACGAGATGCTCAAAAAAGCCGAGGCGCAGATGGACGAAGTGATCGACGCCTACGCGCACCTCATGGCGCTCACCGAAGGCCAGGCGCAATACGAAGCGATGCGCGTCGGACTCAAAGCCGACCTTGAGGCTTACTACAAATATCGCCACAACGGTTCGCTCGACGGGCTACAGGCTTTGATCGACAAGTACAAAAAACGTTGACTCGCCGGGTCGAAGTCGTATCCTGAACGCGCCGCCGCGCGCAGAGATGTGGCGACGGCGGCAAGGCGTAAATTCGAGTCCGGAAAAAAAAGCGACTTCGTGAATGTCTCACGAAGTCGCTTTCGTTTGTGAACGTCTTATCGCGGGAGCGCGTGCGCCTGGCGCGCGCGGCTGCGATGTTTAGAGAGCGTTGTTACGAGTTGCCGCCACCGCCGCCGCTACTGCCGCTTTGACCTCCGCCGCTTTCGCCGCCGCTTTGGCCTCCGCCGCCGCTGCCGACCGGAGTGATACCCGCTTCTTCTTCAAGCGGCGGGAGTACGGCGGCCACTGCGCCGCTCACCAAACCGGCTGCCGCGCCCGCCAACACGCGACGCACAAGACCTTTCTTCGCGCCGCCGCGCTTCGAGCCGCCCTTCTTGCTCGATCCTTGACCGCCTTTTTTGCTTCCGCCTTTTTTACTTCCGCCCTTCTTGCTGCCGCCGCCCGAAGCGGACGACTTCTTGGTTGACTTCTTCGAGCCGCCGCCACCGCCGCCGCCCTTCTTACTTCCCGACGACTTCGACGCGCCCTTCGCGCCCGACCAAGTCGCGCCTTTGCTCGCGCCGCCGCCCTTCTTGGACGAGCCGCCCGACTTCGAGCCGCCCTTCTTGGAAGCCGCTTTAGAGCCGCCCTTCTTGCCGGACGCTTTCCCCGCGCCGCCGCCCCCTGTAGCCGCCCTCTTCTTGCTCGATTTTTTTGCTGGCATCGCTTGAGTTCTCCTTATTGGTTGTCGAGAGTTTTTCGTGCCCACATCCTAATAAACTAATCCGTCGAGGCACGCAAGAAAAAAGTTGGAAACGTTGAGTTCATCCGAAAGCCCGGCGCGAGTTCGCGGCTCATGTCTCCGGCAAAAACGTGCGCCGAGAGAGCCTGCCGATTAGTGGTGTCCTAATTTCGGCAATAACATACTTGACTCACCAGGCGCAGATACGATAAGTCGAACCATATCAGGTAAGCAGAAACCTCATTATTCTGTGAAGTATGATACAATGTCGGTTAACGATTCACTTGTTCTTTAGACAACCTATCATTCGACATCGGGAAGAGCCTTATGACCTTACTCCTTGTGCCGTCTGCTGTGTTTTCACACATGCGACAGTCGCAAGAAAGAGTTTCCTGATGTCAGTAACAGCAC
>DATHBB010000212.1:0-10835 GCA_035296385.1 Pyrinomonadaceae bacterium | reverse complement strand
CTCCCCAATTTAACGATCAGAATCTTCATAAAGCAGTGACGAGTGACAAGTGACGGGTGACAAGTTGTAAGAGTAAAGCAGGGGGGCAAAAATCTGAAATCGCGGCGGGATTCCGAAAATATAGAAATCGTTAAAGACCGTGAATCGTGAATCGTAAATAGATAAAACCTGCTTTCATCTATTTACGATTTACGATTCACGATTTACGGTCTTTAATGATTCACGATTTACTCGTCTTATCTCGTCACTTGTCACTCGTCACTTGTCACTGTCTTCCCCGTCGCTTGTCACTGTATTGGGTTGATTGAGCCGGAGGAGCATTTGCGATGAGGAGTGGTCTTTGGGGTCGCCGACGATGGCGACGCGCCCGCCGTAGGAGCGCACCACTTCGCGTTCGGGCACGGTGTCCGCCGTGTAATCCGTGCCCTTCGCGTGTATGTCGGGGCGTATGGCGAGCAGCAGCGCCTCGACGGTCGGTTCGGGAAAGATCGTCACGAGATCGACGGCGCGCAGGGAGGCGATGATCTCCGCGCGCTCGCGCTCCGTGACGAACGGGCGACCCGCCCCTTTAAGTTGTCGCACCTGCACATCCGTGTTGATGCCGACGACGAGCAGATCGCCGAGCGCCTTCGCCGCCTCCAGATATCTGACGTGCCCGACGTGCAAAATGTCGAAGCACCCGTTGGCGAACACGATGCGCGCGCCGTTTTTGCGCGCAATCGCCACGCGCGCCACCAGACGATTCCGCTCAAGTATGCGCGCCACCGCTCCGGCCTTCTGTTGTTCTTCGGACGGGTACATACGGATCACTTCAACCGATTTTGTGGCTAATTCTCGCTAATTGACAAGAGAAGTTCCCGCGCTTCGACCGAAGCCGTGCCGCGTTTCATCACGACGATGCCGCCCGCGTGGTTGGCGACGTGCGCGGCGTCGGCGAAACTCGCGCCCGACGCCAGCGCGAGCGTGTAGGCGGCGATCACCGTGTCGCCCGCGCCCGTCACGTCCACGGCTTCGCGCGAGCCGACGGGCGCAAGATGCAAAGGCTTCGCACCCGTTTCGAGCAACAGCATGCCCTGACTGCCGCGCGTGATGAGCAGCGCCCGATGTGCGAGGCGTTCGAGCAACTCGTAGGCCGCCGCTTCGAGCGTCGCGGCGTCGGCGAACCTTCGACCGAGCACGTGTTCGACCTCGTCCTCGTTCGGCGTGGCCGACGTGAAATTCACGAAATCGAGCAAACGGAAGCGCGAATCGACGAGCACCGGCACGCCGCTTTGCTTCGACGCTTCGCCGAGGAGCGCCACCGTCTCCGCCCCCGCCACGCCGTAATTGTAATCCGAGACGATGATCGCGTCCGCGCGCGTCGCCGCGTCGCTCAGGCGCGCGTTGATCTCGTTTTTGATCTTCGCATCCGACAAAGGCTCGCTTTCGTAGTCCACGCGGATCACTTGCTGCCGCATCGAGTGCGCCTGACCGGCGAGTATGCGCACCTTCGTCGCCGTGCGCACTTCGGGCGAACGCACGACCGCTTCGCAATCAACGCCCGCCGCGCGAAGTTTTTCCAGCAGAGCATCGCCCGCAGCGTCCGCGCCGGTTGTGCCGACGAGCGAGACTTGCGCGCCGAGCGAGGCCAGATTCACGGCGCAGTTGGCCGCGCCGCCCGGCACGGTCTCCGTACGCTCGTGCCGCAGGATCAGCACGGGCGCTTCGCGCGACACGCGGCTGATCTCGCCGTACAAAAATTGATCGGCCACGAGATCGCCCACGACCACAACGCGCCGCTTCGCAAACTCGCGCACCAGATTCGACAAACGCTCTTTCATAAACAGGTGACAGGTGACAGGTGACAGGTGACAAGACGGAAGACAAGTTTTTGTTTTAACTCGTCACCTGTCACCCGTCACTTGTCACTCTTTCGTTATCTCCCGCACCGCTTCCAGCAAATTCTCCGCGACGAGGTCGGGCTGGTGCTGCCACGCGGCGCGTTGGTATTCCCACTCGCCGCGCCCGTAGCCGCTGAGAACGAAGGCGGCGCGCGTGCCTGCGTTGCGCGCGAGTTCGGTGTCGCCGTAGCGGTCGCCGACCATCCAACTTTGCGCGAGATCAATGTCGAGGTCGTCTGCGGCGCGACGAATCAATCCGGGGCGCGGCTTGCGGCAGTCGCAGTCGAAACGGTAAGGCGGCTCGCCGACCGACGGGTGGTGCGGGCAGTAATAGATCGCGTCGAGCCGCGCGCCGCCGCGTTCGAGTTCTTGTATTAGTAAACCATGCACCGAGCCGATCATGTCTTCGTTGAAGTAGCCGCGCGCCACGCCCGCCTGATTCGTGACGAGGACGGCGAGCCAGCCCGCCTCGTTGAGACGCCGGATCGCCTCCGCCGCGTAAGGAAAGACGCGATAGCGCGAAGGGTGATTGACGTAGCCGACCTCCTCGGAGATCGTGCCGTCGCGATCAATGAAGACTGCGCGCCGCCGCATCAAGCGACCTCCGCGTCGAGTTTGGAATTTGCTTCGTCGCCCGACGCGTCGGCGGCGGCGCGCGTTTCGCATTGAGCGTGCGCGAGCATTTCGACGGCGCGCAGGAAAACCTCTTCGGGCGTGATGGCCGTCATGCAGCGGTGATCGATGGGGCAATCGCGCAGCATGCAGGGCGCGCAGTCGGGCGGGCGGCGCATGATGTCGGCGGTCGGGGAGAAGGGGCGCGTCGTGAGCGGGTTCGTCGGGCCGAAGATGACGAGCGTGGGGCGCGAGAGCGCGGCGGAGATGTGTGCGGGGCCGGTGTCGTTGGTGACGAGCAGATCGGCGATGCTCAGGACGGCGACCGTGCCCGCGAGATCGGTCTCGCCCGTCAGCACGACGGGGCGGCGGCGCATTCTGCCTAAGACCTCTTCCGTCACGTCCAACTCCTCGCGCGAGCCGATGAGCGCGACGTTGACTTTGGCCTTGCCCATCAAGTGATCGGCGAGCGCGGCGTAGCTTTCGGGCGGCCAACGCTTGGCGCGGCTGTTGGTCGAGCCGGGGCAGAGCGCGACGAGCGGGCGGTCTCTAAGCGCGCCATGACGGCTGAGCAGGTTGCGCGCCGCCGCCTGTCGTTCGGCGGAAACTTGCAGTTGGTATTGCGGTTCGCGTTCTTCAAACTGCGCCGCGCCCGTCAGCGCGCGTTCGAGTTCAAAGACGAGGTTGAGGTAGTAAAAAACTTCGTGCTGTTCGCTGCGCCAGGCGGGCACGGCGAGCGGGTGCGTGAGCAAAAATGCGCGCCCGTCCGTCGCGTAGCCGACGCGCAAGGGGATGCGCGCGGCGGCGGCGATGAAGGCCGGCTGGAAGGCGTTCGGGAACAGCAGCGCGAGATCGAAACGGCGCGCGCGCCACTCGGCGACCTGGCGAAGCGTCGCGCGCAGGCCGCGCCGTTCTTCGTCAACGGGCAACAGTTCGTCAACGATGTCGGTGCCCGCGAAGATACCTTTCGCCCACGCGCGCGTGGCGAGCGTGATGTGGGCGTGGGGCAGGACGCGGCGCAGTTCGCGCAAAGCCGCGACGGTCATCACCGCGTCGCCCACCCAATTTGCGCCGCGCACCAACACGCGCTCGATCTGTTCCGGTTGAAGTGTTCGCGTCATTTATTGTCCGGTCAACCACACCTTAATACGATAAAAAGAATGTCTCACGCAAAGGCGCAAAGACGCAAAGGAAGACAGGCACTTAGAACAGTTTTTCTTTGTGCTCTTTCTTCGCGCCTTTGCGCCTTAGCGTGAAAATAATGCTTTAGGATTTTTACAGTAGACTTTTCAAACCTTCTTCGATGCCGATGAGCGGTTGCCAGCCGAGTTCCGAGCGGACGCGTGAGAGGTCGGAGACGTAGTTGAACGGGACGGGCGGGGGCGACGTGCGGGCGTCGTCTTCGATAACGGGTTTGAGTTGAATCAGACGCCCGACCGTCTCGACGATGCGGGCGAGCGTGGTGGCCTGCACGCGCCCGCCGCCGAGATTGTAGAGGCCGCGCGTGAGGCCGGAATCCATGAAGGCGCGGCAGGCGCGCGAGAAATCTTCGACGTGCAAAATGTCGCGCAAAGGCTCGCCGCGCGCGGGCAGGCGGACCGGCCAGCCGCGTTTGACCGCTTCGACGTAATGCGCGACGAAGTTCGACTCGTTGCCTTCGGACGGGCGCGCGTAGACAGCCGACAGGCGAAAGATGCACGCGCGAAGCCTGCGCGCCGCCGCGTAGTATTCGACGTAGCGTTCGCCTATGAGCTTCGACCATTCGAGCGGCGTCTGGCCGCAATAATCGGTCGGGCAGCTTTCAGGCACTTCCCTGTAATTGTCCGCGTGCGCGCCGTACACGTCTTTGGTCGAAGCGTAGATGAAGGTCGCGCCCTCGCGCATGTGTGCGAGCAGGTTGGCCGTGCCTTCGGCGTTCGTGCGGAAGCAATCGGCGGCGGCGTCGGGACTTTTATCGAGGTGCGCGGCGAGGTGTATGACCGTGTCGTAGTCTGCGACGCGCGAGGCGTCGTAGGGGTCGAGGATGTCGAGTCCGGCGCGGCGCGAGAAGTCGTCGGCCTCGAAGAAACGACGGACGTGGACGCCGAGATAACCGCTGCCGCCCGTGACAAGAATTTTCATAGACTAAGTCTTACGCTGCGCTTGAACTTTCAGTTGGGCGAGCGCGTCCGAGCGACCGATGGCGATGAGCATGTCGCCCGCTTCGATGAGGGCGTCGCCCGACGGGTTGAAGATCATTTCGCTCGTGCTCGCGCGCCTGACGGCGACGATGACGACATCGAGTTCCGAGCGTATGTTGGTGAACTTCAATTTGTGGCCGACGTAAGGCGAGGCGGGCGCGACGACGACTTCTTCAAAGTCGAGATCGAGGTCTTCCGCCGTGATGGAGTCTATGAAGTCCGAGACGGCGGGCTTGGTCAACGCCTGCAACATGCGCTGGCCGCCGATGATGACGGGGGCGATGACGCGGTTCGCTCCGGCGCGGATCAACTTCGGCTCGGCCTGTTCCTCGACGGCGCGTGCGACGATGTGCAAATTGTTGTTCAAGCCGCGCGCCGTGAGCACGACATAGACGTTGTCGGCGTCGTCGGGCAGACAGGAGGCGAGCGCGCGCGCGTGTTCGACGCCCGCGTCGCGCAAAGTCTCTTCGAGCGTCGCGTCGCGCACGAGCACGAGCACGTCTTCTTCAATCAAGTTGGCGACGTTTTGCTGTTCGCGTTCGATGACGATGAAGGGTTCTTCGAGGCGTTGGAGTTCGCGTATGATGCGCGCGCCGACGCGACCCGCGCCGCAGATGATGAAATGGTTTCGCAGTTTGCTGATCTCCCTTGTGCGCCGCCGCTGACCGTAGGCCGCGACGATCTCGGATTGGACGAGCGCCTGAATCGCCGTCGAGAGCAGGAAGCCGACCGTGGCGACGCTGACGAGCATGAAGACGATGGCGAAAACTCGCCCCGCGCGCGACACCGGATGCACGTCGCCGTAGCCGACGGTCGCCATGGTCATCACGGTGAGGTAGAGGCTGTCGAGCAGCGTGAGCGGTTCGAGGAGGCTGAAGCCGACCATGCCGATCACGGTCAAGGCGACGAGCGTGGCGAGCGCATAGATCATGCGGCGGCGCGCGCTTTTCGACATGCGGGGGAAGTGGTGCGTCGAACTCATTGATCAAACGGCGCATCGAACGTGAAGCGACTGATAAGTGCGCCGTCACGTTAGCGAAAACGCGAGCGCGGTGTCAAACAATGGTGGACAGTTGCACGTATAGAGATTAGAGTTTAGAGGGATTTGGGCGAGTCAGTTGAATTTTTTTCACTCGTCACTCGTCACTTGTTACTTGTCACTTTTTTATGGCCGTCCGTCATCCGCCTAAAAACAGCGTGCCGCCTCCCGCAGCCAGGCGGCGCACGGCGCGCGTCATCAAATATGTGGAGCCGGAGGAAAGTTTCTTCCGGCGCTGGCGGCGTCGCCTATTCCGCCCGCCGCTCGTCATCGCGCTCGTCATTCTCACCACTTTTACCATCGGCGTCCTCGGCTACTACTACTACATCTTCTCCGAACGCGTTGATCGCCTCATCAGCGGCGAAATATTTACGCGCTCGGCGGGCGTCTATACCGCGCCGAAGCAGTTGCGCGTCGGCAGTGGTCTTTCGGCTGACGAACTGGTGAAGCGTTTGCAGGGCGCGGGCTACGTCGAGCGCGCGCAGCAGGCGGACGACGCGCGCGGGCGTTACGCTCTGAACGGCGCGAACGTGGACATCGAGCCGGGGCAGAACGCCATCATCGACGGCCAACGACTGTTTCCGCGCGTGCGCGTCACGTTTGCAAAGACCGGCAAAGGCATCGCGGCGCTGAGTGACTTGGACAGCAAGGCGAAACTTGAGAGCGCGCTCATCGAGCCGGAGCAGATCAGTTTCGTCACGGGAAACGACCGGCAGAAACGGCGCATCATCGGTTTTCAAGACATCCCGCCGCACCTCGTCAAAGCCATCACGGTGACGGAGGACCGCACCTTCTTCGAGCACTACGGCATCAACATTCGCGGCATCCTGCGCGCGCTCGTCAGGCGTTACGACGCCGACCCGAACTCGCCGATTGCGCGTCAGGGCGGTTCGAGCATCACGCAGCAACTCGTTAAAAATCTGCTGCTCTCACCCGAGTACAGCCTGCGCCGCAAGCTCGCCGAAGCCTACATGTCCGTCATCCTTGAGACGCGGCTCACGAAGCAGGAGATTTTCGCGCTCTATTGCAACGAGGCGTATCTGGGGCAACACGGCGGCTTCTCCATCAACGGTTTCGGCCAGGCGTCGCAGGTCTATTTCGGCAAAGACGTGACGGGCGTGACGCTCCCCGAAGCGGCCTTCCTCGCCGCCATCATACGCAGCCCGAACCGCTACAACCCCTATCGCAACCACGCGACGGCGACCGCGCGCCGCAACCAGGTGCTCGAACAGATGGCCGACGCCGGTGCGATCTCTGCGGACGAAGCGGCGCGCGCGAAGGCTACGGAGTTGAAGGTCGCGCCCGCGCGCGGCAGGCTCGACAATTCCGATGCGCCCTATTTCGTAGATTACGTGCAGGCGCAGTTGGCCGACATCCTCGCCGACACGCGCACCGCCGAACACCTGCGCATCTACACGACGATTGACATGGATTTGCAGCGCGCGGCCTACGCCGCCGTCACGAAACAACTCGCCGCGCTCGATAAGATTTACGTGAAGCGTGGAAAAAATTCTGTGCCAGCCGGAACTTTACAGGCATCGCTCGTGGCGATGAACGCGGAGACGGGCGAAGTGGTGGCGATGGTGGGCGGGCGCGATTACGAAAAGAGCCAGTTGAACCGCGCGACCGACGCCATGCGACAGCCCGGTTCGGTCTTCAAACCCTTCGTCTATGCCACCGCCCTGAACACGGCCTACGATCCGATTCCGCGTGTCATCACGGCGGCGACGACGTATCTGGACGAGCCGAAGACTTTCACCTTCGACAATCAGGAATACTCGCCCGGCAACTTCGGCGACTCTTACGCGAACGCTCCCGTCACCCTGCGCGACGCACTCGTCCACAGCAAAAACGTCATCACGGTTGACGTGGCGATGGAAGTCACAATCGGGCGCGTGATGAACCTCGCCACGCGCGCGGGACTCCCGAAACCAACTCGTGCCTATCCCGCGATGGCTCTCGGGACGAACGAGGCGACGCCGCTCCAAATCGCTTCCGCCTACACGACTTTCGCCAACCTCGGCACGCGCGCCACGCCCATCGGCATCAACCGCGTCACGACGGGGCGCGGCGCGACCATCGCCGCGCCCGCCACGCAAAAGAGCGAAGTGATGCGTCCCGAAGTCGCTTACCTGATGACATCCATGATGAAGGATGTCGTCAATCGTGGCACGGCGGCGCGCGTGCGCTCGCGCGGTTTCAAGTACAACGTCGCGGGCAAGACGGGCACTTCGCGCGACGGTTGGTTCGCGGGCTACACGCCGAACCTCGTCTGCGCCGTCTATGTCGGTTTCGACGACGGCTCGCCGCTCGGCCTGACGGGCGCGGACTCGGCCTTGCCCATCTGGGCTGATTTCATGCAAGCCGCGCTCGCCGCGCATCCCGAATGGACGGGCGATTGGCAGATGCCCGTCGGACTCGAACAGGCGTCAATCGACCCGCGCACCGGCATGCTCGCCGCCGCCGACAGCTTGAGTAAGCGCACCGAACTATTCATCGCGGGAACCGCCCCGACCGAAGAGAGCACCGCGCCGCCGGACGAAGAACTCGCGCCGCTCGACGGGACCATCGAAGAGGGCGGCGAGTTCGACTACGCGCCCGCGCCCGTCGTCGTGCCTTCGGACGGGACAGACCCGCCGCCGCCCGACGCCAGCGCGACGCCGCTTCGCCCGCGCACGAGCACCCCGCGTCTCGAAGGGCGCGGCGTCACGCAACCCGAAGGCTCTTCGCGCCTGCTCGGCACGATCACGCTCGACATAGACCCGACCACAAATCTGCTCGCCGCGCCGACGTGTCCCGTCATCCGCTCCAAAACTTTCGCCATCGGCCAGGAGCCGCGCCGCTACTGCGGGCCGGAGTATCACAACGGCAAGACGATCATGCCTTCGGGCACGCGCCCGCGCGTCGTCTCGCCTTGAAGTTGGAGACTCGCGGAAGTAGTTAAACCCGGCGATTTTCAATTCCTGTAACTTATATTTTCTCTCTGCCCCTCCGTGTTCTCTGTGTCTCTGTGGTGAGTGGTAATGATAACCACTCACCACAGAGACACAGAGAACACGGAGGGGCAGAGAGAGGTTCATCAGATTACAAGCCTCCATAATATCTAAGACTCAAGCAAAATAAATTTATGCGTCGCCCGCAGACTTTGTGGAACTTTTTGTGCGGGTCGGGCGAATTATGTGTGCGAGCAAGTTGGTGCGAGCGCGGCAGCGAGTGAAGATGAAAGCCTCTCCTGAGCACAGCGACGAAGAACTGTTGCGGCTGACCATAGCCGGAGACGCGGACGCTTTTACCACGCTCTACCGCAGGCGGCAGGCGGGCATCTATCGCTTCGCGCTACAGATGTGCGGCTCCGAGACAATCGCGGAAGATGTCACGCAGGAAGTTTTCATGACGCTCGTGCGCGACCCGCGAATGTTCGATCCGGCGCGCGGGTCGCTCGCGTCGTATCTCTACGGCATCGCGCGCAATCAAGTCTTGCGGCGTTTGGAGAAGGAGAGGCATTTCGTGGCGATGACGGACGAGGCGACGGAAGACGGGAACGGCAGCGCCACCGCGTCGGCGGAGCAACTGGCCGACGGACACGACCCGCTCGCCGACCTCGCGCGCCACGAGTTGATCGAGACGGTGCAACAGGCCGTGTTGTCTTTGCCCGCGCATTACCGCGAGGTCGTGGTGTTGTGCGAACTGCACGAGATGAGTTACGTGGAGGCGGCGGCGGCGCTCGGGTGTGCGGTCGGCACGGTGCGTTCGCGCCTTCATCGTGCGCGCGCGCTGCTCGTCGGTCGTCTGCGCGAGGTGCGCGAGACGGACGCGGCGACCGCGCCGCAGGTTGATCCGTTGAGGTGTTTCGCATGAACTGTCAACAATTCACATCTCTCATCGTCGAAGCGGCGCGCGGGCGGATGATGGACGCAGCAGCGCGCGACGGCGCGATGCGCCACACGGAGGCGTGCGCGGCGTGCGCGGCGCGACTCGCGCAAGAGCAGAATTTGACCGCCGCCTTTCGCGTCGTCGCGCACGACATGAAAGACCTGTGCGCGCCCGCAGATGTCGAAGCGAAACTGCTGGCCGCGTTCCACACCAGCCTCGCGTCTTCAAACGCCGTAGCGTCGGCGACGACAACGAACGACGCGCCCGTCCCGCTCGGAGTGAGTGTTGCGCCGCCGTCGCACGCGTCGCTTGGCACGCGCCGCGTATCACGCGCGGCATTAGCTATTGCGGCCTCGCTCGTGCTCGCCGCGCTCGTCGCGCTCTACGCGCAGTTCACCCGAACCACGCCCTCGCAGCAGGATTCAGCGGCGAACAATCAACCGGAGCGCGGCCAACAGTCGTCGCCGCAACACGCCGACACGACAAACGTTTCGTCGCCGCTCGCGTCGTCGAACGCGACTTCTGCGCCGCTGTCGGAAGGCGAAAGGCCGCAGGCGCAGCGACGCGATGTCGTGCTGCGTGCGTCGCGTCAACTCGCGCGCCGCGCGACGCCTAAAATGATCACTTCGTCGCAGGTGATCGACGGCGGCAGCGCGATTATCGAAGCGGGCGAGGGCGAATCGGCGCGCGGCGGCGCGGGCAGCAGCGGCGGCGCAACCAGGCCGAACGAGCCGGAGAGCATGACGGACTTCATCTCGCTCGTCGCCGACCAGACGCCCGCGCCGCCTCTGGAGAGCGGCCAGTTGGTGCGCGTGCAGGTCCCGCGCGCGGCGCTCGCCTCGCTCGGCCTGCCTCTGAACGCGGAACGCGGCAACGAGCCGGTCAAGGCCGACGTGCTCGTCGGTTACGACGGGCTGGCGCGCGCCATACGTTTCGTGCGCTAACGCGCGCGGTAAAAGTTTGAACCGAAGAATTGTCGAGACGACGCGTGCGAATCGAACGCGCGCCGTTTAAGACCGGACATAATTTTGAAAGGATGATTAAGATGATGACGAAGAGACGTTTGATGACTGCCGTTTTCTGCGCGTTCGCACTGCTGACGAACGGCGCGGGCGCGCTTCTGGCGCAAACACAGCAACGCGTGCGACAAGGCGCGCCTCCGCCTCCGCCGGGGCACGACATGACGTTTGAGCGCGTGCCGGGACCGGGCGAGTTCTTCGAGATGCGGATCGCGCCGGGCGCGCCGGGCGA
>DATHBB010000211.1:0-5424 GCA_035296385.1 Pyrinomonadaceae bacterium | reverse complement strand
TCCGGGTCAACGATCATCAAGCTGGCCGGGCCGGTAGAGTTTTCGTCTGCTTCTGAAATCATGTCCACGCCGCTCGCCTTGAGTCGGCGCTGCAACTCCCGTATGTCCGTGAACTCTTCGAGTGGCTGAGCGTCGCTGGTCCAGCCCGGGTTGAAGGTGAGGATGTTCTTATCGAACATGCCTTGAAACAGACCGACGGCGTGGTCGCCGTTCTTCATAATCAGCCAATTCTGCGATTGGTCTCCCATGAAAACTGTAAAGCCCAGCTTTTCGTAAAACAGTTTCGACGCCTCAATATCTTTGACGGCCAGGCTCACAGAGAAAGCTCCCAGTTCCATAATCCCTCCTCCTACGTTTTGTGTAGCCGATACATAAAGCCTCAATCTCGGGGACGCCTTATATCACAACCGCGTCTCCCGTACAAGACATTGTTTCGCGCGTGCAACAAAAGGTAGGATGCATCACTATTATTACGCCAAAAAGTTAGCCACGTTGTTTCAGATCAACGACGAAGGTTTGATCGAGCGCTACGGAGGTATGACTTCCGGCGAGCGTTTGGGTCAGCGTCGAAATCAAGGTCGCGGCGTTGCGTCACAGAGCCGTGTGATTCGTAGAGTCAACTGATCCAATCCGGCCAGGAAATTCGCGTTAAGAGGTAGAAAGACGTTTGGGCACGTGTGTCCAAATACGAGAGGAGTTTATATGAGCAAGAAGCGGCACCTACTGATTATTCTGCTGATCCTCATCGGGTCGGCGCTGGGCGGGGCGACCTCGAACATGCTCCTGACCGCAACACCTGCACTGGCGCGGCAGGGCGACGAGTCGGGCAGCCGTCAGCAGTGGGAGTACTGCGCGCTGACTAAGGCGGCTTATGTTAACGCGAGTCGGGAAGGGTACTGGATCGTCTATTTCCGCGACACAGGCCCTCAGGTGGAGGACGTGCAATCTCAGGCGACCGACGGGAACGGGACCTCTATGGCGAAGGCCGTCGCCAGACTCGGTGCTGAGGGCTGGGAGATGGTCGGGCAGGGACCTCTCGATATGAGGACGGGCGCGACGAACGCTCTCTATTTCAAGAGACAAAAGTAGTCGCCGACTTCAAGGCGCGGGTTGTAGATAGAGTGTCTTTCTCGACTCTTCGTTATCCGGCGGGCATGTTACGCCACGTGGTGGAGACGGTTCGACGGATCGCGGAAGGGCAGAACCGCGCACCCGGGATGCGGGCAGGCAAACGATTTTGATAAGTCGTTAAGAAATTTATAGAGAGGGCGCTATGAAATTCGCGCAACGCTTATTCTTAGTCGCGGGCATCTACGGCTTGATCGTCCTGCTGCCGCAGTATTTTCTCGAAGCGAAGAACGGTCGGGACTTCCCTCCGCCGATCAACCACCCGGAGTATTACTACGGCTTCGTCGGCGTGGCGGTCGCCTGGCAGGTTCTCTTCCTTTTGATGGCTAAGAACCCTGCGCGTTACCGCCCGGCGATGATTCCGGCAGTGCTGGAAAAGCTCGGCTTCGGAGTCGCCGTCGTCGTGCTTTTCCTGCTGGGTCGAGTTTCTTCGCTCATGCTGCTCGGCTTTAGCGTCGTGGATTTGATTTTCGCCGCGCTGTTCATAGTGGCGTATGCGAAGACGAATTTGGAAAGTGAGGAGCCGCGAAAATGAACTATGCGAACAGGGAAAAGGTGCCGCCCTTCACCCGTCAGATGAACACGACGCCGTTGACCACTATCGCGCCCCATATTTTCAGGAAGCGACTTCTGATCGAAGGTTATTTCAAGTCCGAAGTCACGGCGGAAACTCTCAAAACTTACTTCTCGCGCATCACGGCTGAACTGGGGCTGCGTACCTACGGCGAACCTATCATTCACCGAACGAGCGGCGCGGGTAAAGAGGTCAATGAAGGTTTCGACGGTTTTGTTCCGTTGATTGATTCCGGAATTTACATCGCCGTGTGGGTCAATCCGAAGTTTCTTTCGACCATCATTTACACTTGCGGCGAGTTTGACGCGGAGAAAGCCGTCGGCTTTTTGAGAGAGTTTTTTCAGCTTTCGGAGTTTCAGGCGGCGATCTTCTAGTGCTAAGGAATAATGGCGGGAGACGTGTCGGGCAGGCAAAGGCACAGCCCGAAGGTCAGGCGAGCGGGCGAGCCGCCGATCAGTTTAGCGGCATGAGATTACGAGTTAAGATTTGCTGCATCGGCAGCGTCGAGGAGGCCGCTCTGGCCGTCGGTTTCGGCGCGGACGCGCTCGGCTTGGTCTCCGAAATGCCGTCAGGGCCGGGAGTCATCTCCGACGAACGTGCGCGCGAGATTGCCGCGAGCGTGCCGCCCGCCGTCGCGTCGTTTCTGCTGACGAGCAGGCAGAGCGCTTCGGGCATCATCGAGCAGCAACGTTACGTCCGAAGCAACACGTTGCAGATCGTTGACCGCCTGACACGCGGGACCTATCGTGATTTACGTGACGCTCTGCCGGGCGTCGGCCTCGTGCAGGTCATACACGTTCAGGACGAAGGCTCGCTTGAAGAGGCGCTGCGAGTCGCGCCCGAGACCGACGCAATTCTGCTGGATTCGGGCGATCAGCGTCTCGCCGTTAAGTTGCTCGGGGGCACGGGGCGCACACACGATTGGGCGATTAGCCGTCGGATCGTCGAGCGGGTGAAGAAGCCGGTCTTCCTCGCCGGTGGTTTGAAGGCGGAGAATGTGCGTGAGGCTATCGAACAGGTCGCGCCGTTCGGGCTGGATATTTGTAGCGGGGTGCGAACCGAAGGCAAATTGGATGAGCGCAAGTTAGCAAATTTCTTTGAACAAATCGACGGCTTCAGATAGCTCTTCGTTTCTTACTCTCCAGGAAGCAATGCCGGAGAGACATGGGTAAGTAGTTCCATCGCGCGACCGGCAGGTCAACCTGTCTCGCCCCCGGAACGATTAGTAGTTCCGGGGGCCACGAGATGGAACAGGCCGAAGCCCAACGCCCGCGCGTTTCCTTACTTCGAGCAAAAGCTGAGCTTTAACTTCTCGTCAGCCCAACAGGCCGCCTTACGTGCCTCGCCCTTCACCGCGCCGGTTAGGCCGTCGAAGACCCGGACGCGGGGGCCGCCGCCGGAGGTGGCGGTCTGGCTTCTGCTCGAAGCCTCCCTGACCTTCTGCACGGCGGGCAACAAAAGTCCTATCAGTATCGCATCGGAGCCTTTGCAGTAGCAGGCGTCAACGCGTGTTCCGTCCTCCAGTTCGACCGTCTTACACTCCGTCTCTGCATCCGGGCAGGGGACTGCAAGCTTGTCAGTCCGCTTCAGGTCGCGCGTGCCCGACGAGTCAGTCGCGGTCACTTTCGTCAGCGCCCCGCGTTCGACGAATAACTTGAGACCCGTTTTTTTGTCGCCCTGCTTGAAGTCCAACTTGACCTGCTGCGGCTTGGCTTCGACGTTCTGAGACGTTGCCTGCGGGGCGGGCGTCGCGAGTAAGACTGCGGCGAGCGCCAGCGTTAAGGCGACGGCCATCACGCCGGTGGCCGAAAAATTTCTACGCAATTCGTTTTTCATGAGTCTTCTCCTTCATTACTGAAAATTCGTGTCGCCGAACGATTCAGGTCTTAATTGAAATTGGCACAGGCCGCCTCCACGTTTACGATGTCGCGCGCACTTTTACCATGATACTTTCCTCTCCCTGCGACTTTCGCCTCGCGGGTGATTTCAAATACTAAGGCGCAAATCGGGGGCGAAAGTTATCATCGCGCTGTAACAATTTTTACCTTTCCTGTGTGATAAATTATTTTGGAACAGTTCGGATTGAACAAGGGCATGGCTACAGGGTCGGCGCACGAAGTGACGGAGTTATTGCAAGCCTGGAGCGCTGGCGACCGGGAAGCCCTCGAACGCCTCACGCCCATCGTCCATGCGGAGCTTCACCGCATCGCCAAACGCTACATGGGCAGGGAACGTGCCGGCCATACTTTGCAAACGACAGCATTGGTCAACGAAGCGTACGTGCGTCTGATTGATTGGAAAAACGTGCGCTGGCAAAACCGCGCGCACTTTTTCGGCGTGTCCGCCCAACTCATGCGCCGGATTCTGGTGGATTTCGCGCGCCGTCGCCCTCATTTGAAGAATGTAGAGATCAGGCATGTCGCTATAGACGAAGCCTTCGTCCTGCCCGCAGAGCGCGACGCGGATTTAGTCGCGCTCGACGAAGCGCTGACGGCGCTGGCCTTGATTGACGGGCGCAAGGCGCGGATCGTCGAACTGCGTTTCTTCGGAGGGTTGAGTTTCGAGGAGGCCGCCGAAGTGATGAATTTGTCGAAGATCACGATTGTGCGCGAATGGAATAAAGCGAAGGTCTGGCTTTTCCGTGAACTCAGTCTCAAGGCGGGCGATGAAAGCTGATCGTTGGCGACAAGTCGAAAAGCTCTACGACGACGCCGTTGAACTGCCCGTCGCGCAGCGCGCGAAGTTTGCCGAGGAAGCTTGCGCGGGCGACGAAGATTTGCGGCGCGAACTGTTGAGCCTGCTGGCCGCGGAGCAAAGAATCGGCGACTTTATGGAGTCGCCTGCGCTCGACATCGCCGCCAGAGCGGTCGCTCACGACGCGGGAGATGCGTCCAAACAATCCTCTTTCGTCGGGCGCGAACTCGGCGCGTACAAAATCGAGAAGCTACTGGGCGCGGGCGGGATGGGTGAGGTTTATCTCGCACACGACGCCAAGCTCGCGCGCAAGGTCGCTTTGAAAATTTTGCCGCCGCAGTTTATCTCCGACCCGGAGCGCGTTAAGCGTTTCGAGCGCGAGTCGCGCGCCGTCTCCGCTCTCAATCACCCGAACCTGATCACCATCTACGACATCGGAGTTTCGGACGGGGTGCATTACATCGCCACCGAATTCGTAGAGGGCAAGACCGTGCGCGATTTGATCGACGACGGCTTGAAGATGAGAGACGCCCTCGCAATTGCCACGCAGGTGGCCGAAGCGCTCGGCGCGGCGCACAGCGCGGGCGTCCTCCATCGCGACATCAAACCCGAGAACATCATGGTGCGCCCC
Organism: Pyrinomonadaceae bacterium; assembly: GCA_035296385.1. Lineage (GTDB taxonomy): Bacteria > Acidobacteriota > Blastocatellia > Pyrinomonadales > Pyrinomonadaceae > JAIVJZ01. The sequence goes on along the minus strand of DATHBB010000211.1, from coordinate 397 downwards.
GACGGCTACGTGAAGGTGCTGGATTTCGGACTCGCGAAGCTCAACGAACAGGCGACCGCCGCCGTAGAGCGACTGCCGCTCTCAACGGCGCAGACACAACCCGGGCTGCTCATGGGGACGCCCGCCTACATGTCGCCGGAACAGGCGGCGGGCGACGCAGTGGACGAGCGGACGGATATTTGGAGTCTGGGCATCGTGCTTTACGAGATGATGACGGGTTCGTCGCCGACCAAAGGCGCGAATCGTCTGGAGACCCTGGGCACGATTCTTTCCAAAGAGCCGCTCGGCGCTGCGAATTCGCACCCGCCGCTACCCCACGAACTCGATCACATACTCGGCAAAGCCCTCGAAAAAGATCGAGAGCTTCGTTATCAAACGGCTTCGGATTTTCGCGCCG
>DATHBB010000210.1:0-6675 GCA_035296385.1 Pyrinomonadaceae bacterium | reverse complement strand
GTTGTTGAAGGCGAGGCTCGGCGGCGCGAATGTGTAGTTGGCGCGCACGGGCGTGACGGTGTAGTTGCCGCCCGCCGCGAGGCCGTCGAAGGAATAGTTGCCGTTCGCGTCGGTCGTGCGCGTGGCGGTCGTCGTGCCGGTTAGTTGTACGACGACGCCGGAGAAGTTTGCGCCGCCGCTCGACAAGTTCGTGACGCGACCGGAAATCTCGTAGGTGTTGGCCGCGGAGTCCATGAACTTGGCGATGAAACCGTCGGAGAAACCTTTGTGTGTGGTCTGATTCGGGAAGGCGTTTTGCAGGGGCAGGTCGCGCGAGCCGGTTTCGCCGACGACGTAAAAGTTATTCTGAGCGTCGACGGCGATGTCGTGGGCTTTGTCTGTGCCGTCCGCCGCGTTGCTGCCCGAACTCGTGCCACCAAACAAAGTCGAGTAGAGCAGGTCGCTTGCGCCCGTGCTCGCCGGATTGAGTTTGACGATGAAGGCGTCGTTGCCGTTGTAGACGGACTGGAAGGCGTCGGGCGTCGTGGGGAAGTTGGACGAGCCGGTCGAGCCGGAGACGTAAATCCTGCCCGACGCGTCGCGCGCGATGCCGAGTCCTTCCTCCGCATTCATGCCGCCGATGAAAGTCGAATAGACGAGGTCGCTTGCCCCCGCGCCGACGGGGTTGATGCGGCTGAAGAATGCGTCGGTCTGGCTGATGGTCGTGTCGTAGGCGTTGGCCGTCGTCGGGAAGAGGCCGTTCACGGAAGACGAACTCGTGGTGCCGGCGATGTAGATGTTCGGCAGCGCGGCATCGTCCAGGACGAGTGCGCTGCCGCGATCCGTGCTCGTGCCGCCGAGGAAAGTTGAATAGACGAGACTCGCCGCGCCCGTCGCCGACGGGTTGAGTTTCGTGACGACGGCGTCGCCGCCGCTGCTCGTGTTGGCGAGGCTCGTGTCGTAGGCGTTGGCGGTGGTCGGGTAGTTGGCGGAGGTGCTGTTGCCCGTCAGGTAGAGGTTGCCGCTTATGTCGCAGGCGACGGCGTTTGCATCCTCGTCGCCCGCGCCGCCGAGATAAGTCGAGTAGAGGAGGTCAGCCGCCCCGCCGCCCGCCGGTCGGAGTTTCACGGCGAAGGCGTCGCGGCTTCCGCCGAAAGTTGTTTGCAGGCCGTTCAAGACGGGGAAGTTGTTGGAGGTGGTCGTGCCCGCGACGTAAATGTCGCCCGCGGAATCGACGGCGATGCCGAAGCCTTCTTCCGTGCCCGTGCCGCCGAGGTAGGTGGCGTAGAGCAACGCGTTGCCCTGTGCGTTTAACTTGACGACGAAAGCGTCGAGGCTGTTCGGCGTCGTGTCGTATGCGCCGGTGGTGGCGGGGAAGAGCGCGCTCGTGGCTTTGCCCGTGATGTAGGCGTTGCCCTGCGCGTCTATGGCGATGTCGTTGCCGACGTTGTTGCCGCCAGCCGCCGAGATGTAAGTGGCATAGACGAACTGGCCGCCCGCCGGATTGATCTTGGCGACGTACACGTCCTGTCCGGCGTTGGTCGTGTCGTATGCGCCGGGCGTCATCGTGAACGCGCCGAAGAGGTTGCCGGTGATGTAGGCGAAACCGTCCGCGTCAACCGCGACGCCGAAGGCCGTGTCGCTGCTCGACGCGCCGACGTAAGACGAATAGGCGAGAATTGGATCGATGACGAGCGTGCGCGACGCGTCGTAAGGAGCGAGTTCAAAACCGATTTCGCCGTCCTGTCCCAACTTGTAATTGCTCGCGATCTCGCGCCGCGCGCCTTCGATCTCCTGATAGACGAGCGGCTTGTGCTGTCGCACTTCGCCCGCCGCCGTCTCGATCAAAAGGTCGCCCGACGCGTCTATGCGTAGCGAGCGCGCGCCCTCGAAGCGCAGCTTGATCTGCGCGGGGTCTGCGAAGGGCGCGACGTTGAAATCGTATTCGAGTTGCCGCTGGTTGCCGTAATAGACGGCGTCTATGCCGTCGTAAACGTTCGCGTAATGGACGCGCGCGAAGGTGGGCACGTCGCGCTGCCAGCCGTCTTGATCCTGGCCGCGAAAGTAGTTGACGCGCGCGGGCAGTTCGTCTTCGCCTCTCACTTCGGGCGCGGGGTTCGACCCGTCCATCTTGAGATGAAGCGCGGCGCTTTTGCCCGTCGCTTCGTTGTGCAGGGCGAGGACGGTTTCGGCTTGCGTCAAATAAAGCGCGTGGCGGTTGCCGCGCGAGATGAATTTAACGCGCGGTTCGGCCTGCCCGCGATTCGCCTCGAAGTGGAGCGGGAGCTTGCCGTAAGCCTCGCTCGCGCGCACGCGCGCCGCCTCGTCGGTCGCTGCGACGGGCGCGGATGAATGATGTATGGATGAATGATGTGTGGATGATGCGACGCCCGCGTGCGCCTGAGTCGTAGAAGGCGTCTGACTCAGGAGCGCGAAGCCGGCGGCGACGAGCGTGAGCGCGAGTAAGAGGCCGAGCGCGGAATAAGTTGAATATGATTTTGTATTCACGAGGTTCACCGTCTTTTCAATAGGGGATTGATGAGCGCCGCCTGAAGATATATGCGGCGCACTTGAGATCGCCGTTGCGCTCTCACACGTTAACGCGCGCGTCGCACGGAAAAAGGATCAACCGCTTGTGAAGAAAAGTTTTGCGGCGCGGCGTGTAAAAAAAATCGCGCGGCGCGTGATCCCGCGCGCGCCGGAAATGCGCGTTAATGTTTGGAAGCGAAATTTTTTAATGTTCGGGCGGTAACAGTCCGGAGGAGTTGAAGCACATGAGCGCAGTTTTAGAGATGATTACACGGCAAGACGATAGACACACTTACAGGCAAGATGATGCGTCGCTGCAGCCTCCGCAGGTCGCGCTGACGCAGATGCTCTCCGCGCCGCTCGTCACGCAGGCGCTGCGGGTGGTGGCGGAACTGGGCGTCGCCGACCTGTTGGCGGTTAGAGCGCGAAGCGTTGACGAGCTGGCGGCGGAGACGGGGGCGCACGCGCCGTCGCTCTACCGCTTCATGCGCGCGCTGGCCGGTTGCGGGGTCTTCGCGGAGACGGCGGGGCGCGTCTTCGAGTTGACGCCGACGGCGGAGCTTTTACGCGCGGACGTTGAAGGGTCTATGCGCGATCTGGCGATCTTCATGGGCGCGGACTGGCACTGGCAGGTGTGGGGCGACGCGACTTACAGCGCGCGCACGGGCAAGGTGGCGTGGGAACACGTTCACGGCAAAGAGGTCTTCCCGTACTTCGCGGAGAACGCGGAGGCGGCGCGCGTCTTTGATAACGCGATGACGAGTTTGTCGAAGATGGTCGCGAAGGCCGTCGTCGAAGCCTACGATTTTTCGTCAATCGCTAAACTGGCGGACATCGCGGGCGGGCACGGGAGTCTGCTGGCGGCGATCCTGCGCGCGAATCCGCACCTCAAAGGTCTGCTTTTCGACGTGCCGCAGGTCATCGCGGGCGCGTCGCAGCGCCTCGAAGCGGAAGGCGTCTTGCAGCGCACGGAACTCGCGTCGGGCGACTTCTTCCGCAGCGTGCCCGCGGGCGCGGACGCTTATTTGATGAAGCACATCATCCATGATTGGGACGACGCGCGCGCCCTCTCGATTCTCAAGAATTGCCACCGCGCGATGCCCGAAGACGGGCGACTGCTGCTCGTCGAGATGATCGTTCCCGAAGGCAACGAGCCGCACTTCGCGAAGATTCAAGACCTCGAAATGCTGCTCAGCCCGGGCGGGCTTGAGCGCACGGAACAGGAGTATCGAGAGTTGTTCGCGGAGGCCGGTTTCGAGTTGACGAGAATTATCCCGACCGCGTCGCCGATGAGCGTGATCGAAGCGGTGAAGATTAAAGCGCGTTAAGGAACGCGCCAAGCTCCCTCTCCCCCATTGGCCCGCCCAAGTGGGCAGGGCGCGCCAGGAACGGAAGGCTCAGGTGATTAACCTGAGCCTTCCGTTGTTTTTTGCGGCGTGAGCGGGGCGTCCGACTCGGAAAAAGCGGCGTGGAGTGAAAACGCGCGCAAATTTGTCGAAAAAAGTTGATCCCGCGAGCGGCGCGGTTGCGCGTTAGTAAATAGGGACAATTAAGGGGGCGCTCAACGGGGCGGCTGGATTTCGGTGCAGAAAGGATGCACGACGGCGATGATCGAGACGATGAACACGACAGCGAACAAAAGCTCGCTCACGGTTGACGCGGGACACGACGAATGGCCGGGCGATTACTGGGAGCGCGCCGCCCGCGCGCGCGCCGACTATTACCGCGCTTATTATCGCGCGCTGGTCGAAGAACACGCGCGTAACCGCCGGAGCAGCGAAGAGGGGCGACGCGGGCTTGAAGTTATCAAAATGCAGCGGCGCAAGGCGCGGCGCGAGCGTTGGATGCAGAGCGTGAGGTCGCTCGTCGCGGGCGTCTTGAACAAATCGGAGACGGCGAGTTAACGAAGAAGGTTAGTAAATTTTAAGAGCGTTCTATAAGAGAGGACGACGGGAGAGTGGAGAGATGAGTTACTTAATTTATTTCGGCATTATCGTGATGGCGGGCTGCATATTGACTTTCGTGTCGAACGGCTTCGCGTTTGCGATGTCGCGCATGGTCGAGGCCGGGTTCGATTTCGTTGAGTATCGCCTGGCCTTGAGGGCGCGAGAGCGTCGGAGTTTGGCGCGCGAGGCGCAGGCGTTGTCCAGACGCGAGCCGCAAGTGTTGAATGTCACGCGGTTTCCTACGGGCGAGGCTTCAGGGATGGTGGCGGCAGCGGCGCGCGTGGCTAAAGGTTCAACGCAGCAACTTGGCGTAGCGCGGGTCGCCGCGTAAGTTGTCGAGGCGCGGGTCAACCCGTAGGTAGGTGTAGCCCACCGCATGTTCTTTGTCGGCGCGTTCGAGCCAGAGGAAAGCGTTGTCATGGTCGCCCAGGAGCGCATAGACGACGGCGATCTCGTAGGCCGTCACCCACTGCTGCTTGCGCCGCGCGATGAGTTCTTCGAGCACGCGCCGCGCTTCCGCCGCGCGACCGCCCGAAGCTAAGACGTGCGCGTATTTCGCGCGCGTCGTCGGCGTGTCGCCCGCGAAGGCGCGCTCGCGTTCATAGACGCCGAAGGCCGCGTCCGTCATCCCCTTCTTCTCATAAGCCCAACGCAAGACGACCTGCGCCGCGCTCGAACCGGGATCGAGCGCGAGAGCTTTTTGACACTGTTCGATGGCCTCGTCGAAACGGCGCGCGTGGTAGAGGATGTTGGCGACCGCCGTAGAGATGACGGGGGAGCGCGGGTCGAGTTCCTCGGCGCGTTTGATCTCAAGGAGCGCCTCGTCGTGCCGCTCCATGACGGAGAGGTTGAAGGCGTACCAGTGGTGCGCGGTCGGATAGTTCGGGTTCAGGTTGATGGCGCGGCGAAACTCGGCTTCCGCGCCCGCGAGATCGCGGTCGTAGTGAAACTTGATGAAGGCGAGCGAGACGTGAGCCTCGGCCAGCGCGTCGTCGATGGCGACGGCGCGTTCGGCGGCTTGCTTGGCGCGCGCGAAGGCGTCTGCGGGCGGCGGTTCGAGATACCAGTTCTGGAGCGCGTAGCAATCGGCGAGACCGGCGTAGGCGAGCGCGAAGTTCGAGTCTTTGGCGATGGCCTGCTCGAAGTTGGAGATCGCCATGCGCAGGCCTTCGGGCGTGCGCTTGCCCCAGTGGTAACGCCCGGCGAGATAGAGTTGCTGCGCGGCGCTGTCGTTGGTGTAGTGCTTGGCGAGGCGGCGCTGCTCGTCGGTCGTCAGTTCGAGGCTGAGCGCGCGCGCGACGCGCTCGGAGATCGAGTTTTGCAGCGTCGAGATGTCCGTGAAACGCTCGTTGAACTTCTCAGCCCAGAGCACGCGCCCGTTCGACACGTCAGTCAGTTCGAGCGACGTTTGCACGCGGTCGCCGACGCGCTCGACCCACCCGCCGAGCACGTAGTCAACTTTCAACTCGCGCCCCGCTTCGACCGCGCTCTTATTCGCTCCCAGATAGCGGCGCACGGAACCCGCCGTGCGCAGTGTGATCTCGTCCAACCCGCCGAGCTTGTTGGTCAACTCATCGGCGATGCCGACGCCGAGGTATTGCTCGTCGCCTTCCGCGCCGACGGTGGCGAACGGAAGGACGGCGAGCGAGCGCATCTGCTTACCGCCCGCGCCCGTGCCCGCTTCGGGGAACGCGTTGGCGAGGTAGATTTCAAAGTTGCCGTCACGCTGCGTCTGGAAGGTGACGTGCTTGCCGTCGGCAGACCACGCCGGTTCGTCGTCGAAGGTACGCGCGGCGGTGACGAGGCGCTGGTTGTTGCCGTCGGTGTCCATGATGTAGACGGCGGGGAAGTCGGTCTTGTTCGGGCGATTGCCGGCGAAGGTGATGTGCTTACCGTCGGGCGACCACGCGGGCTTCGCGTCGTCGCCGGGGTGGTTCGTCAGGTTGCGCACGTCGGACCCGTCGGCGTTCATCACGAAAATCTCGTAAGACTTTCCGTCGCGGGCGCTGGTGAAGGCGATGCGTCGCCCGTCCGGCGACCACGTGGGGTCGCTGTCGAATCTGGGGTCGTCGGTCAGCTTGATTTTGTCCGAGCCGTCGGCGCTCATGGTGTAGATGTCGTAGTTCGTGGGCGCGTCGAGCGTGTTGCTGCCGTAGGCGATGCGCCTGTCGTCGGGCGACCAGGCGGGGCGCGTGTCCTCGCCGGGGGCGTTCGTGAGGTT
>DATHBB010000209.1:0-5206 GCA_035296385.1 Pyrinomonadaceae bacterium | reverse complement strand
CGCGCCCGGACGGGAAAATGAACGGCGCGGGAAGAGTTAATGCTCGACTTTCCCCGCGCCGCCCGCTTCGTGTGCGTTGTCCGAACTAAAAGACCAGGCGCACGCGCAGTTGAACCACGCGCGGCGAATAGACGTTTTCGTCGCCGATGAAGCTCTGGAAACCGAAGATGGTATTAGACGGGTTATTCACGTCGAAGGTACCGAAATTCGTCGTCGGCGCGAAGAAGCGCGTACGGTTGAAAATGTTGAAGGCTTCCGCGCCGACCTCGAACGTGGTCGTCTCCGTGATGCGCGTCTTCTTCAACAGGCTGATGTTCTCGCTGGAGAACTTATCGCCCCTGACGTTGGGGAAGACAGCCGGAGCCGTGCCGAAGAAGCGCAACGGGTTGGCGTAATAGTTGGCGTATTCCTGCGAGCCGATGGCCAAAGTCGTCCTGAAGGGCGGCGGCGCGGCGAAAGCTCCCGGGTTGATCACGACGACGCCGGGCGTCGCGCCGCGTGTGACAATCGCGTCGCGGCTATTCGCTGCGATGGGCTGCCCGGTCAGGTTGAGACGAAGGTTGCCGCCGACGCCGATCAGGTCGAGGAAGCCGCGTGCGTCGCCGTTGTCCGTGAAGAAGGTCAGCGGCAAGCCCGACTGGTAGCGCTGGATGCCGCTCAGTTGGAAGCCGCCGACGATCTTATCGACGATGCCGCCGCGATTGAGGAAGCGTTTACCTTTGCCGAACGGCAACTCCAACAGGTAGTTGACGACGAACACGTGCGTCGGGTTGGTCGGCGAGACCGTGCGTTGCGCCGCGCGGTCGTTGGCGAACTGAATCACGTTGTTCAGTCCGGTGCGACCGCCGCCGAGCACGTCCTCGGAGGCGTCCGTGATCAGTTTCGAGAAGGTGTAGGACGCGCCGAACTGTATGCCCTGCGCGAAGCGGCGGTCGAGTTTGAGTTGCAGGGCGTTGTAGTCGCTCGTGCCCTGACTTTCGAGGATGTTGTTGATGTTGCGGTATTGCGGGAACGGGCGAAGCGACTGCGCGACCGTGCCGTCGAAGCCCTGAAACACCGCGTCGCCGCTCGCCGGAAGCGTGACGCCGACGCTCGCCGCGTAAGTGCGATCCGTTGCAGTCACCTGATTGATGCCCTTGTTCAAGAGCGGGAAGCCGAGCCGGAGCGCGTTCAGGGGCAGCGCGTTCAAGCGCCCGAAGTCGGAGCGCAGGCGCGTCGCCTTGTGGCCGATGTAGCCGATAGAGGCGGCGAAGTTGTAGGGCAACTGTCGCTGCAAGTCGAGGCTGTACTGCACGGTGCGACCGGTGCGGAACGTGGGGTCGAAGAACTGCACGTCCTGACCGCCATCGTTGAAGACGAACTGCCCGCCCGGATCAACCGACGGAATCGAAGGATAGGAGCGCAGGAAGAAGCGCGCCTGAATGCCGTCGGGCGTGCGCGCGCCGCTGCCCGTGTTGTAGCCGATGGTTCCGGTGTTGATGTCGCCGCCGCCGCCCGAACCGTACAGGACGGGCGCGTAGAAGATGCCGCCGCCGCCGCGCACGACCGTCTGATCGTTCAGGGAATAGGCGAAGCCGGCGCGCGGCCCGATGTTCGAGCGGTCGGGGCGAAGCAGCGTGTCGTATTGAGCCTGCACGCCGCCCTGTCCGGCGGCTCCGGCAATCGCGCCGCGACGCCCGCGCAGGCGCGGGTCGGGGTTGACGGCGTCGGGGACGAAGCTGCGGAAGCGGTCGCGCGCCTCGGAACGCAAGCCCGGCAAGTCGTAGCGCAAGCCGAGATTCAAGGTCAGGCGCGGCGTCACTTTGAAGTCGTCGTTGATGAAGTAGCTTTGCGTGAGTTGGCGGAAGGCCGGATCAATCGAGTTGGTGCTGTTGAAGGAGAACTCGGTCGCGCCGGTGATCAAGCTGGCAATCGGCCAGCCGCCCTGCTGCACGCGACGCATCGGGTCTTGCATAGTCGGCGCGAGCACGAGTTCGGAAGTCTGGTCGTGGCGGAAGTTGAACGAGCCGCCGGGATCGATCCTCTGCACGATGTTGAACTGGCCGATGCGCACGTCGCCGCCGACCTTGAGCGCGTGACGACCGACGCGGAACGAGACGAAGTCGGAGACCTGCACGCTGTTGTCGCGGATACGGTCGGTGAAGAAGGTCGAGCCGATGTCTTGATAGCCGCGCGGGTCGGAGGTAGTGGCCGGATCGCCGTAGCCGGGGAAACCTAAGCGCGGGAAGGCGGCGTTCTGCGTTGCGTTGACGGGCAAACCGAGCGAGGAGGTGTTGAAACCGGCGGTCGTGTTGGCGTTCGCCACGTCGAACCGCGTGAAGCCCAGATTCAAGTGGTTGAGGATCGTGGGGGTGAAAGAATAGTCGTGCTGGAGGCGCGCGAGGTGCGAGCGGAAGTCCTGCTCGAAGACGCCCTGCGAAGTGAAGGGGAGGGGAAAGCGCGGCGGCGGCGCACCCCCGTCCTGCGCGATGCGCGTGTTGCGTCGATAAGAGTAGCTGAAAGTGAGCTTCTGTTTGTCGGAGATGATGAAGTCGGGCTTGACCGTAAACTGGTTCGACTCAAGCGGGATGATGCTCTGCGACAGGTAGTTGCGGAAGACGCGCGAGCCGAGCGGGCCGGTCGTGTTCGGCAAGGGGAAGAATTGCAGCGCGGCCAGTCCCGCCGGGTCTATCAGAGCGGGGAACTGATCGAGGCGATTGCCGGGAATGGCCTGGCGCATCGTGGGCGCTTGCAGCGGATTATAAATCTGCACGCCCGCCACAGGGCGACCGTTGGCCGGATCGGCAGGAAACTCTCTGAGAATGTAAGGATCGGTCAGCAATTCGCCGAAGTCGCCCATGCGCATGCGCGCCGTCGGGACGGTGATGAGGGCGTTCGCGCCGGTGGTGCGGCGGTAGCCCTCGTAGTTGAAGAAGAAGAAGGCGCGGTTGGTGAAGCGGTGAACCATGGGGCCGCCCTCGCCGAAGTGCGGGAGGGTGATCGGGCCGCCGAGGTTGAAGCCGAAGTCGTTCTGGTTGTCGCGCCGTCGTTCGAGGCGTTCGCGCCCCGTTATGGGGTCGCGCCCCTGCGAATTGTTGATGAAGGTGTTGGCGTTGAAGTTCTCGTTGCGGATGTAGTCGTAAACTTCGCCGTGGAATTCGTTGCCGCCGCTCTTGAGAGAGAAGTTGATGATGCCGCCGGAGGAGTTGCCGTATTCCGCGGAGTAGGTGCTGGTCGAGAGCGTAAACTCCTGAAAGGCGTTCGGGCCGGGGGCGACTTCGGAGAAGAACGTGCCGTTCTGCGTGCGGCGCGTGCTCGCGCCATCGACGAGAATTTCCGTGCCGAGTCCCTGCCCGCCGCTGACGCGGAAGTTGGTGGCGTTGCCGCCGCCGCCGGCGTTCGCGCCGCTCCCCGCACTCACGTTGCTGTCGAGGAAGATGAAGGCGAGCGGCGTGCGCCCGCCCGCTTCGGAGTTGACTAAGAGGGGCAGTTCCCTCACCTGCCGCTCGTTGACGTTGCTCTGGCGCACGGGCGTGTCGGTCTGAATCGTAGGCGTGCTGTCCGACGTGACGGTGACGACATCGCTGATCTGGCCGAGTTCGAGCGTGAAGTCAGCGCGGCGCGTCGTCTGCACGCCGACCTGTATGTTCTCGACCGTGGAGGTCTTGAAGCCCGACGCTTCGACCGAGAGGCGGTAGGGCGCGGGGGCGAGTTCGGGCATCGTGTAAGTGCCTTCTTCGGAGGTCGTCGCCTCGCGCACCTCGCCCGTGCTCAGATTCGTCGCGGTGACTTTCGCCCCGGCGACCAGACCGCCGTTGGGGTCTGTCACCGAACCGGTGATCGTGCCGCGGTCGCTCTGCGCGAAGGCGGGAGCGGCGCAGGCCAGAAAAAGCGTGAACAAAAGACACGTCATCAACTTATTCGACTTCATGAATCCTCCTCAAACCGCACGTGACGGACATGCTCGCGCAGGCGCGAGCAATTTCTGAACGCCCGAAGGAATAACTTTTCAACCACAAGCGGCAACGCTTCACGCGCCGACGAAGACGAGCGGGCGACAAACTCCGCCTCGCACGATGCCGTCGCTGCTATCAGACACGGTTACGCGCAGGGAGAGAACACCCCGCCCCGGCACCCGCTTGTTAGTTGAGATTCGCATTGTTATTGAGAGCCAGCCAGATACCTGGTCAAAGACTTAAGCCGTATAACGATGGAGCTATGGCGACGGCGGCTTAAGCGATTACGTAAACGGTTAACCAAGTTTGTAAGGCTTATATCAGTCGGCGCTTGAGGCTGTCAAGGTTTTTAATCGGCAAGTGGTGTCCTAATTTGGGCATAAATATACTTAACTCACCACGGGCCGGAGAGAATAGAATGCTTACCTGAGGTGAAACTCAACCGACAACACGGTCAAACTCGTCCTTCACAATCCGGTAGCACTCGCAGGCATAATCTTCCATCCCTGCCCTGTCCAGTATTTTAATGTGCCCGCGCCGGTAAGTGATGTACTCCTCGGCTTGTAGGAGGATAGCCGCCTCGGTGACGCCCGCTCGTCGAGTGCCGAGCATCAGGGCTATAAAGTCCTGCGTGAATGGCAAATCGTCACACCTGCACCTGTCCTGGCTCATCAACAGCCAGCGGGCGAGTCGCTCACTGATTGTGTGGAGGCGATTACAGGCGGCGATCTGGCTCGTCTGTAACAGCAGCATTTGCAGGTAACGCAGCAGGGCAGGTTGTAAGGCACCAACCCGTTTGAACTCCTCCACAATGACGCTTGTCTTCACGCGCACCGCGCCGCCGGGTACTTGCACCAACCCTTCGTGCGGCGTTCTGTCAACACCCAGCACCGCGTAGATGCCGACCATCCCCTCGTATCCTGCGACGCCGATTTCGATACTCGACCCGTCGGACAGTTGCGAGATAAGGGAGACCATTGAGTTCAAGGGGAAGTAGACGTACTCAATCTTGCTACCGGCCTCGTAGAGAATCTGGCCGAGGTGGAGTTCAATCGGCTCCAGATGTGGACTGAGGCGTTGAAAATCTTCGGCGGGTAAGGCTGCGAGGATGCGGTTTTCGTTATACTGGCGTGCTGTTACTGACATCAGGAAACTCTTTCTTGCGACTGTCGCATGTGTGAAAACACAGCAGACGGCACAAGGAGTAAGGTCATAAGGCTCTTCCCGATGTCGAATGATAGGTTGTCTAAAGAACAAGTGAATCGTTAACC
>DATHBB010000208.1:0-2744 GCA_035296385.1 Pyrinomonadaceae bacterium | reverse complement strand
CAGGCGCTCGACGGGTTCTCCCACAGGCTCGCGGCTCAGGCGGAAAGTCGAATGGTGCATCGGCAGGATGTAGGTCGCGCCCATCTCGCGCGCCATACGCCAGGACTGCTCGGGGTTGGCGTGCGCGTAGATGTACGGGTCATAAGCGCCAATCGGCATCATCGCGAGCACGATGCGCGCGCGCCGCCTGAGACTCATGAAGGCGCGCGTGTCCGCCGTGTCGCCGCCGAAGACGAGCGCGCGCCCCTCCTTCTCGATCAAAAAACCGCCGTAGCCGCGATGCTTGTCCGTCAACTTTCGCGCGCCCCAATGGTTCACTTCGATTGACTCGACGCGCGCACCATTAATCTCGACCGACTGCCCCCACGCCAACTCGTCCGCGCGCCGGAAGCGACGCACGAGGTCGAGGTTTCCTCGCTGCACGACGGCGCGGACGGAGCGCGGCAGGCGCGTGAGCGTGCCCGTGTCACAGTGATCCATGTGCGCGTGCGAGATGAGCACGGCGTCGAGCGCGGGCAGTTCGTGCGGCGCGAGCGCGGGCGCGACGAGTCGGCGCGGCCCGAATGTGAGAACGCCCGGCACGCGCAGGCCGACGCGCTCGCGTAGCGCCGGATCGGTCAACAGCCACGTCCCGTAAAAATTGATGAGCACTGTCGCGTGGCCGAGCCACGCCATCGTCAGTTGATCGTCGCGCCACTCGGCAGGGCGCGGGCGATGCGGCGCGGGAGCAATCGGCACGCCCGACTCGCTCAAACGCTCCGCCAGAAAACGCCGCCCGAAGCGGCGCGCAAATCCCGCGTATGTTCTTAAATTCCCGACCGTTGTATTCATAAACCCGATGATGCCTTCCCGCGTGCGCCTCGCCGCCGCCGTGTTGTATGCTTGCCCGACCGATTTCCCCTTCGAGGGTACGAGAATTAGATGCCGCCGGAGCCTGCGGCTTGTTCGCTTTTTGTTAACGGCGACCTTCTTTTTCGTCGCAACTCGCGCGTGCATCCTGTAACAGAGACGCGCGACGTTCGAGTTGCACCGCTTGCTTAAAACTTTGCCTGAAACTCCTTTGCGCGAAAATCATCCGACGTTGACGGCGTGGCTGCCCGATCTTCTCTACACAGGCGGGCGTTTTGAAAGCGGACTCGCGCTCGTCGCAGACGCAGGCGGGCGCATCACGCATCTCACGCGCGATTACGCGACGCTCGCCGCAGACGTGCGCGTCGTGCGCCTCAGGAATCGCGCGCTCCTGCCCGGCCTCGTCAACGCACACTCGCACGCCTTCCAGCGCGTCATACGCGGGCGCACCGAACGCCGCTCCGCCACACATGATTCCTTCTGGACGTGGCGCGAGATGATGTACGCCGCCGCCACGCGCCTCACGCCCGAACAAATTTACGACGCTTCGCGCATGGCCTTTCTCGAAATGGCCGCGAGCGGAATCTGTGCCGTCGGAGAGTTTCACTACCTGCACCACGCGCCCGGCGGCACGCGCTACGCTGACGAAAACGAGTTGGCGAAGCAAGTCGTGCGCGCCGCACGCGACGTGGGACTCCGCATCGCGCTCCTGCGCGTCGCCTATGCGCGCGCCGGATGGAACACGCCGCCGAACGCCCGGCAAACGCGCTTCATAGAACCCGACGCGCAAGCCTTTCTCAAACAGACCGAAATTCTCAAAAGCGATCTCGCACGCGAAACGCCGCGCGACGACGGCACACGCGCTCATGTCGGAAACAATGTCGGAAACGATAGCGCGGACGGTCAGGATGCGGCAGCCTCACCGAGCGGCGCATGGGTCGGCGTCGCACCGCACAGCGTTCGCGCCGTGCCGCTCGACTACCTGCGCGAGGTGCGCGCCTTCGCCGCGGCACACGCGCTGCCCGTACACATGCACGTCGCAGAGCAGCCCGCAGAGGTCGCCGCCTGTCTGGACGAACACGGGCGCACGCCGGTCCGCCTGCTCGCCGACGAAGGATTGCTCGACGAACGCTTCACCGCCGTCCACGCCGTACACATCGACGAAGCGGAGGTGAACGCGCTCGCGCGAGCACGCGCGCAGGTCTGCGCCTGCCCGACGACCGAACGAAACCTGGGCGACGGCATCGTCCCCGCCGACCTGCTGCTCAACGCGAATGTGCGCGTCTCGCTCGGCACGGACAGCCACACGCAGATCGATCTCCTCGAAGACGCGCGCGAACTCGAATACCACCTGCGCCTGCAAAAGCTCGAACGCGCCGTGCTCGCGCCGCAGCCGAACGCGCCAACGGAGACGGCAGCCGAACCGTCAGCCGTCCAGCCCGACGACGAACCCGACGCCCTCGCCGCGCTCGCCGCACGCCTCTTTACTTGCGCCACCGCGAACGGCGCGGCCAGCATCGGCGCGGGCGGCAGCGACACGGCGGACGGCGGCGGCACGCTCGAACCCGGACGCCCCGCAGATTTCTTCACCGTCGCGCTCGCAGACCTCTCCATCGCCGGAGCGGGAACGAACGACCTGCTGCCCGCAATCCTCTTCTCGCTCGCGCGCACAGCCGTCCGCGACGTAGTCGTCGGCGGTCAACGCATCGTCGAGGATGGACAGCACCGCGCGCAAGATGAGATCATCGAACGCTTCACCGATTTGCAGCGCAAACTGTGGCGCTGAACGCCCACGCGTACCAACCTCCCCGGGTCAGGAGCAACGCCATGACGAACGAAGAGATGCAGAGAATTCTCGAATTCATGATGCAGCGGCAAGAAGTTTTCACCGAGCA
>DATHBB010000207.1:0-8213 GCA_035296385.1 Pyrinomonadaceae bacterium | reverse complement strand
TCGACCGGGCCGCCCGCTGTGCACCACCCGACATCTCACAGATTATTCATTCGACCGAAAGTTTACACCGAAGCACACAACAGGGGAAACGATGAAGTATGAACGCGGAACGATGAACTGAAAGGACAGTTCTTTGTCAGTTGTCAGTTGTCAGTTGTCAGTTGCATGTGCTCGTTACATAAATTGCCAAAGACGGTCTTGAACAACTGACTACGGATTACTGACTGCGGACGTTCTTTACTTCATCGTTCCGCGTTCCTACTTCATCGTTTCACTTGATCTCTCCGCGCAATTTGATCTCGCGCGGGGCTGTCGTGTCGGAGGTGATGTTGAGGGGGGCGCGCCAGATGAGCGTCTTGATGCGGCACGCGCCGGTGTTGTCTTCGCGGCAATAGTAGAGCGTGAGTTGGAGGCGCAGGTCCGCCGCGCCGTCTGCGAGCGGGCGAAGGGGGAGGCGCAAGGGGAGTTGCAGTAAATCTTTCGCCGCGCGCGTGAGCCGCCGCGCGTTGCCTTCAAAGGCGATGCGCTCCGCGCCGCGTTCGATGGTCGCCTGCAAACGATGCGGCGCGAGTTCGTTCAAGTGATAACCGGCGGGGAGCGCGACTTCGACGACGAGCGTGTTGCCCGCCCCTGCCGGATCGCGCGCGAGCAGGAGACTCTGCGGCGCGGCGTTGATCTCCTCCGCGTTCGGCGCGGCGCTCTCGGCGGCGTTCGCCTCCAGACGCTTCACGCTCGCGGCGGGCGGGCGCAAATTCCGCAAAGGTAGCGTCGTGGTCTGCCCGCTCGTGAGATCGACGACGCGCACGGCGTGGTTGTTCGTGTCGGCGACGTAGAGTTTGCCATTGGCTACGGAGAGGCCGCCCGGTTCGTAAAAAGAGGGGTTCGCGCCGTCCGTCTGGCCTGACTTGCCCGTGCCCGCGAAAGTCTTAACGGTGCCGGTCTGCGGATCGAGCCGCTTGATTTTGTGGTTGTAAGTGTCCGCGATGTAGAGCGCGCCGTCCGCGTAGACGACGCCGAGCGGGTGCTGCAAGCGCACCGCGTCGCCCGTGCCGTCCACGTCGCCGAACTCGAAGAGGTCGCCGCCCGCGAGCGTCTCGACCTGTTTGAAGGGCACCGGCGTCGGGGTCGGCGGCGCGACGGCGGCCTGCGTCTCGTCCTCTATCTCCGGCGTCGGCGCATCGCCGATTTCCGGCGTCGGTGCGGGGTCGCCCAGTTCCGGCTCAGGCATTTCCGTCGCCTCGGGCGTCGTGGCATTTTCGGGCTGGCGCGGCGGCGCGAGATCGACGGCGCGTATGATGTTTGATTCGCTGTCGGCGACGAAGAGCGTCGAGCCGCCATCGGTCGCAAGTCCGGAAGGCTGCGCGAAGGCGGAGGCGAGGCGCGAGCCGTCTAGACGCGCTTCGCGCCCCGATCCGGCGAAGACCGAAATCTCTGCGCGCGCAAGATTGAGTCGCCAGATTTGATGCGGCCCGGCCATCGCGATGTAGAGCGTGCGGCGGACGAGTTGCAAGTCCCACGGAGAATTCAAAGCAGTCGAGCGCGCCGCCGCGCGCCCCGCCTCGTCGTTGAAACCGCGCGCCTGCGCGCCCGTGCCCGCGACTGTGGAGACGGTGCGTATCTTCAGATCGACGCGACGGATGAGATGGTTCTCGGTGTCGGCGACGTAGAGCATATGGCCGTCGAGCGCGAGTCCCTGCGGGCGGTAGAAGGTGGCGCGGTCGAACGCGCCGTCCGCAGCGCCCTGTTCGCCCGTGCCGACGGTGTCAACGAGCGTGCCGTCGAGTTTGGTGATGACGATGCGGTTGTGGTTTGAGTCGGCGACGTAGAGGCGGTCTGTTTTCGCGTCGGCGAGAATCTTGCCGGGGAAGGCGAGCGGCATGTCGCCCACCTTCGCGCGTTCGAGCGCGAGTTTGAGCGGCTGTTCGTTCAAAGCGCCGCGCTTGCGAAACTCCGCGAGCGTTGAGGCGACAGCCCCGTCAATCTCTTCGTAGTTGCCCTCGCCTTCGACCTTGCCGACGACGTAGCCTGCCGGATCAATCAACACCTGCGTCGGCCACGCGCGCACGGCGTAAGATTGCCAGATGGCGAAGTCCGCGTCGTTAACGACGGGATGCTCGATCTCGTAGCGCAGGATGATCTGGCGTATGTTGTCGCTCTGTTTCTCGTTGGCGAACTTGGCGGAGTGGACGCCGATGACGACGAGGTTGTTCGGGTATTTCGCTTCGAGCCGCTTGAGGTCGGGGATGACGTGTATGCAGTTGATGCAGCCGTAAGTCCAGAAGTCGAGGAGCACCGCCTTGCCGCGCAGCGCGGCGAGCGAGAGCGGCTTCTCGGTGTTGAGCCAGCCGCGATGCCCCGTCAGTTCGGGCGCACGCACGCGCCCGCGATCCGGTATCGCCATCTCAGAACCCTTTTGCTGCGGTTCCTCATCGTTATCCATCTGCGCCGACGCGATG
This sequence comes from Pyrinomonadaceae bacterium, assembly GCA_035296385.1. Lineage (GTDB taxonomy): Bacteria > Acidobacteriota > Blastocatellia > Pyrinomonadales > Pyrinomonadaceae > JAIVJZ01. The sequence continues at coordinate 5,757 of DATHBB010000207.1, read as the reverse complement.
CGCGGCGTAAACATGAGCACCAGCAGAACCGACACGGACGCGAACATCAAACACTTACTGAACATCAAAACTCCCAACGGCGTCTCTGTAGCCGACGCCAAAAACTCCGCAAAAGCGAATTTCAACTTTCAACTTTCAAACTTAATAACACGGACAAGCTGTAGGGACGCGGACAATATACGCGCCCGCGCTGTTGTGTAGATTGTCGCCGGACGCGCGCCGCCAAAGTCCCGCCGACGCTGAAAGCCCCTAACAACGCTTGCGCTGACCCTCGCGCGGCGTGCGTGCTTGCGCCCGCCCTCGTCTCGCAAAGTTTTGCGGTTCAGTTTACCATCTCCGGCATGGAAGATACGGCGCAGGACGACGGGGCAGCCGCGACAGATTCAACCCGCGCGGGTCATTTGTCAAGCGACGCGTCGCGGCGTCGCAAACTGTTCGTGATGCGCACGGCGGACGCGCGCCTCTTCGCCGTCTACGCGGACGAGGTCGAGGCGACGAGCGAGAACCCGACGACGCCCACGCCTCTGCCCTTCGCGCCCGCGCCCGTGCGCGGCCTCGTCAGCCAGCGTGGCCGGATTCTCACAGTCATAGACCCGCGCCTGCTGTTACCGTCAGACGCCGCAACTTCGCCTGATGCGACGACAAACGCCGCGCCGACGCGCGCCACGCTCATCGTCGCGCTCGGCGGCGACGAACAACTCGCGCTCGCCGTCCAAAGCGTCGAGCACGAACTCGAACTGTTCGACGACGACACGACGGACGCCGCGCGAGACCCTGCCAACAATCTCCCCTTGCGCCGCACCATACGGCATCACGCGGGCGACATCCTCCTCCTGGACACCGCGCGCCTCTTCGACGCCGCCATGCAAGGCGTCGAACGTCGCCGCCGCAGAACGTAATAACAAGTGACAAGTGACAGGTGACAAGTGACGAGCGGGAAAACCCGCAAATCCCTGAACAGATAAAACCGACTTCTTCTATTTACGATTTACGATTCACGATTCACTGTTTTATCTTGTCACTCGTCACTTGTCACTTGTCACTGGATTTCTATTATGAACGAACAAGCATTCGGGGTGCTCGAATACGAGAAATTGCGCGCGCTGGTGAGGCGCGGGGCGCAGACGCCCGCCGGGCGCGCGCGCGTGGACGAACTCGCGCCGCTCGACGATGTGGAAGACGTGCGGCGCTCGCTCGTCGCAGTGGCCGAGTGCGTCGAACTGCGCAGGCGGGGCGGCGCATGGTCGTTCTCCGAGTTGGCCGACCCGTCCGAGTCAATCGCGCGACTGCGCATCGAGGGCGCGACGCTCGAACCCATGCCGCTCCTCGAACTGGCGCGCCTCTGCGATCAAGTCGGCGAGGCGCGCGCTTCAATTCAGGCCGAGCGCGAGGACGTGCCCGTCCTGTGGTCGCTCGTCGCAGACCTCCCGCGCGAGTTGTACAGCCTCGCCGCGCGCGTGACGGCGAAGATTTTGCCGAGCGGCGAACTGGACGACCGCGCCAGCCCCGAACTCGCGCGCATACGCCACGACATCAACCGCCTCCGCTCCAACATCACGCGCTCGTTAGAGAATTTGATGCGCCGCTCGGACGAGGCGATTCAGGACCAACTCGTCACCGTGCGCAACGACCGCTTCGTCATCCCCGTGCGCGCCGATCATCGCGGGCGCGTCTCGGGCGTCGCGCACGGCTTCTCATCTTCGGGCGCGACCGTCTTCGTCGAACCGTTGGAGACGATTGACAGCAACAACGAACTGCAAAATTTGCGCGAGACCGAAGAACGCGAAATCACGCGCATACTTTCCGCGCTCACGGACGAGATGCGACGCGAACTGCCCGCCATCGAACGCGCGGCTCAGGCGGTCGCCGGACTCGACTTCATCGGCGCGAAGGCGGCGATGGCCTCGCGCTTCAACTGCGTGCAGCCCTTCGTCGGCGACGCCGCCGCGCTCGAACTCGACGCCGCGCGCCATCCCCTGCTCGAAGAAAATCTGCGCGCGACAAACGGCGAGGTCGTGCCCGTCTCGTTTCGTCTCGACGCGGAGCATCCCTTGATGGTCATCTCCGGCGCGAACGCGGGCGGCAAAACCGTCGTCCTGAAAACCGCAGGACTCCTTGCGCTGATGGCGCTCTCCGGCCTCCACGTTCCCGCGCGCGCCGCGAGTTTCCCTTTCTACCGCTCCGTGCTCGCGGACATCGGCGACAGCCAATCGCTCGCCGCCAATCTCTCGACCTTCACCGCGCACGTCGCCAACATAAGCCGCATGCTCTCGCTCTGCCGCGCGCCCGCGCTCGTGCTCCTGGACGAAGTCGGCACGGGCACGGACCCCGAAGAAGGCTCCGCGCTCGGCGTCGCCGTCGTGGATCATTTTCGACGCGCGTGCGGCGCGCACGTCGTAGCCACCACGCACTACAGCGGCCTCAAGCAATATGCGGCGAACGAGTCGGGCGTCCTGAACGCGAGCGTCGAGTTTGACGAACGGACTTTGCAGCCGACTTATCGCCTGCTCGTCGGCCTCGCCGGTTCGTCCTCCGGCATAGAGATCGCGGGGCGGTTCGGTTTCCCGCGCGCAATCGTCGAGGCCGCGTCCGCGCGCGTCAACGAATCGTCGCGCGAGGCGACCGAATACCTGCGTCGCATCAAACGCGAATCGGAAGAGGCCGAAGCCCTGCGCCTCGCGCTCGAAGAGGAACGCGCGGCGGTCGCCGAAAAATATTCCGCGCTCGAACGCGACGCCTCGCGCCGCGAGCGCGAGCGTCAAACAACTTTCGAGCGCGAGATAAACACGCGCCTCACGGAATTTGAACAACGCTCGCGCGAACTCTTCTCCAAGATCGAGGATCGCGCCGAGCGCACGCGCGTCGAACGCGAAGCCGCCGCGCGCGCCGCCGAACTGCGCCGCGAAGCACAACGCGCCGCCGCTTCGGCGACCGCAACGACGACACCAACGGGCGCGCGCCACGCGACGAAATCGACGGGCGCAGAGCAGGCGGGCGGCGTGCGCGTCGTCCGGCAAGCGCGCGCGGAGATAGAATCGCCCCGCGTGAAGTCGGGCGGCGAAACGTTTCAGCCTGCGACAGTCGAGCGCGAGATCGTCAAAGGCGACGCGGTGCGCCTGCTAACGCTCGGCAAAACAGGCGTCGTCGAAAGAATCGCGGGCGCGGACGCCGAAATACGCATCGGCCACGTGCGCCTGCGCGAAAAGCTCACCAATCTCGAACTCATGGAACGCGCGCCGCAGGGCAAACAGGAACAGACGCGCGGAGGCGGCATGTCGCAACTCGAACAGATGGCCGCCGCCTCCGCGCGCACCGCCGACGTGCGCCTCAGCCGCTCGAAGGACGCGCCCGACGCCGAACTCAACCTAATCGGGCGCACCACCGATGAGGCAACCGACGCAGCCGACAAGTTTCTGGATGAAGCCTACCTGAACGGCCTCGCGCGCGTGCGCATCATTCACGGCCACGGTACGGGCGCGCTCCGCCGCGCCATCGCGGACTTCCTGCGCACACACGCGCACGTCGAATCGTTCGCCCCCGCCCCGCCCGATCAAGGCGGCGCGGGCGCGACCGTTGTAGAATTAAAGCAGTAACTATAAAGGGGCTACTCCGATGCACATCTTCCGACGGCGCGCGGCGCGAAAATATTTGAAGGCGATGCTGGTGTCGCTCGCTCTCGTCGTGTCGCTCGCCGCTCCGGCGTCTGCGCAGTTGAATCAGTGGGGGTATTGGGAGAACGGCGTCACGGAGTCCTGGTGGTTCTCCTCCGACGACTTCACGAAGGAAGACGCGGTCGCGGCGGTCGAGCGATGGAAAAGCGCCGGTCTCGCGGCGCAAGACGCGGCGGGTGCGGAGTGGAGCGGAATCTACTTTAGCGGCGGCGACACGCACGGGACGTACGCGCGCTGGTCGCCGCACGGCGGTTTCATCATCGCTCATATAGATAAGTGTCAGGCGCGTGTGATGGGCTTGACTTACGGCAGGGTCGAGGCTTCGCCGACGCTCGTGCAGTTTTTCCCCGAATTCAGTAAAACGTCCCGACACACGCACGGCCACTCACGCTCACGCGGGAGCGCGAAAGCCACGCTCCGCTTCGTGCCGGTCACCTGGCGCGGCCAACGCCTGCTGGTCCGCGAAGACGAGATGGGCGACTTCGGCGATTACGCCGTCGGACTCGGCAAATACAATTATAGCCAGAACTTCTTTTACCTCGGCTACGTCGCGTTCTTAACCCGGCACGTCGTGGCGGAAGGTAGTCCACAAATCGAGACGCAGGAAACTCTAACCGGAGGAAAAACAGACGCCGCCGCGAGCGCACCCGTCGTGCCCTCGAACTACGCGCGCTTTTTGAAGAAGCCGGTCGAGGGAACGATCACCGCCGTCGGCAAGAGACAGGTGAGAAAGAACTATAGTTACGAAAGCCCGGACGGGTCGAGCGCGGTTCACACGCGCGCTTCACTCACTTTCGTGACCGTCAACGTGGGCACAGCACACGGGGTAAAGGCCGGCATGTTCCTCCGCGTGGCTGAACCGAAGGAGGGCGAACAAGTCAGGATCATCCGCGCCGATAAACATTCCTCGAACGGCGTCGTGATCAGGGATTTGGGCGACTCGAACGACGAGACATTTTTCGACGGAGAGGCCGACCAGCCCCGACGCCACTCGAAGGTCGCCGCCGGGTGGAAGCTAACGACCTTGCCGCTCTTCTGAATTTCTCTCTGGCCTTTCCATCGCTATGCGCTTCCCGCAGACATTCATTGACGATCTCAGACGGCAGGCGGACATCGTGCGCGTGCTGCGCGACTGCGTTAGAATTACCTGACAGGAGACGGTTATGACACGGCGGCAATTCATAGAAGAGATCAAACAATTATCCATAGCCGAGCGCGTCGCGCTGATCGAGACGATTTCGCGCAGTTTGCGCGAGGACCTGGAAGCGGGACAAGACGCGGCTTCAATCTCTACTTCAAATAATGCCGAAGTGTCTGGCGAAAGCGAGCGCGAGCGTAAAATCGCTGCTATCCGGCGGTTGCGCGGCATCGCTAAATTCGATGGCGAGCCGCCTTCGGACGAAGAGTTGAAGGAAGACTATGTCAACTACCTGACGGAGAAATACTCCTGATGCGCGTGCTGCTTGACTCCGACGTGGTGCTCGACTTCGTGTTGGAGCGAAAGCCCTTCGTTGAAGCCGCCGGGGAGTTGTTTGAACTTATCGCGCAAGGCGCGTGCGACGGGTACATCTCCGGCATCACTCCGGTCAACGTCTTCTACCTCGTGCGGAAAGCTAAGGGTGTTGACAAAGCGAGACAAGGAATCGGCGACCTGCTCATCGCCTTTCAGGTTTGTGCCATCACTCACACTGTTCTCGAAGACGCATTCGCGTCGCCCTTCGCCGACTACGAAGACGCGGTGCAACACGCGAGCGCAGCAGCTATAGGTCTCGACGCGATTGTCACGCGCAATCTGGACGACTATAAAAACGCCTCGTTACCCGTTTATTCCCCGACTGATTTTCTCAGTCACCTGAAAGCACAATCGTAAACCCGTGCGTTTTCCGCAGACATTCATTGACGATCTCAGACGGCAGGCGGACATCGTGCGCGTGGTGCAGGATTACGTGTCTTTGAAGAAGAAGGGCGCGAACTGGATGGCGTGCTGCCCGTTTCATCAGGAGAAGACGCCTTCGTTTTCGGTCAACCCGTCGAAGGATATTTTTTATTGTTTCGGTTGCCAGAAGGGCGGGAGCGTCTTCAATTT
>DATHBB010000206.1:0-56980 GCA_035296385.1 Pyrinomonadaceae bacterium | reverse complement strand
ACGCTCAAGCCATCGCGGCGCGTCTGACAAATTTATACGGTAGAGAAGGAAGAGAAAATGCGACCCATCAAACACGTTGAAAGAGGACTGACCGCCATCGCGGCGGGCGCGTTCAACACCATCCAGTTTTTCAATAAATATCGCCCGAGCGAATCGTTCATCCCGAAATGGTCGGATAAGCCGCTGTTGAAGTCCTGGCAGAAGTCGAAGCCGCCGCTCGGCTTCCCGCGCACGACCGACAGCCTCTGCCCGAAGTGCGTCATCGAAGCGCGCGCCAAGATTCTGAGCCAGGAGGTGATTGACCCCGCCATCCTGATCAACGAGAAGGTCGGCGAGGTGAAGGCGCAGATCGTGGAGCGCAACGGCGAAATCTGGATGATCAAGGACTGCCCCACGCACGGCCACATCGAAGACATCATGGCGATGGATTCGTCGTTCCTCAAACACATCGAGGCGCAGTTCCCCGGTCGCGACATACAGGCGCACAACGACGAGAAGTTGCACAATCACGGCTCGTCCACCATCAAGTACGGTCGCGGGTCGGTCTTGACGATTGACCTCACGAACCGCTGCAACATGATGTGCGACCCCTGTTTCATGGACGCCAATCAGGTCGGCTTCGTGCACGAACTCAGCTTCGAGGACGTGAAAGACATTCTCGACAAGGCCATCTCGATCAAGCCGCGCCGCCAGATGTCCGTGCAGTTTTCGGGCGGCGAGCCGACGATCTCGCCGCACTTCATAGACTCCATCAAATATTCGCGCAAGGTCGGTTACAACTCCGTGCAGTGCGCGACGAACGGCATCGAGTTTGCCAAGAGCAAAGACTTCTGCCGCGAAGCCGCCGACGCAGGGCTTCGTTATGCTTACCTGCAGTTCGACGGCATCGGCAACGACGCGAACTCGCACCGTCAGGTCGGCAACCTCTTCGACGTGAAGTTGCGCGCGATTGACAATTTGCACGAAGCGGGCGTCGAGATCGTGCTCGTCACCACGCTCGTCAACAACATCAACAACGATCAGGTCGGCTCCGTCATACGCTTCGCCCTCGACAATCCGAAAAAAGTCGCCTTCATCTCGTTCCAGCCCGTGTCGTTCACGGGGCGCGACGAGGAGATCACGGACGAGCGGCGCATGGCGCAACGCTACACCTTGTCGCACCTCGCGCACGACGTGAAAAAGCAGGTCGGCATCACCGAGCCGACGCGCGACTGGTTCCCGCTCTCGCTGATGGGCGCGTTCGCCGACTTCGCAGACCTCGTGCACGGCCCCGAAGCCGAGTGGGGTCAGGTCTCCTGCGGCTGCCACCCGAACTGCGGCGTCGGCACGGCGGTGATGATCAACAAGAACACGAAAGAGATGAAGCCAGTGCCGGAGTTCCTGAACATCCCCGGACTCGTCAAAGACATGACGGGCATCACGGACGCGGGACGCGGCAAGTGGTTCTCGAACATCATGATGGGCCTGGCGCTCCTCAAGAACTACAGCCCGTACGGCGCGCCGCAGAGTTTGACGCTCGCGGACATCTTCAAGAAGTTCGACAAGTCGTTCGGACTCTCCGGCAAGTCTTACGGCAAGGTCGAAGGCGACCGCACCTACGAGGACATTCAGAAGCGCCGCGCAGACCCCTGGAACTTCCTCTTCATCGCGGGCATGTGGTTCCAGGATTTGTTCAACTACGACTTCCGCCGCACGGAGATGTGCATCATTCCTTACGGCACGCAGGAAGGCGAAATTTCGTTCTGCGCTTACAACACAGGCATCGGCTGGCGCAACATCATCGAGCAGATGCACCAGAACGCGACCATTGCCAAGTGGTACAAAGAGCACGGGCGGCATGAGATTTTTGCGAAGGGCAAGAACGTCGAGTTGGCCGAGGTCGGCTTCACGGGCATCCTGAACGAAGTTGACTTGCAGCGTCCGAATCGTCCTGAGATGGCCGGGCCGAAGACGGCGGCTGAGGAAGCGGCGATGATGCGCAAGCTCTATCAGGAAATGGTGCTCAAGCAGAAACTCGGCGCGGGCGACGTGGAGAAGAACACGCCCGTGCAGATCAAGGGTCTGGGCAGCAGCAAAAAAGACAGCAACACCGTCTCCGCGTAAACCGGATGACGGCTCATGTGACGTAAGCCCCGCCGACGTGCAAATGCGTCAGCGGGGCTTTCGCTTGGCGAAAGACAATCTATTGCGGCATGCTCCCTTGAATAATTCAGGGCTTTGAGTTGTAATGAACTCCGGTTGATTTTCTATGACACGTATTCTTTTGACTAACGACGACGGCATACATTCCGACGGTCTCATCAAACTCGAAGAAGCTCTACGCACGGTGGGCGACGTTTACACGGTGGCTCCGGCCTCCGAGATGAGCGGCGCGTCGCACAGCCTGACGCTCTCGCGCCCGCTGCGCATACGCAAAATTGACGAACGCCACTGGACCGTGGACGGCACGCCGACCGACTGTGTGACGCTCGCGCTCCATAAAATTTTGCCGCGCGAAGAGTGGCCGCACATTTGCGTCTCCGGCATCAATCACGGCGGCAACCTCGGCGACGACGCATCGTACTCCGGCACGGTCGCGGGCGCGCTCGAAGCGACCATCCTCGGCGTCACCGGCCTCGCCTTCAGTCTCGTCGCGCGCGAAAATTACGACTTCACGCACGCCGCCGCGTTCGCCGCACGGATCGTGCGGAAAGTTTTAGACGAAGGTTTGCCCGAAGGGATTTTGCTTAACATCAACATGCCGCCGGGCGAACTGCGCGGCGTCAGCGTCACGCGTCAGGGGATGAAGAACGCGCGCCCGATCATCACGGAGAAAATAGACCCGCGCGGCAAGGCTTATTACTGGATCGGCGAAGAGGTGTTTCCCGAAGACACCGTCGAGGGCACGGATTACTGCGCCGTCAAGCAGGGCTTGGTGTCCGTCACGCCGATGCGCAGCGACATGACGGACCATCGCTCGCTCGTCGAGTTGCAGAATTGGAACTCGGCGGGCTTGAGCAAAAATGTTCCCGCCGCAGACGACGTGAGCCGGACGGTCGAACACACCTGAGTTTTTCAAACTTTATAGAGACACACGGAGCCTTGAATTCGTTGAGTTCCGCATCACAAATCCCTGCTGCGCAAGCGTCCGCGTTCCGGCGCGAGCGCGATCAGATGGTCGAGCGCCTGCGCAGACATTACCGCATCGGCGACGAGCGCGTGCTCGAAGTGATGCGCGAAGTGCCGCGCCACTATTTCGTGCCCGAAGCCTTGCAGGGCAACTCCTACGGCGACCACGCGCTCCCCATCGCCGCCAACCAGACGATCTCGCAGCCCTACATCGTCGCGCGTATGTCCGAACTGCTCGAACTCGATAGTCAAAGTTCGGTCTTGGAAATCGGCGCGGGGTCGGGTTATCAAACGGCAGTCTTAGCGCGTCTGGCCGGAAGAGTGTTGGCTATCGAGCGCATCAGCGAACTCGCGCGCGTGGCGCAGGCGCGCATACGCGGACTCAACATCTACAACGCCACCGTGAAATGCTTCGACGGCACGCTCGGCTGGAGCGCGCACGCTCCCTACGACGGCATACTCGCGGCGGCGGGTGGCCCCGACGTGCCCGAACCTTTGATGGCGCAGTTGAAAGTAGGCGGGCGACTCGTGATGCCAGTCGGCGAGCGGCGCGACGCGCAACGCCTCGTACGCGTCATACGCAAAGAAGACAAATTCATACGCGAGGATCACGGCGCGTGCGCCTTCGTCCCGCTCATCGGTCGCTACGGCTGGTCAGCCGAGTCTTGAGACCTGTCAAGTTTCCGACCCGCCGCGCCACGCGCGATTTCCTGAGTCTTACCTTAACTACCACGAGAGGATCACTCTTAGCTTGAAGAAATTATTCGCTTACCTGCGCCGCGCCAAGGCGTGGGTGGAAGGTTACGCAGAGAAGCCCTATGCGGCATGGGCGTTGTTCATCATCGCCTTTGCCGAGTCGTCGTTCTTCCCCATCCCGCCGGACGTGCTGCTGATCGCAATGGCCGTCGTCGTCCCGAAGAAAGCCTTCCGGTATGCACTCATCTGTTCGGTCGGCTCTGTCCTGGGCGGCATGTTCGGCTACCTCATCGGACTGGAATTTTTCGACCTCATTGGCCGCCGGATCATCGACTTGTACGGCGTGGGTGAGCAGTACGAGCACGTGCGGCAACTCTACGAGCGGAACGCTTTCGCAGCCATCGCCATCGCGGGCTTCACGCCCATCCCGTACAAGGTGTTCACGATTGCCGCCGGAGCTTTTCAGATTCCGTTCACGACGCTGGTGCTGGCCTCCGTGCTCAGCCGCTCGGCGCGCTTCTTCCTCGTCTCCGCGCTCTTCTACTTTTTCGGCGCGCCGATCAAAGCCTTCATTGATCGTTATTTTGAAATTCTCACGTTGGCTTTCACCGTACTGCTGGTCTTGGGCTTCATCATCATGCGATGGGTGTTCTGATACGCACGGGGGAGGGTAAAGGCGTTGTCTGTTTGACATGCGTGCGCGCCGCACCTAGAATGCCTGAGCAGTAAGTTTATTCGTCGGGGCGTGGCTCAGCCTGGTAGAGCGCACGGTTCGGGACCGTGAGGTCGGAGGTTCGAATCCTCTCGCCCCGACCATTCAATTCAAGAATTAACGGCAGCCACTGTTGGCTGCCGTTTTCTTTTGGCGGAGGGACGTAAGAAAATCCCGTGTCCGGTCCGTCTCGCTGCCCCGACCGCGTGAATTGTTTATCCAAAGTAAGAACCTTCGGACTATAATTTCGTATTCTCGTGAAAAGGATCGACAGGAGTTCATTATGTTTTGCCCACAATGCGGTGCGAATCAAAGCGAGGAGTTGAAGTTCTGTAAATTGTGCGGCGCAAATTTACAGGCCGTGCGTCAGGTGGTGGCGACGCGCGAGACGGATGAGAAATTCGACTGGAGCAAGACGTGGGTGGCGGAGATGTTCCTTTCCGAACAGGAACGTCAGAGACGCAATTACCAGCTTGAGTGTGAGAAGGGCGTGACGCCGGAGGTCAAACGCTATAATGAAATCAAGGCGGGCGTCATCACCTCTTGCGTCGGCCTCGGCGCGTCAATCTTTCTCTTCTTCTTCATGCGGGGAATTATTCTGAGCGGCCAAAATCCGCCGGGCGATAACGAGATTCTCGCCCGCATCTGGATCGCCGGCGTGATCCCCTTTCTCATCGGCCTGGGGATCATGATCAACGGCATCTTCATCAGCAAAAAAATCGTGGAAGTCGTGAGAAGAGAATCGCCGACGGGCATTAAGCCGACGGCGCTCGGCGGCGCGGGCGGCGACGCCGGACATCGTGCGTTAGGCGCAGCGGACACGACGGAGTTCGTCCCGACGAATTTCAGCGTCACCGAAGACACGACGAAGCACCTGTTGAATTCTCCGCCGAAGAAATAAACTCGCCGCCCGACCTTCCATGCGGTGGCCGACAACTCAGACGGAGTTTCCGCGCTCCCGGTTTAACTTGATCCAATTGGCGACGTGTTCGGCGACGTTGAAGAGGTCGTTGGGCTTGACGAGATAGTCCTGCGCTCCGGCTTCTAAGGCCGCGTCCTTTTCCTGCGGCATGGCGCGCGACGAATAGAAGATGATGGGCGTGTGCGCGTCGAGTTGGCGAAGCAACTTGCAGAGCGAGACGCCGGACACGTCGGGGAAGGTGTGATTGAGCAGGTAGAGGTCGAAGCGTTCGCCGCTCTCGATCAGCTTGACGCAGTCCGTACCGTTCTCAACCGTAGTTACTTGAAACCCCGCACTCTCAAGCATCATCCTCATCAACACACGCGTATCATCATGGTCTTCGACGTATAGAACGCGTCCTGCTGTAGACGGAATTTCCATTTCCAAATTAATCCTTCGAGTAGAGTAGATAATATAACCGACTAAGGCGCGACTGAAGCGCGCAACGCGCAGTTGGCTGCATCATCGTCTATGACAATGAAGGCAACAGAGAGTCGGGTGGGAGGCGAGCCGGGCGAGTGGAGAGGATTAAGCAGTCTGACGTGTTAAAGGGAGAGACTTCCAATGGGCGTGGCGGCGTCGGGCAAGGTGGCCGTGCCGCACGCGGGCAGGAAAGTTTCGATCAACTTTTCCAGACGATCATAATCAATCGGCTTCGTCACATAGTCGTTGCAACCGGCGGCGATGGCGACGGCTTGATGTTGCGCCGGGTCGTAGGCCGAGAGCGCGATGACGGGAACCTGTCGCAGTCGCGCATCGGCGTGCTGGCGCAGTTGGCGCGTCGTCGCGAGGCCGTTTAAGAGCGGCATGCGCAAGTCCATCAGGATGAGGTGAGGGCACGAGCGTTCGGCGTGGGCAATTGCCTCGTAGCCGTTGGCCGCCGTCATAACTTCGTAGCCGCGCATCTCTAAAAGCATCTTCATGATGAAGCGATTGTCTTCATCATCTTCCGCGACGAGGATTGTGATTCCTGTGTTATTTCTCTTACTCATCTGCGGTGTCTCCTGACGTGAGAGTTTGCAGGGTGACGTGCGCACTGTAGGAAGCGATTCCTATAAATCTTACCGGATTGCGAAACGACAGGTGTTCGACGAGAAGCTTTCGATTTGAAGAGAGGGTTGCGGGCTTCTTCCCTTAACCCGCAACCCCGAAAGAGGAGGCTCTTTCACGCATAGATTAACGCGCATTGTACGAAGCGCGGCATTCAATGTCTGTACGATAACGCACACGGCTTTGTTATGTCTAGGACAAATTAATGACACACTTCAGCCGGGTTTTCACGCGTTTTTAGAGCCACAGTGCGACATACAAACATAGCTCAAAATTCAACACACATTCTTCATACATCCAGTACGAAGTCGTACAGACCAAAGGACTTTCGCACTCTATAATCGCATCTAAATTAACGGCGGCTAACAACTGAAATTTGCCGGATCGATTCAGGGTGGCGCGGGCGGCTTGTTCGATCAACTGGTCGAACAAAAGTGACTGCGGGCAGGCCACCTGAGAGGCAACTTTTGCCTTGAGAGCGAGCACGGGCGGGAACAATTTTGGTGAGACGAAACTCTCATCAAAGACACGGCGAGGTTGATGAGTTTCGGCTGATGAGTTTCGGCTGATAAACTTCGACGGCTTCCAACGAGCAATGGGGGGTAAGAAAGGTGGGTACGCCAGAGATGACGGCTCACCTTTCTTTTAGTCTAAAACTCGTCGCGGCGCGCCGGCCTGCGAGTCTGATCCTAAAATTTTTTTGAGTCGGTTCTCGGCAGTCGGCAGATGGTCAATTGAGAGATCAGTTGCGCGCTTAACATGGCTTTAACCCTGTTGTGATATCAGTTTAAGGGACAAAAAACACAACACGGCGACTGTTTCGACGTTCGTATATCGTACAAGCTAATGATACATACGCGCTCTGAAGTTTAACTCGTCGAATCTCTGTTTGAGATTCATTTCCCCCGTAATTGTAGGTTCTTCAACACAGACGCGAGAGCCTCTCACATCCCCCGATGCACAAGGGCATAGTGCTTGCTCTTGAAGACAATTAAGCTCGGTAGAAACTGCTCAGGCCAGTTTTCCACTTCAAGGTGTTCGGTTACTCCGACGGAGGCGAACATTATCCAGCAAGGTAAAAGGCGAAAGTCTTAAATTCGTCGTGTGCCATTTTTCGGAAAGAGGTTACGAGAGAAATTATGAGTCGCAATCAGAAAAATTATTTACCCCTCGAACTCGCAGACGGAAATTCAACCCAGAGAAGCGCTGTAGGTCGAAACGTCAAGGATGAAGTCGGCAACGTCATCTCTATGCAGACGCGCGCGCGCGCGACGCAGGTGAGCGCGGCGCAGGCGGCGCAGAATTTTGAAGCCGACCTGGTTTGCCTGTCGCACCTGCGCTGGGACTTCGTCTATCAAAGGCCACAACACTTGTTGAGCCGCTGCGCGAAACAGCGCCGCGTCTTCTTCGTCGAAGAACCGATCTTCGGACAAGGGCCTTCGCGTCTGGATGTCACGCAGCGCGAAGACGGCGTGCACGTCGTCGTGCCGCACCTGCCCGAAGGACTGTCGAGCGAAGTTGCGGTGGAAGCGATCCAGCAGGCGATGATCGACCGCTTGTTCGCCGAGCACGGGATACGCGATTACGTCTTGTGGTATTACACGCCGATGGCACTCGGTTGGACGCGCCATTTGAAGCCGCTCGCGACCATCTACGATTGCATGGACGAACTCTCGGCCTTCAAGAACGCGCCGCGACTTTTGCGCGAACGCGAAGCAGAACTGTTTCGCCGCGCCGACCTCGTCTTCACGGGCGGGCAGAGTCTCTACGAAGCCAAGCGCGACCAGCACCCGAACGTCTACGCCTTCCCGTCGAGCATTGACCGCGCGCACTTCGCGCAGGCGCGCACACACATCGAAGACCCCGCGGACCAGGCGAACATTCCGCACCCGCGCATGGGCTTCTTCGGCGTGGTGGACGAACGTTTCGACATAGAACTTTTGGACGCCATCTCTGAAGCGCGCCCCGACTGGCACTTCGTCATCATCGGGCCGGTCGTGAAGATCAGCGAAGAAGACTTACCGCGCCGCGCGAACATACATTATCTCGGCGGCAAGTCTTACAAGGAACTGCCCGCGTACCTCGCCGGTTGGGACGTGGCCGCGCTTCTTTTTGCGCGCAACGAATCGACGCGCTTCATCAGCCCGACGAAGACGCCCGAATACCTCGCGGCGGGCAAGCCGGTCGTCTCCACCTCGATCCGCGATGTGGTCAGGCCGTACGGCAAACTCGGACTCGTGCGTATCGCGGACGACGCGGCGGAGTTCGTCAAAGCCGCCGCCGAAATCGGCATGGACGAGCAGGGAGATAACTCCGCTTGGCTCGCGCGCACGGACGAATTCCTCGCGAAGATTTCGTGGGATCGGACGTGGGGCGAGATGGCCGAGTTGATCGGCGAAGTGGCGGCCTCGCGCCGCGCATCAATCGCGGCGGTCGCGGCGCATCACGGGAAACCCGCGGCGACGGTGAGCAAGCAGCCGAGCGTCTCTGCGCGCGCGGCGACGGCGGGCAGCAGCAACAGCGCGACGGCTGCCGACTAAACAGGAAGGAATGAGAGAGCCAGGATGTTCGATTATTTGATTGTCGGGGCGGGATATGCCGGGAGCGTGCTGGCCGAGCGGCTGGCACGCGTCGCCGGAAAGAAAGTCTTGATCTGTGACCGCCGCCCGCACATCGCCGGTAACGCTTACGATCACTACAACGACGAGGGCGTGCTCGTGCATAAGTACGGGCCGCACATTTTTCACACCAACTCGCGCGAGGTCTTCGAGTATCTGTCGCAGTTCACCGAATGGCGGCAGTACGAGCATCGCGTGCTCGCGAGCGTGGACGGGCAGTTGCTCCCGATTCCGATCAACCTCGACACGATCAACCAGTACTACGGGTTGAACCTGACTTCGTTCGAGGTCGAAGAATTCCTGAACTCGGTCGCGGAGAAGCGCGAACAGATTCGCACGAGCGAGGATGTGGTCGTCAACCGCGTCGGGCGCGAGTTGTATGAGAAATTTTTCCGCAACTACACGCGCAAGCAGTGGGGACTCGACCCTTCGGAGTTGGACGCGTCGGTGACGGCACGCGTGCCGATCAGGACCAACCGCGATGATCGCTATTTCGCGGACTCGTATCAGGCGATGCCGCTGCATGGCTACACGCGCATGTTTGAACGGATGCTCGACCATCCGAACATCAAGATCATGCTCAACACGGACTACCGCGATATCGAGCGCATCATCCCTTACAAGGAGATGATCTACACGGGGCCGGTTGACGAGTATTTCGATTTCCGCCACGGCAAACTCCCGTATCGCTCGCTCGAATTCAAACACGAGACGAAGGACACGGAAGTCTATCAGAGCGCGCCGGTCGTGAATTACCCGAACGACAATCTCTACACGCGCATCACCGAGTTCAAATATTTGACGGGGCAGGAGCATCGCAAGACGAGTATCGTTTACGAATACCCGCGCGCCGAGGGCGATCCTTACTATCCCGTGCCGCGTCCCGAAAACGCGGAACTTTACGCGAAGTATAAGAAGCTGGCGGACGAGACGAAAGGCGTGCATTTCGTCGGTCGTCTCGCCACTTACAAGTATTACAACATGGATCAAGTCGTCGCTCAGGCGTTGACGACTTACAAGAAGATCACGAGCGGGCGCGACGACGGCGCGGCGGATGTGTCGCAGTCGTAACCGTAAGCATTAAGCGACAAGGGGAAATAGCATGAGCCGAGGAGAGCATCTCCCTGCCTCGGCGCTTGAGCTGTGGGCTGGCGTGGAGTGTACGGTCAACCGCGTCGGCGACGAGTTTTACGATCAGCTTGAGCGCAACGGCCACGCCGGACGCATCGAAGACCTCGACCTCTTCGCCGGACTCGGCGTGCGCGCGATGCGCTATCCCGTTCTCTGGGAGCGCACCGCGCCGGAAGGTTTAGCGCGCGCCGACTGGTCTTGGCCGGATGCACGCCTCGCGCGCCTGCGCGAGCTAAACGTTCGTCCCATCGTCGGACTCCTGCATCACGGCAGCGGGCCGCGCCACACGAGTCTTATCGATCCGAAGTTTCCCGAACAACTCGCGGACTATGCGCGCGCGGTCGCCGGGCGTTACCCCTGGGTGGACGCCTACACGCCCGTCAACGAGCCTCTCACGACCGCGCGCTTCAGCGGACTCTACGGCCACTGGTATCCGCACGGGCGCGACGCACAGACGTTCGCGCGCGCACTCGTCGGCCAGTGTCGCGCGACCGTGCTCGCCATGCGCGCCATCCGCGAGACGAATCCGCGCGCGCAGTTGGTTCAGACCGAAGACCTCGGCAAAACTTTCAGCACGCGCTCGCTCGCCTATCAAGCCGACTTCGAGAACGTGCGCCGCTGGGCGAGCCTCGACCTGTTGTGCGGGCGCGTTACGCGCGAGCACCCGATGTGGGATTACTTCACGCGCATCGCCGCAGTCGCGGAGTCGGAACTCGAATGGTTCAACGCTAACCCTTGCCCGCCGGACATCGTCGGCATCAATCACTATTTGACGAGCGAGCGTTTCCTGGACGAGCGCGTCGAACGCTACCCGGACCGCGCGGTCGGCGGAAACGGGCGGCATCGTTACGTCGATGTGGAAGCGGTGCGTGTGTGCGCCGAAGGAACGGCGGGGCCGCGCGTGCTGTTGCGCGAGGCTTGGGAGCGTTACGAGATTCCGCTCGCGGTGACGGAAGTGCATTTGGGTTGCACGCGCGAGGAGCAGTTGCGTTGGTTCAAAGAGGCGTGGGATGCGGCGCGCACATTGCGCGCGGACGGCGTTGACCTGCGCGCGGTGACGGCGTGGTCTTTGCTCGGCGCGTTCGATTGGTGCAGCCTGCTCACGCGCTGCATGAATCGCTACGAGCCGGGTATCTTCGACGTGCGCGGCGGCAGCGCCCCGCGACCGACCGCGCTCGCGCACATGCTGCGCGACCTGGCCGCAACAGGCGAACACGATCATCCGGCGCTCGATTCGCCCGGCTGGTGGCGGCGTCTGGATCGCCTGCTCTACCCGCCCGTCCGTCGCAGGCAGCCCGCGCCGGAGATGACGACGAAACGAGGATTGGATATGAGACGTGGAAACGCACGACCGCTCATCATCAACGGCGCGACGGGCACGCTCGGTCGCGCGTTCGCGCGCCTGTGCGAACGGCGCGGTCTCTCCTATCGCCTGCTGACGCGCGCGGAGATGGACATCGCCGACGCGCGTTCGGTCGAGGCGGCGCTCGCGGAGTTTGAGCCCTGGGCGGTCGTCAACACGGCTGGTTACGTGCGCGTTGACGACGCCGAACGCGAGCCGGAAAAGTGTATGCGCGAAAATGCGGAGGGCGCGGCCACGCTCGCGGAAGCGTGCGCGCGGCGCAGCACACAGTTGCTCACGTTCTCTTCCGACCTGGTTTTCGACGGGACGAAGCGAATCCCTTACGTCGAGAGCGATGCGGTCGCGCCGCTGAATGTTTACGGGCGCAGCAAAGCAGAGGCTGAGCGGCGCGTGTTGGCGGCCTGGCCGTCCGCGCTCGTCATACGCACGAGCGCATTCTTCGGCCCGTGGGACGAGCATAACTTCGTCACCATCGCGCTTCAGACGCTCGCCGAAGGGCGCGAGTTCGTCGCGGCGGACGACTGCATAGTTTCGCCGACTTACGTTCCAGACCTCGTCGGGGCGAGCCTCGATCTTTTGATAGACGGCGAGCGCGGCCTCTGGCATCTCGCTAACGCGGGCGCGACGAGTTGGGCGGAGTTCGCGCGTCTCGCCGCAGAGCGCGCCGGACTCGATGCGGGTCTGGTCGAAGCGCGCCCTACAGCCGTGTTGCAACAGGCCGCGCCGCGCCCGCCCTATACGGTGCTTACAAGCGAACGCGGGCGGTTGCTCCCGTCGCTCGAAGACGCGCTCACGCGTTACCTGAACGAACGCGAGACGCGCTTCGCGGCCAAGAGCGCGGCGGCGGGCAGGCAACAGGGGCGCGCGGGCTGAAACAGAAGGATGAAGTAGGAACGCGGAAGGATGAAGTAAACGCTGTTGTCTTTACTTCATCCTTCCGCGTTCCTACTTCCGCGTTTCCTTAAAGCGTACCGGCACGGTTTTTGACTGTTCATCTTAGAACATAATTAAGATGAGCCGTTTTCGGACAGATGCGGTGCGCGGTGGTACGCGTCGTGTTCGGAAACTGTCTGGTATTCAAAAGGAGACAAGAAGATGGCGACAAGTGAGACTGCATTGACACAAGAGCAGATTGATAGGGGCGAAGCGCCGCAAGCGTACGAGCGCGACGTGAACGTCGGCGAAATCGAACGCTGGGCGTCGGCCATCGGCGGCGGCGCGCTCGCCGTGTACGGCTTGACGCGCGGCAGTTATGGCGGCGTCGCGCTGGCGTTGCTCGGCGCGAGTCTCGTCTATCGCGGCACGACCGGACATTGCTACGCCTATCAAGCGGCGGGCTTGAACACGGCGAAGGCAGAGGGCGACAACCCTTTCGTGAGCGTAGAGGGCGGGCGCGGCGTGAAGGTTGAAAAGAGCGTGACGATCAACAAATCGGCGGCTGAGTTGTATCACTTCTGGCTCAACTTCGAGAATTTGCCGCGCTTCATGAACCACCTCGAAGACGTGAAGGTGACGGGCGACGGGCGCTCACACTGGGTGGCGAAAGGGCCTGCGGGCATGAGCGTCGAGTGGGACGCGGAGAGCTACAACCTGAAAGAGAATGAGATGATCGCGTGGCGTTCGCTCGAAGGGTCGCAGGTGGCGAACGCCGGTTCGGTTCACTTCCGCGAAGCGCCGGAGGGGCGCGGTACGGAAGTGCGCGTCATCTTGAAATACGATCCGCCCGCGGGCGTGCTCGGCTCCTGGGTCGCCAAACTGTTCGGCGAAGCGCCCGACCAGCAGATCGAAGAAGACCTGCGCCGCTTCAAGCAACTGATGGAAGCAGGCGAGACGGCGACAACGACGGGACAAACTTCGGGACGCAGCGCGAAAGCGTAAAGACGAAGGGGAAAGGGGAAGGGGTAAGGGATAAAGGTAAAGGCAAACGTGTTGCTCTTACCTTACCCCTTACCCCTTCCCCTTTCCCCTTTTCTTTCAAACGGGAGACGATGACAAAATGAAGGCTCTATGTTGGTTTGGCAAAAACGATGTGCGGATCGAGGAAGTGCCCGAACCGAAAATTTTGAACCCGCGCGATGCCATCATCAAGATCACGCGCACAGCGATCTGCGGCTCCGACCTTCACTTGCTCGACGGTTACATCCCGACGATGGAGAAGGGCGACATTCTCGGTCACGAATTCATGGGCGAGGTGGTCGAGTTGGGTAGTGAAGTCAAGAATCTGCAAGTCGGCGACCGCGTCGCCGTGCCGTTCACGATCTCTTGCGGCAACTGCTTCTTCTGTAAACGCGAACTCTGGTCGCTCTGCGACAACACAAACCCGAACGGCGCGATACCGGAAAAAATTTACGGCTCGACGACCGCCGGACTCTTCGGCTATTCGCACATGACGGGCGGCTACGCGGGCGGTCAGGCCGAGTACACGCGCGTCCCTTGTGCCGACGTGGGGCCGATCAAGATTCCCGAACACCTGGAAGACGAGCAGGTGCTCTTTCTCACGGACATCTTTCCGACGGGCTACATGGCTGCGGAGAATTGCGACATCCGACCGGGCGACACCATCGCCGTGTGGGGCTGCGGCCCCGTCGGGCAGTTTGCGATCAAGAGCGCGTATCTTCTGGGCGCGTCGCGCGTCATCGCCATCGACCGCGTGCCCGAACGCCTTGAGATGGCGCGCACCGAAGGCAAAGCCGAGACGTTGGATTTCGACGACGAGTATATCTTCGACAAGTTGAAAGAGATGACGGGCGGGCGCGGCCCCGATGCGTGCATAGACGCCGTCGGCATGGAGGCGCACGGCGGCGGGTCGTTCGACGCAGTGCTCGACAAAGCGAAGGCGGCGGCGTTTCTCGCAACCGACAGGCCGCACGCCTTGCGTCAGGCGATTCATTCGTGCCGCAAGGGCGGGACGGTCTCCGTGCCCGGCGTCTATGGCGGCTTCCTCGACAAGATTCCTTTCGGCGCGGCCTTCCAGAAAGGTTTGACCTTCAAGATGGGGCAGACGCACGTGCAGAAATACCTGCGCCCGCTCTTGAAGTTGATCGAAGACGGCAAGATCGATCCCTCTTTCGTCATCACGCACCGCATGCGTCTCGAAGACGCGCCGCAGGGCTACCACATCTTCAAAAACAAGCAGGACAACTGCATCAAGATCGTCCTCAAGCCATAAGCCACGCCGTCAGGAATAGCACCTGACTCAAGCGCCGGAGGGGGCAAGCGCCGCCCCTTCGGCGCTGCGCTTTCGTTTCTCAATGCTAGTGCGTCGCGGGCTATTATTTATCGCTCGGGTAAAGGGCCGGGCGATAATTGACGCGCCGCGCACATCAAATTGCTGTTGAATAGGTCGCTCCAAGCAGGTGTGCTATTCTACACGCGATAGTTGAAGCCGTGCTCTCGGTCTCTTGCCTCCCCCGCAGTTCCCGTCAAGGCACTCAGGATATAACTCCCGACAGTTCTAATTTCCTTATTAGGTAAAGTCTATGTATTTGTTCTCTCGCACTGCGATCTTCTGTGTCGAAAAGTCTGGAAAGCGTCTCAAGCATCTGTTCATGCTCTCCGCCGCGCTTCTCGTCCTGCTGTGCGCGACGACGCCCGCCGTGGCGCAGAACGCGCAGTTGGTGAGCGTCAATAAAAACGGCTCGGGCAGCGGCAACGGGGAGTCTTTAACTACGTCGAGCGCCGTCAGTGCGAACGGGCGTTTCGTCGCCTTTGTCAGTAAGGCCAGCGACTTGACCTCGGTTCCTGACGGCAATGCCACTTACGACATGTTCGTCCGAGACCGCGAGACGGGCGTGACCACTCTGGCGAGCGTCAACGCTTCCGGCACGGGGACGGGCAACGGGGCGTCCGGCCTCTTCGACTTCGAGAACCTGCCTACCACCTCGTTCGCGCTCAGCGCCGACGGGCGGTTCGTCGCTTTCAGAAGCGCAGCCAGCGACCTCGTGGCAAACGACACGAACGGTCGCCCCGACGCCTTCGTGCGCGATCTCGAAACGGGCGTGACGTTCCTTGCGAGCGTCAACGCGGCAGGCACGGCCAGCGGCAACGGCGAAACCTCCTTCCCCTATCTCTCTGCTGACGGTAGCACGGTCAGCTTCAGGAGCACGTCAAGCGACCTCGTGGCAAACGATACGAACGGGGCGACGGTTGACGTGTTTGTGCGCAACTTGCAGACGGGCGTGACGACGCTCGTCAGCGTTAACAGCGCCGGGACGGGCAGCGGCAACAGGGAGTCATACGCCGCCTCCATGAGCGCCGATGGCCGCAGGGTGGCCTTCATCAGCAACGCGACCAATCTCGTCGCAAACGATACCAACGGCTCGCTCAGCGATCTCTTCGTGCGCGACCTGCGGACGGGCGTGACGACGCTCGTTAGTGTTAACAGAGCCGGGACGGGCAGCGGCAACTCTGTGTCCGTTAGCCCGATCATTTCCGCCGACGGTCGCTTCGTCGTTTTCATGAGCATGGCGACAAACCTCGTCACGCAAGTTGATGGGAACAATAACTACGACGTGTTCGTGCGCGACCTCGCGGCGAGTAAAACTTCTCTGGTCAGCGTCAACAAGGATGGAACTGCGACCGGCGCGGGATTTTCTCTCAACCACTCACCGTTCCCGATCAGCACTGACGGCAACTTTATCGTCTTCCTCAGCCATGCCGCCGATCTGGTTGATAACGACACGAACGGGACAGAGACTGACGTGTTCGTGCGCGACGTGGCCGCCGGTGTGACGCGTCTCGTCAGCGCGAACGCGGCAGGCACCGGCAGCGGCAACGACCGCTCCAGCGCAAGCGAAGTGAGCATCAGCGCGGACGGCAGGTTCGTCATCTTCAGCAGTATAGCGAGCGATCTCGTGACGGGCATGGCGAGCA
This sequence comes from Pyrinomonadaceae bacterium, assembly GCA_035296385.1. Taxonomy (GTDB): domain Bacteria; phylum Acidobacteriota; class Blastocatellia; order Pyrinomonadales; family Pyrinomonadaceae; genus JAIVJZ01. Next base: position 40,469 of record DATHBB010000206.1, on the reverse strand, counting down.
CGACAGTGCAGCAGGCTAACGTATTCGTACGCGATATGCAGCAGTCGCAGACCACGCTGGTGAGCGTCAACCAGCAACGCACGGGCGGCGGCAACAGTGGTTCGTTTGTTGCTGTCATCACCGCCGACGGCTCAACAGCCGTCTTTACGAGCTACGCCACCAACCTTGCCGCAAACGATAACAACAACGGGGCTGACGTGTTCGCCTACGCGTTACCGCGCGCCGCCTGTACTTATTCGATCAGTCCCGCGAGCCGGACTTCGCCTGCGGCGGGCGAAACCCTGACGGTGAACGTCATGACGCAGGCGGGTTGCAGCTGGACGGCGGCGACGAACAGCAACTTCATCAACGTCACTTCGGGCGCGAGCGGGACGGGTAACGGGTCTGTGACGCTGACCGTAGCGTCGAACGGTTCGGGCGTGCCGCGCGTCGGGACGGTGACCATCGCGGGGCTGACGCTCACCATCACGCAGCCGGAGATAGTGCCGGAAGTTCCGACCATACAGTTCGCTCAGGCCGCTTATCGTTTCTCAGAGGGCGCGGGGCGCGCCACGCTCGTCATCACGCGCGCGGGGGATAAGTCCGGCACGGTGAGCGTCCAGTACAAGACCATGGACGATCCGGCTGCCGTGCCCTGCTCCACGGCGAACGGCACGGCTTACGCGCGCTGCGACTATTCGACGACCGTTGACACAGTGACCTTCGCCCCGGGCGAGGAGAGTAAGGAGATCAACATCCCGCTCGTGGACGACGCGCACGTCGAGGGGGACGAGACGTTGCAAGTCGCGCTCAGTCAACCGACCGGCGTGGCCTTGCTCGGCACAGTCTCGAACGCGACTCTGACCCTTACCGACAACGATGCGACGGGCGCACCCAACCCCGTCTTCACGACGCCGTTCTTCGTCCGCCAGCACTATCTCGACTTCCTCTCGCGTGAGCCGGAAGCGGGCGAGCCTTGGTCGAAGGTCTTAAACGACTGCCCGAACGTCAACAATAACCTGCTGTGCGACCGCATCACCGTCTCGGCGGCCTTCTTCGGTTCGACGGAGTTCCGCCTGAAAGGCTTCTACGTCTTCAAGTTCTACCGCGTCGCCTTTGACCGCCTGCCCGACTACGTAGAAATCATCCCCGACATGCGGAGCGTGACGGGCGCGACCGAGCAGGAAGTATATGCGAAGCGCGCCGCCTTCCCCGTGAGCTTCAGCGCGCGGCAGGAATTTCGCACGCGTTACGACGCGCTATCGAACACGGCTTACGTCAACGCGCTGTTGGATCGCTACGTGTTGCAACAGATCACGACGCGCGACCCGCAGCAGCCCGAAGGAGCGTCGAAGATAACGCTGACGCGTGCCGATTTGATCAACCGGCTCGGCCAGACGGGAACGCAAGCCCTGACGCGTGCGCAGGTGCTCCGCGCCATCGTCGAATCGGATGAAGTGACGGCAGCCGAGTTCAACCGCGCCTTCGTGGCGATGCAGTATTACGGCTACCTGAGAAGGACGCCGGAGACGGGCGGCTACAACGACTGGTTGCGCGTGATCAATCAAGACCCGAACAACGTCCGTGTTATGGTTAACGGTTTCATGAACTCGCCGGAGTATCGCCTGAGGTTCGGCCAGTAATAAACCATAAGAGTTGTGAGCGATGAAGAGGCCGCACGCAAGGTTACGCTTTGCGTGCGGCCTTCTTTTGATATGACGAGCCTGTCGCCGTTGCCGTATACTCGCGCCTATGTCGTACACACATCGAGAGGGGGAGGGAAACATGGCTGACGAAACACGGAACGACGAGCAGGCGGGCGGGCGAGAGGGTGGCGGCTCGCAAACCGGCAAGTCCGGCAAACAATCAGGCGATCCCGGTCGCACGCCCGGCAAGGCCGAGGGCGAGGACGACGAGACAGCCGAACTTCAAAGTCAGAAAGAGTCTTAAACTTTTCCGCAGTTACGCAGATTCGCACGTCTAACGCTCAACGAAGAATCGCCGCCCTCGCACGCGACGTTCTTCGTTGAGCGTTTCTTTCATCTATACACTGTAAGCATCTTCACTAAGGCGAAACGCTCAACTCTTTGAGGATCGTCGCGTCCGGGTCGAATCGCACGTCCGCCGGTGGGCGGCTCAAAGGAATGAGCGCCCGCGTCTCGCGTCCGGTCGGCACGACCTTGATGCGGCGCGTCGTGCCCGTGCCGGTCACGATCTCGACGGGGAAGGCATTCGGGAAAAGCCCCAACGCCTCGTCCTGTGTCTGCTTGATCTTAAGCATCACCACGCCGCCGCGCCCTCTCGTCGTTGTCCCCCACGTCCATGAGGCTTCGTAGCGCGGGTGGCCGCTCGCGTAAACCCAGCGCGCGAAGAACTGACGCAAATTTTTGCCCGACGCGCGCTCGAAGGCGGCGCGCAAATCTTCGGTCGTGGCCGTGCGGTGCAGGTGCGCGCGGTAGTAGGCTCGGACGGCGCGAAAGAAAGCGGCATCGCCGAGTTCGGCGCGGAGCATGTGCAAGACCCACGCGCCTTTCTGGTAGTTATTCGGGTTCAGGAGTTCGTTCAGGTCCTCCGTGTCGCGGTCGTGAATGGGCGCGCGGCGCGTCTGCTCATACTTGAGATATTCCTCGCCCTTGCGCCCCATGTACTCGCGGAAGGCGGCGTGGCCCTCCGCGTGTTCGACGAAGAGACCTGCGAAATATGTGGCGAAGCCTTCGCTCAACCAGAGGTCAGACCATGTGGCGGGCGTGACGGCGTCGCCGAACCACTGGTGCGCCGTCTCGTGCGCAACGAGTTCGACGAGGCCGCGACGGATGCGGAAACGCGCGCTCACGGGAGCATTCTCGCGCGCGTCAAAGAGCGTGCGCGAGTAAATGATCGCGCCGGAGTTTTCCATGCCACCGAAGCGCGTCGCGCCGACGATGTGCGCGAGCTTGGCGTAAGGGAAGGGCGCGATTGTTTGACTGAAGTAGGCGAGCGAAGGGCGCGCCGCGCCGAAACCGTCGCTTGCGAATTTTTGATCCGAGGGCGGAACGTAGTACGAGACGTGCGGTGTCTTTGCCGAAAGCGTTTGGGCGGGCGTGATGGTCGCGAACTGGCCGACGGCGACGACCATGCAGTAGGGCGGCATCGGCGCGGCTTCGCTGAAAGTCCACGTCTGCGTCGCGTCGCGGTTGGTGCGGCGCGCATCGAGACGACCGTTGGCGATGACGGTGGTGCGCGCAGGCGCGGTGACTTGAAAGCTGACCGTGGCTTTCGCCGAAGGGTGATCGAGCGCGGGTATCCAGTGATGCACGCGGTTCGGCCAGTTGTCGCCGGTGGCGGACGGGCGGCCATCCTTGTCGGGCGTTAAGACAAGCCCGTCCGTGGGTCGCCCGTGATAGACGACGCTCAGGCGCAAGCGTTCGCCGCGTCGCGCGGGGCGCGCGAGGTGAACGTCGAGCCGCTCGCCGCGCCGTTCGTAGCGCGCGGGTCTGCCGCCGACGCTCACGGAATCAATCGTGAGCGCGCCGAAGTCCAGATCGACGACGGCGAGGTTGTTGCTAAGGACGAGCGCGTCCAGACGCGTCTCGGCGCGCGTAAGTTCGCTGAGTTCGTCGTTGAAGACGAGCGTGACGTTGTAGTGAACGGGTCGCCAGCCTTCGATTGTGCGCTCGCGGCGCTCGGCGCGCGCGACGAAAGAGAGCGCGAGCAGGAGGAGCAGCAGGAGGGCGGGGAAGGTTGCGCGCCGGAATGATAGTCGCAGTGTTGAGTGGCGCAGCGTGGAGTGAGTTTGAAAATTCATCGTCTCAGTTTCTCGTTTGAAAAATTGTTCAGCGCAGTCCGAGCAGCAGGAGGGCGGAGCGGTCGAAGGGCTGGCCGCCGGACGCGCTCCACGCGCGATAGGCGGCGAGTTCGTCTTCGTTGACGGGTCGGTTGCCGAGACGCGCGGCGGGCGTTTTAGCGAACGCGTAATCGGTGAGCGGCAGGTGCGGGGCGCGTATGCCGAGTTGCGAAGCATCGAGGAGCGCGGCTTCGGCGGTCTCCACGTCGGGGAAGAAATCTTCGTAGGCGAGCAGATGCCAGACAATCTGCCCGTCGCGCTCATCGACGGCGATGACGCGCAGCAGCCCGAAGCCGCTCTCAAGTTGAAAGATGAGATCGTCGCCCGCCGCAAAGGGCAAAGCCATCAGAGTGTACCCGCCGTCGTTAGAGTAGAAATTACTTTCCGTTAGCTTAACAAAGGGGAAGGGATAAAGGGAAAAGGTGAAAGGTAAATCAGACTGGCGTTAGTTGTTCTTCACCTTTACCCCTTCCCCCTTTCCCTTTACCCTTTTTGGTTGCCCCTACCCCTGCGCTTCGCGTATTGTCAGAAGGCGGGGGCTGCATGGGCGAGGCTGACGAGAGGCGCGATTATTACACGGTGCTCGGCGCGGAGCGCGAGGATTCGCGCGACGAACTTGAGCGGCGTTACAAACGTCTCGCCGTCGAGCACCACCCGGACAGGGGCGGCGACGAAGAGGAGATGAAAGCGATCAACGAGGCGTGGGGCGTGCTCAAAGACGACGCCACGCGCGAGGCTTACGACGTGTCGCGACGCAAGACGGGCCTTCGTGAATACGCCGCACCGGAGTTCATCCCTTCAACGTCGCAGTCGGCTGCGGCGGATGCCGTCGGCGGGCGGCTCGCGGGTTCTTTGTTGAGTCTGTTCGCGGGCGTGGTGCTGATCTTTTTAGTGCGTTTTCACTACGTCGTGTTTTTGTGGCCGCTCGCGCTGCTCGGTTTGTCTTTGCTGTTCTGCGGCGTGTGGATGGCGCACGCCGCGCTCGCCTGCGCGCGCGAAGCATACGCGCCGACTCATCCGGCGCGGCGTTTCATCTGGGCGCAGGAGATGATCTTCTGGTCGGCGGTAGCAGTCGGCCTCTACGTCCTCTACGTCTTGCTCACGGCGATCTGAAGATGACTAAACTCACGGGACTCGATCTGCTCTTTCTCGAAGTCAACAATTTGCAGGACTCGGTTGCGTTCTACTGCGAGACGCTGGGCTTCGAGTTGCAAACGCTGACGGCGGAAGCCGAGCCGCCGATGGCGACGCTCCGCGCCGGACGTTTGCGCGTCATGTTGGCCGAGCAACTCCTGACGATGGCGCGGCGCGGGCGCGGCGTCCACCTTTTTTTCAGCGTCACGGACGTTGACGAATATTATGAACAACTGCAAGCGCGCGGCCTCGACCTGGCCGCGCCGAGCGACGAAGGCTGGGGCGGACGCTTCATCACACTCGAAGACCCCGACCGCTACCGCCTGTTCTTCGTCACGTGGGAAGAAAGGAAGGATGAAGGCGAACGATGAATGAAAAACTGCCCGTTGTCCGTAGTCAGTTGTCCGTTGTTAAGTGGCAATCACACAAGTTACTAGAGACGGGTTTGAACAACTGACTATGGACTACTGACAAAGAACAGACTTTCGTTCATGGTTCCGCCTTCATCCTTAAAGCTATATGGATAATCGTAAAGAGGGCGAGCGCGTTAAGACCTCGCTGCCTTGCAACTGGGGGCTGAGCGAGGATAGCCCGCGCAACGGAAACGTCACCAGCCTCAGCCACGCCGGATGTTTCATTCAGACCAAAGCCAACGCGACGGAACATCAGACGGTCTATGTCAACTGCTGGCTGCCGAGCCAGCGTTGGTTCGCGCTTCGCGGCAGAGTCGCCTACCACCTTCCCAAAGTCGGCTTCGGCCTCGTCTTCGTCGAACTATCCCCCGAACAAAAACAGATGCTCGCCTTCCTCATCGAATACCACCGCGAAGAACAGGGATGAGGGGAAGGCGTCCGTTGTCAGTAGTCAGTTGTTTAGTGGCAATCACACAAGTCGCTAAAGACGGTCTTGAACAACTGACTACTGACTACGGACAAAGATCAGCCTTTGAATAGTTACGGCCAGCATGTGCGCGCACGCTGGCCGTAACGGGAGCAGGCCATTTGGTAAGGGGAAAGGAGAACACCCCTTTACCCCATGCCTGCAAGCTCATGTTGTCTGGTTTGTAAACTCGTCGGGCGAGTTCTTACTTGGTTTCGGAGAGCGCGGCGATGTAGCAGCCGTGTGCGGTCGCCGTCAAAGGGTCTTTCGCCATGCGCACGTCGGCGATCTCGATGGGGAAGTCGCTGCTCGCGCGCAGCATCCCCTCGAACTTCTGTAGGAAGCCCGCGGGTTTGGCCGTGCCGCCCGCGAGGACTATCGGCATCGGGCGATCAATCTTCGGCAGTTGGCTCGACGCCTTGAACTCCGCGCGCAGGCGTTCGATCAAACTCTGCATCACGTCTTCGTAGTAGATGTGCAGGGCGCGGCTGAGATCATCCTTGGGCTGGCGCGACAGGTCGAGGTTCTCCTCTTTTTCGAGCCGGACTTTGGTGATGTTGCCTTCGCCCAGAACTTCCGTCACGTTGCGATCAATGTAGTCGCCGCCCTTCGGGATGCTGAACGTGATCATCGGCATGGACATGAACGACACGGAGACATTGCACATGCCGCCGCCGAAACTGATGCCGATGCCCGTGAAGTTTTCTTCCTGCAACTCGGAGAAGACGACCGCCTGACCTTCGTTGATGGAGCGAGCGTTGTAGCCGAGCGTCTGGAGGAAACTGCGCAGCACCGCCTCGTGATAGACGAGTTTGCCATTGACGCCTTCGCCCTTGCCGGGCACGCTGAAATAGAGCATCTCTTTGCCCCGACCGCGCGGCACGATCCGCTGAATGATGAGTTGCATGATGTGCTGGCTCATCTCTTCCTGCGCGTTCAAGAGGCCGTCGCGCATCGGGCGGCGCGCGTCAACGTTCAGGAAACTGGCGAAGAAGTTCGAGTCGTTGCCGTAGACGTAGAGGTTCTTGCAGTTGCGCTCGTAGACCATGTTCTTGTGCTTGAGCACGTTCTCGGCCATCTCGGAACTGGGGACGGCGACGAACGCGTTCAGTTGCGAGCGCGTGTCTCTCTGCGACGAACTGTCGGCCATCACGATGCGGCTCGTGCCGATGTCGAGGCCGATGGCTCCGGTCTTCGCGCCGGCGGGTTCGCTCTTGCCGACTTCGGGTTTGTTCGACGCGACCTGGTTTTTCTCTTCTAACATTTCCGTTTCTCCTTTTGGTGATCGGGACGCGGCTCGCGTGTCCCTTGTGGTTTCCGTCGTGAACGAGTCACAAACAGTCGGGCGCAGATTTAAAACAGCGAGTTGGTTGTTAGGGCGACCCTCCGGTCGTTTAAGTTTGGCGCGCGTTCGGGCGCGCGGTTGTGGGCGAGGTGGTCGAGCCGTCGCGTTGACGACTCGCTTCCGCTTCCGTCGCGGGTTGCGAGGTGCGTAGTCTCAAGGTGAGGTTCATCTCCTCCTGATAGCGCCCGCGCATGCGTCGGCGCATCTCTTCCGGCGTCATGTCCGATTTTTCGGCGCGTTGACGAAACTCTTCCTCCGCCAGTTTTACGCCCGACCAGACATCGCCGCCGAGCATGTCCATGATCTCTTCCGTGTAGGTGAAGCCGAACTCGCGCACGCTCGCCGGGGCGACCTTGTATTTGTCCGACAGGCCGAAGGCTTCAAAAGGGAAATTACGTGCCCAATCGTGGTGGTAGCAGATGAGCATGTTCGAGGGGTTGACGGAGACGAGACCGTGCGTCACGCAGTTGTCGTCATGTATCTGGTAGCGGCTGCGCAGGACCTGCGTGAGCAGGCGACCCGCGACGAGTTGCGCTTCGGTCAACTGCTCGTCGAGCGAATCGGCCTCGCTGTTCGTCTCGAAACAGACGCCTAAGAAACTCTCGTTGAGGCCGACGTAGACGCCGCCCGCGTCAGACCAGACGGAGTTGCCCGCGTGGTTCGCCGCGTCCGTATCGCGCACGACGCGATAAACCTGCCCGAAGCGATCAATCAGGTAGTTGTAAGAACGGTGCCTCCTGACGTATTCGAGCAAGCCGCGCGTGCGCACCTCAATTGACGCGTTGTTGTCGGACGTGAACGGCAGCATGTCGCTCTCGGAAGTGTGATACACGATGCCGACCGGCTCGCGCCGGACTCGTTCGCCGCCATTACTATCACCGCTCGCGCCGCCCGTCTTGACGAGCGCGCCCGTGCCGTGCGGAAGGAGGTAATAGCCGCGCGCGTGATTTTCGGTTTCGTAATCCGTCAGGATGCGCGCGCCGTTGCTGTAGCGTTCGTAATTGCCCTGTTGCTCGACGAGCCAAACCTTCTCCGCGCGGTAGTCCGGTAAGTGCTTGATGCTCGACTCGGCGACGCTCGCGTTGTGATTGCCGGTGGGCGCGGCGGGCCTGCGTTCGCTCTGCCGGCGCGAAGCGATGTAGGAGTTCGCGCGCCGCACAGACCAGATGGCGGTGTAGCCGACGCCGCAGAGCGCGACGACGAGTGTGGCGGCTGCCGCGCCGTAGAGCATGCGACGCATCTCGTAGCAACGGAAAAGCAGGCGCGTGGTGAAACTGGCTTTGCTGCCTTGCAAGAGTTTGCGCCGCTCGCCGGAGGCGGAGGGCAGCATGTCTTTCAACTCGCGGCAGATGTGGCGGTGCAGCCAGAGGTCCAGCAGGCGATCGTAAAAGCCGTTGGTTTTGATCCGTCTGTAGAGTCCGAACTTTTTGATGAAAGAATAACTTTCAAGCGCGCGGTCGAGTTTCTCTTTGCAAGCGATCTGGTGTGCGAGGGTGTTGTTGAGAAAGCGCAGGCGTTGTTCGGGGCGGTCGAAAAAGTGCGCGTAGCGCTCGACCGTCTTCGAATAGAAGAGCGTCGCCTCGGCGGTCGTCATCTGGCTGGCCGAAGGCATGTGGGGCTTGGTTGCGAACATCGCTGTCTCTTGTCTCGCTGGTTGAAGACGGGCGCCGAAAAAGCGTTTACTCTTGAACGTCGGTCGTGATGAAACTCGCGACAACGCCTTTGTCTCTGAGTTGCTTGCCGTATCGCTCCGCCTCGTCGCGGCTGACGAAGCGCCCGCTCTGCACTCGATACCAGGTGCCGCGCTTCGGAATCTCCACAGACACGCTGCGCGCCTCATATCCGGCTGACTTCAAACTGGCGATGCGCTCCTCGGCCTGCGACGATTCGTTGTAAGAACCGATCTGGATCGTGACCTTGCCCTCTTTCGCATCGCCCGACGGACTCGGCGTAGACGCCGGAGTCGGAGCCTTCTCTTCGACCGCAGGTTTCTCCTTGACCGTTTCCGCGATTGGCGCAGTTTGGGGGGCGGGCGTCTCTTTGGCTTGCGCCGGAATGAACGCCGCGCCGGATTCGGACGAGGGCGCGGCGGGCTGTGTGTTGACAGGGGATTGCGCCGTCGAGTTTTGGACTGCGAGACGGCTCTGCGCTTGATTCGTCGCGCGACTGTTGGCGGCGGCCAACATGCTCGCCGCGTCGTCCGTCTGCTCAACCGGCTTGATGAGCCAGTTGCAGAGCACTATGAAGGAGATGAAAGAGAGTCCCGCCACCAGAAGCCACAGGGGGGAGACGCGCATCAGGCGCACGCCCAGCGCGTAGGCGTCTGTCGGCGGGCGGTTGAGCTTGCCCGCGCCGACGGAGTTGACCGTAGATGCCGCCTCATCGAACGACTTGCCGCCGGAGGGCATTTCCGCTAGAGAATCTTCCCCACTCAGCTGCGCGAAATCCTGAGCGGCTTCCTGCGTCGTCGAAGTCTCCAAACTTTCTCTCAACATCAAGTTCGACGACGAGGTTGAAAAGTCTTCATCCCATGCGGGCTGCTCTTCGAGTTGCGGCGTATCGTCCGTGTGTGATTCTTGAAGCATCTCCGTCGTTGATTCGACGCTTGACGCGGCGTCCGAAACATCTTGCGCCGCACTTTCAAAAGCGACCTCAACCGGATTGACCTGCGACGAGAGGGCTTGAATCTCACCGTCCACGAAAACGGCGTCGAAGGTGGTCGCGCAGCGGACGCAGGCGATACGCGTCTTCGTGACCGCGGGCATCACATCCACTTGTCCCTTCAACTCGCACTTCGGGCAAACAACTCTCATAGATTCACTCCCGGTTCGGACATCTCAAATTAATGAATCGGCTCTCGCGGCCAGCAGTTGAAATTTGAAACTGTCAAAGGTTTTAGCAATAGCTCTCGCAAGTAAACGTCGGGTTGACGGGTGATTGTGGTCGCCGGGTGGGCGGTTGGTTGGCAAATAGCGCGGAAAAGTCTCGGCTCCGCACAAAAAAGATATTAAAACATCAACAATGTTAAAGCAAGGAAAAACTAAAAATACAAAATGTTATGCGTATCAGGGCTAAATCATTGTTATTCTGAGGTTTACAGCTATATCGAGACGAATTGGGGAATGGGTTTGATGGTTATTAGTAAAAATTCTTGACGAAAAACTCGATTTTTCGGTCAACGTGATGACTGCGTAGGTTGTTTTGACCGGGCAAACTGACCGATTGTGACGAGATTTCGAAGTCGGCTGGTGCGGATTCGGGCAAGAGACGCGCTTTTTTGGGAGTGAGGCGAGTTGGCATAACGTTTGTAGGAGACTGGCCGCCTTCCTCCGGGCAGGACTGGCGAGAACGTTTCAAATTCACTTCAACATCAGCGCCTCGATTTTCCTGTCATCATGATCGCTGCTAACAGTCAGAATCTCGCTCGATCACTCAAGTGGCTCGGCATCGCTTTAGGCGGCGGTGCGCTGGTCGTGTCCGTGGTCAGACTCTCCGTCGGACAACTCGACGTCCCTTTTTTGCTGCTGGCTCTCGTGGCGATCAACATCGGGACGCGCATTACCATCAAAATCCCGCACGTGCGCGGGCAGGTGTCGCTGTCGGACACGTTCGTCTTTCTGGCGATGCTGCTCTTCGCCGGCGAAGCGACGGTGATTCTGGCCGCCGTCGCGGCGCTGTGCGCTTCCCTGCGATTCAGCAAAGAACGCTCGACCCTCCTCTTCAACTCTGCCATCGCCGCCGCTACGGCCTTTTTCATCCTCTCGCTCCTGCGCTACAAGTTCGGAGCCGTCACGGCGCTCCCTCACGGACATTTCTCCTCGACGCTCATCCTCGCCATCAGCCTGATGGCGCTCGTGCAATCCTTCATCCATTCGGGGATCATCGCCCTCGGCGATGACGAGTCGGCGACCGCTCCGCTCTGGCAGAGGTGGGGCAAGAATTTTCTCTGGACGGGTTTGACTTACTTCACCGTCGCGGCTTCGGCAGGCGTCATCGCAAAACTCGTCGGCGTCGCGGGCTTCCTGCCCTCAATCGCGGCGACGACCGTGCTCGCCATCGCGCATTTCGTTTACGGCATTTATCTGAAAGACATCTACGCGTCGGTCACGCAGGCGCGGCAGATGGAGCGTCAGGTGGCGACGTTGCAGGAGAGCGAAGAACTCTTCCGCAGCGCGTTCGACTTCGCGGCCATCGGGATGGCGCTCGTCTCCGCGAAGGGGCGCTGGCTGCAAGTGAACCGCTCGCTCTGCGACATACTCGGTTACACGGAAGAAGAACTGCTCTCCACCAACTTCCAGAAGGTCACACATCCGGACGATCTCGGCACGGCCTTGAGCCAGATCAAGCAGTTGCTCAAAGGCAAAATCCCTTCGCACCAGATGGAGAAGCGTTACCAGCATAAACACGGGCACTCCGTCTGGGTGTTGTGGAGCGTTTCGCGTGTGCGCGAGACGCACACGGGCCTGGTGCATCTCATCTTTCAGATTCAGGACATCACCGACCGCAAGCGCGCAGAGGAACGACTCCTCCACGACGCTTTCCACGACGCGCTGACCGGACTGCCCAACCGCACGCTCTTCGTGGATCACCTCAACCTCGCAATCGCGCGCATGCAGCGCAACCCCGAACAGATTTTCGCAGTCCTCTTTTTAGACCTCGACCGTTTCAAGATCATCAACGACTCGCTCGGCCACATGATCGGCGATCAACTGCTCGTCGGCATCGCGCGGCGTCTGGAGACGTGCCTGCGTCCGGGCGACACGGTGGCGCGCGTCGGCGGCGACGAGTTCACCATCCTGCTCGAAGACATGCGGGACGAGACCGAAGCGATCTCGATTGCCGAACGGATTCAAAAAGAGATTTCCGTGCCCTTTACCTTGAGCGGGCGCGAAGTGTTCACGACCGTCAGCATCGGCATCGCGCCGAGTTCGATTGAGTACACGCAGTCGGACGATATTCTGCGCGACGCGGACACGGCGATGTATCGCGCGAAGACGCTCGGCAAGGCGCGCCATGAAGTGTTCGACAAGGCGATGCACGCCGTCGCGATGAACCTCTTGCAGATGGAGACGGACTTGCGCCGTGCGCTCGAACGCCAGGAGTTCTTCATACAGTACCAGCCCATCGTCGCGCTCGACGATTTCAATTTGCGCGGCTTCGAGGCGCTCGTGCGCTGGCAACATCCGGAGCGCGGCTTGATCTCGCCGATGGATTTCATTCCGGTGGCAGAGGATACGGGGCAGATTCTTCCCATCGGCCAGTGGGCTTTGCATGAGGCGTGCCGCCAGATGCGCCGCTGGCAACGTCGTTTCCCGTCCGACCCGCCGCTCTTCATCAGCGTCAACCTGTCGAGTAAACAGTTCACGCAGCCCGATCTGATCGAGCAGGTCAAAGGGATTCTCGACGAGACCAAACTCGACCCGCGCAGCCTCAAACTTGAGATCACCGAGTCGGTCGTTATGGAAAACATTGACACGGCGACCGAGATGCTCAAGCAACTGCGCGCGCTCGGCGTCCAACTCAGCATCGACGATTTCGGCACGGGCTATTCCTCTTTGAGTTATCTGCACCGTTTCCCGATTGACACTTTGAAAGTTGATCGCTCGTTCGTCATGCGCATGGTTGATAACAACGAGAACATCGAGATCGTGAGAACGATTTTGATGCTGGCGCAAAATCTGGGGATGGACGTGGTGGCCGAAGGCGTCGAGACGAAGGAGCAGCTTGCGCTGCTGCGCAAACTCGGTTGCGAAAACGGGCAGGGCTATTTCTTCTCGCGCCCCGTCAGCGTCGGCGGCGCGGAGAAGATCATTTCCGACACTTACACGCACGCGGACATCTCGCCCGACGTGCAGACAAATGTTCGCGCGATGCGACCGGCGATGGTAGCCTGAGAGAAAAGAGGTTTCTAAAGGGAAGGGAATTTTATGGCTGAACGCAGACAAGCAGAACGTGTTTATGTGCGGCTCAACGCACGTTGGGAAGGCGTGCTCGCGCAATGCGAGGGGCACATCGTCGATCTCAGTGCGACGGGATGTTTCGTCCTGAGCGCGGATCGCGTCAAGCCGAAAGAATTGATCCGCGTGGAGATTCAGTTGCCGACCGAAGGGTGGATGTATCTCTGGGGCGAAGTGGTTTACCGGATCGAGGAGATGGGCTTCGCGCTGCACTTCACAGGCGTCAGCGACATGGAACAAGGCATGCTCAATCTCCTGCTCGAATACATGCGCGACGAGACGAGCACCAACACCACAACCGCCGCTCCCGTTTTAGCCATGAGCTAACGCCGAGAATAGCAGCAACTCATAAATCCAAATCGCCCGGTCGGCGGTCGCAGAGTTTTCGCTTTTTGAACTCTCCCAACCGCAGGCCGGGCTTTCTTTTGTGCTCCGTACGACGGAGAGGTGTTTGAATAATGCAGAACATTCGTCAAAGCAAACCTGAGTCTAAGAGACTCAGATTATTGATCTTAAGGTCTTGCGCGGATTAAATCTCCGTGCTAGTGTGTGCTTGTTATTTGAATTTGTTGGAGGCGTTTTCTATGGGTTTCTCCTTTGGCCTCCACAAAGTTTCTGTCCAATAGGGGGCAGAAATGACCAAAGCCCTGTGCTGGAACACAGGGCTTTGGATAGAGCAAAGGAGAAACTAATGACTGAAAAGACTGATAACCGTTGGACGTTCCGGTGGACACTGACCTTATTTTCAGTGTTTACCATGTCTATTGAGATCAAACCGCCATGAGGTTTGATTCCAGAGAGCGAGTGCTAGCTCGCTCTCTTTTTTTGTCCTTCACATGAAGAAAGTAATCTTTGCAAAGAACCATCCTGCAACTGCAGGCACGTAAGCGAATCAAAAAGAAGGCTGTTAGCCTCTGCCTCACTCAACTATGAGTGAGGTCTACTACAGGTATACTTGTATACAGTACTAGTTAATACCTAGTCAACTATTAGTTGACTACTATAAACTATTTGTTGATAAAGTTTACAAGGTTAACCTTAAGATTCTTAAGGCGTTAAACGTAGAAAACAAATGATATTAAAAAGGTATGTTTTTACTATGATTTGTACTCACATTGTCTAGACAACGTGAGTACATTGTCTGAACAGTGTACGTACAAAATTAGGTTATCCAACGTACACCTTTTCTGCGCTGTCAAAAATCTTTTCAGAGCATACACACTATTACTCGACTGTCGAAAACTTCGCATGATTGACGCCCGGCGAAATTCGTTATATCACTAACTCACTCCCGCACTTTCGCCCATGAGGTAAAAGATGCGTTACGTTGAAAATCCGCCGAACCCCTGGAATACCACGCACGTCGAATGGATCGGCGAGCCGCCGGAGGCCGCGCAGGAAATCTTCGAGGAAGATGCCACGCGCTCCATCATCACGAAGAACGATAGCCCCGACGTGGGCTTCGACTACAGCGTCAACGTCTATCGCGGCTGCACGCACGCCTGCACATACTGCTTCTCGCGCCCCACGCACGAGTATCTGGGCTTCGGCGCAGGCACGGACTTCGAGCGTAAACTCGTCGTCAAGATTCACGCGGCGGACCTGTTGAGAAAAGAGTTGATGCGCCCCTCCTGGAAGGGCGACGAACTCGTCTTCTCCTTCACTTCCGACCCCTATGTTCCGCTCGAAGCGCATTACAAGTTGACGCGAAAGTGTCTGGAAGTGTGCCTCGAATTTCGCAACCCCGTGAGCATCGTCACGAAGTCTGCGCTCGTCCGACGCGACCTCGACGTGCTCTGCGCGCTCGCGCGCGAAGCCTCAGCCTCCGTCTATTTCACGATCCCTTTCAACGACGCGGAGACGGCGCGCGCGCTCGAACCTTTCGCGCCCGCGCCCGACGCGCGTTTCAAAGCGATGGCCGAACTCGCAGACGCAGGGATCACAGTCGGCATCGGCATCGCGCCCGTCATCCCCACGCTCAACGACGCGCACATCCCGCAACTCCTGCAACGCGCGCGCGAGGCCGGTGCGCGTCACGCTTTCATGACGTTGTTGCGTCTGCCCGGCAGCGTCGCGCCCTATTTTGAACAACGCTTGCGCGAGCGTCTGCCGACGAAGGCCGACCGCGTCTTGAATCGTTTGCGCGAGATGCGCGGCGGGCGTCTGAATTCGAGCGAGTTCGGCGAGCGTATGCGCGGGCAGGGCGAATACTGGCGCATGATCGAACAGAGTTTCCGCCTGCACTGCGAGCGCAACAAGTTTAACCAGCACGCGGAGGTGCTGGAGGAGGTCGAGCCGCGCCGCACCTTCCGCCGCCCGTCGGCGCAAGCCTCGCTCTTCGAGTAGAGAAATTTTGTACAAGCGCGCACGCCAGAACTAAATACTTGATCTTCTCGCGTCGAAGATTTACAACACTTACAAAGTTCCCACACGCTCTGCGCGCATCTCGACGGAGGTACGATTTCTGATGATGACCATTGGTGATGTGATCAAAGATCGCGAGCCATATTTCGTGCGTGAATCGGCGACCGTGCTCGACGCGGCGAAGTTTATGGATAAGCTCAACATCGGTGCAGTCTGTGTGCTCGATGAAGAAGGCCGTTTGCGCGGCATCTTCTCCGAGCGCGCCGTCGTGCGTCGCCTCGTCATCACAGGGCGCGACGCCGCGACAACGAAGGTCGGTGAAGTGATGAGCGTCATCAAAGCCGTCGTCGAATGCGATAAGACGCCGCACGAAGCGTTGGAGTTGATGGAGAAGCACGGCACGCGCTACCTGCCCATCGTGCGGGAAGACCGCTGGGTCGGCATGCTCGCGATGCGCGACATCATGCGCGTCGAACTGAGCGAGCGGGGCGACGAGTTGCGCCTGCTGCACGAGTACATACAGCACTAGCCGCGCGCGGCTCGCGACAGAGTGCTGAGTCAGGCTTCCCGCAGTTTCGCGGCAACTTCTTCTTCGCCAACTTGCGCGGCGAGTGCATCATCCGCGTCGTGCTCGACGGTCGCCGCGTCGTGAGCGAAGAACGCCTGTTGGGAAAACAGTACGGGCGCATACGCGACATCGCCGAAGGCCCCGACGGCGCGATCTATTTCTCCACCTCCAACCGCGACGGGCGCGGCACGCCCGCAAAGGACGACGACCGCATCCTGCGACTCGTGCCTGTCGCAAATTCATCGCGCAGTTGGCCGACCGACAAGTCTGAAGTCAGTGCTTCGCCCGACTCTCCGATTCGCAAAGTTGACTTTGATAACTTTAGCTATCCGTTTCCCGATAAGCCGAATGGTCGTAAGAAAATTAAACTCCGCGACGGCGAGCAACCTCCGACGGAGTTTAGTAAACACGGAATCCCTCACGACATTGGTTACGGCTTAAGCGATGTGAATTATGCCGATCTTACGGGCGACGGTGTTGAAGAAGCCATCGTCCTCATGGGACTGATTCACTCCGGCACTTCCACCGCCGGTTACGTTTACATCTATGGGATGAAGAAGCAACGGCCTCAATTGCTGTGGTCGTTTGAGTACGGCGACCGTGCGGACGGGGGATTGCGAAACATCTACGCGGAAGATGGCGAGTTAATAATTGAGTTAGACGGCAGGAATAAAATAATCGGAACTGACCTCTACGCCGACGACGGAACCGACAGAGGGGATTGCTGCCCCGACGCTTTCACGCGCACGCGCTACCGTTGGCGGCAAGGCAAGTTTCAGCGGCAGGGCGCGGCGGAAGTCGTATTCATAACGCAGACGATCCCCCACCCATAAATTCATAACGTGCGCGTCACTTTCGAGAGCGAGCGCGGGGCGTCGGGGTCGAGTCCTTTCGCCTCTGCGAGAAGCGCGGCGAAGAGTTGGGCGGGGATGATGTAGGGGATGGGCGCGAGAAATTCGTTGATGTCGGGCGGCAGGCGGAGCGCGCGCGTGCCTGCGCGTGCGGCTTCGTCGTCGCCGGTGATGACGAGCGTGTCGGCGCGAAGTTCGCGTAGGCGCGCGAGGAGCGTGCGCGTGCTCTCAAGGGTGACACCGGGCGGTGCGAAGAGTATGACGGGGAAGTGGCGCTCGACCATCGCGAGCGGCCCGTGCAAGAAATCTGCGGACGAGAAACGTTCGGCCACGACGTAGCAGGTCTCCATCAACTTCAAAGCCATCTCGTAAGCGTTCGCGTAAAGCAGCCCGCGCCCGACGACGACGCAGTTCTCCATGAAGACGTAACGCTCCACGATCTCTTCGACGGCGGCGCGGAGTTCGAGCGCACGCTCGGCCATCTCCGGGATCGCGTCGTAGTTCGTGTGCTCGGCGCGTCCGTCGGCGAGCGCGGCGGCGAGCATGTGGAAGTGGAGCATCTGCCCCGTGAAAGTTTTGGTGGCGGCGACGGAGCGTTCGCGCCCGCCGTGCATGAGCAGCGTCTCGTCAACGAGCGAGACCATCGCGGAGGTCGCTTCGTTCGTGATGCCGACGGTGTACGCGCCGCCCGCGCGCGCGTTCTCAAGCACGCGGTTGATGTCTTCGCCTTCGCCCGATTGCGAGACGCCGACGACGAGCGCGTGGCGCAGATTCAGGCGCGCGTGGTAAAGCGTGTGGACGGAAGGCGCTGAAAGCGAGACGGGAATGCCCGTCGCCACTTCGAGCAGGTAACGACCGAACAAGGCCGCGTTGTCGGAACTGCCGCGCGCCACGAGCACGATCAAATTGACGCCGCGCGCGCGCAAAAACGCGCCGAGTCGTTCGACCTTCCCGCGCTCCGCGTCAATCGTG
The DNA here is from genome assembly GCA_035296385.1 of Pyrinomonadaceae bacterium. Classification (GTDB taxonomy): domain Bacteria; phylum Acidobacteriota; class Blastocatellia; order Pyrinomonadales; family Pyrinomonadaceae; genus JAIVJZ01. The sequence continues at coordinate 22,597 of DATHBB010000206.1, read as the reverse complement.
CGCCTGAGCGCTTCCGGCTGCTCGGCGATTTCGTCCAGCATCAAAGACAACGCTTTCGTCTCCCTCCGCGCTCTTGCGCCGTCAGCGCGCTCCCTCGTTCGACGAAGGCAGCGGCTCGCGCCTGCCCGCGTTCAGGCGGCGCTGCGCGCTGCGGATCAATTCGTAAACTTTCTTCGCCTGCGGGATCATTTCAAAACTCGGCTGCGCCTGCCGGTTCGCGCCCGCGCCCGGCCACGCAGCCATGTTGCCCCAGCGTCCAAGCGGGTTGTGCATGCCGAACGTGATCGTGCCGCTGCCGTCCGAGCGTTCTTCGAGCGAGATGTCGCCGAGCGTCGAGAGGCTGAGCGATTGAACTTTCTTGCCGCGTTTGCCGGAGGTGATGATGATGCGGTCGTTCGTCAGGCCGTAGAAAGTGTTGGCGCGCTGGCGCGAGTCCGTGAAGAAGCGACCGAAGATAAGGTGCAGGCCGACGAGGACGAAGGGCACGCCCCAGAGCATGAAGAAGATGGGCGCGCCGCTCCAGATCACGGTCGCTTCCCAGAAGATCGCGAAGCCGCCCCAGAGCAGGCTGAACGGGATCATAAACGCGTCGGACGCGCGCAAGACGAGTCCCTGTCGCGGCTGTCCAGACCAGATCAACTGTTCGCCGGCTTCAAGCTGCGCGCGGACGGCTTGAGTTGGATCGTTCCACATGAGTTCGGAGTCGGATGCTTCTTGATCTTACGACGCGGTTTCGGTAAAAGTCTCTCTGCTCGACTGACGCTTTCGCCAAAAAATCTAATGCACAAATCACACGCGCATACTTTAACACGGCGACTCGCGCGTCGTCTGTCCCTCCTCTGCGCTGCGCTCCTGCTCTCGGTCTCCTTTACGCACGCGCAAACGCCCGCCCCGACGCCTGCGGACGTGCAAGTCATCCCGCAGCCGCGCCGTTTGAAACTCACGAACGAATCGTTTCGCCTGACGCGCGAAGTGCGACTCGCGCTCGCCGACGCGCGCTCCGTCGAAGACCGTTTCGCGGCGGAGGATTTCGCGAATGATGTGCGTGAGACGGCGGGCGGACTCGCGCTCCCCATTGGCAGGCGACGCGACCGCCGCACGATCCTGATCGGCGCGACGCATCTCGCGCCCGTCGAGGCCGCGCTCAAACGCGCCGGTCTGTCCGTGCCGCCGGATTTTAACGAAGAGGGTTACGTCCTCTCAGTCAATGCAGATGAAGTTGTCGTCGCAGGCAAAACTGCGGCGGGCACGTTTTACGGGTTGCAAACTTTGAAGCAACTCGTGCGCGGCGACGCGCCCGCCGCTTACATCTCCGGCGTGCAGATCATCGATTGGCCGCAGATGCGTTGGCGCGGTCTTTCGGACGACATCAGCCGGGGTCCAGTGCCGACGGTCGAGTACATCAAGCGGCAGTTGCGCACGCTCGCCTACTTCAAGATGAACATGCACTCCTTCTACATGGAGCACACGTTCGGAAGTCGCGCGCACCCGCTCATCGCGCCCGCGGGCGGCTCGCTCACGCCCGAAGAGATCAAAGAACTCGTCGTGTACGCGCGCCGCTATCACATCGAACTCGTGCCCGAACAACAGACCTTCGGCCACCTGCACAAGGCGCTCAAATTCGAGAAGTACAACGAACTGGCCGAGACGCCGCACGGCGACCTGCTCTCGCCGCAACAGGAAGGCTCTTTCAAACTCGTCGCCGATTGGTATAAGGAAATCGACGCGCTGTTCCCCAGCAAGTTTTTTCACATCGGCGCTGACGAGACGTTTGAACTCGGCGAGGGACAGAGCCGCGAGCAGGTGAAGGCGCGCGGCGTGGGCGCGGTTTATTTCGAGCACCTCAGGCGCGTGCGTGAAATTTTACAGCCATACAATCGCCGCTTGATGTTCTGGGGCGACATCGCGCTCAATCACCCCGAACTCATCGGCAGCATCCCGAAAGACTTGATCGTGATGAACTGGGCTTACGGCGCGCGCGAGAATTTCGCCGCGCGCATCAAGCCGTTCAAGGACGCGGGGCTTGAGCAGTTCGTCTGCCCCGGCGTGTCTAACTGGAATCAGGTCTTCCCGAATCTCGACACCGCCGTGCGAAACATCACGGGCTTCGTGCGCGAGGGGCAGCGCGCGGGCGTGCTCGGCATGTTGAACACGAATTGGGACGACGACGGCGAGACTTTGTTCGAGATGGCCTGGTACGGCGTCGTGCTCGGCGCGGCGGCTTCGTGGCAGGAAGGCGAACTGGACGTTCAACAGTTTGAGCGCAACTACGACTGGGCGTTCTTCCGGCGCGACGGCCAACAGTTCGTGCGCGCGCTGCGCACGCTCGGCGGCGTCAACACGACGCTCGGCATCAGCACGAGCAACGTGGTGTTCTGGCAAGAGCCGTTCACGAACGCGTTTCAGGAACGCGCGCGCGGCATGCGCGAGAAGACGCGCGAGATGCGTCTCGCCGTCGAAGGCGTGGAGGAGTTGCTCGCGCGCGAAGGCGCGTCGGTGCGGCGCAATCGTCCGGCGGTCGCCTCGATGCGTTTCGCCGCGCAGCGTCTCGATCACATGGGGCGGCGCATGCAGGTCGTCGAACAATTCAGCCGCGACTACTGGCAGGCTTATCTAAACTTAGGCGACCGCAGGCAGGCCGGTCGGCTCAGGCGCTATCACGGCGCGATCTACAACAACCTGCGCGAGATGGCAGAGGAACTTGCGGCGCTCAAAGTCGCCTACCGCGAACAGTGGCTCGCGGAGAATCGCCCCTACTGGCTCGACAGCGTGCTCGCGCGCTACGACCAGGCGATAGCGACGTGGCTCGCGCGCAGCAAGGCGATGGAAGAGGCCATGCGCGAATACAACGAAAGTTCGACGCTCCCGAACCCCGAAGAGTTCGGCCTCGGCTCGCGCCCCGAACAGCCGAATGAATAAAGCTCATCTTTGCGCCTCACATCTTAACCTTGCGCCTTTGCGTGAGACTATTGCTGATAAAGAATCAAGTTCACGCGAAGGCGCAAAGACGCAACAGAAGTCTGTCATAAGTTGATGGAAGTTGAAGGATGGACGTGACGAATGAAGAGCATGGCGGCGAGCGGGCGGCGGGGCGTCTGCTGTCGCTCGACGTGTTTCGCGGGCTGACCATCGCGGGAATGATCCTCGTCAACAATCCGGGGCCGAGCGGGCGTGTTTACTGGCCGCTCGAACACGCCGCGTGGCACGGCTGGACGCCGACCGACCTCATCTTCCCTTTCTTCCTGTTCATCGTCGGCGTCTCCATCACGCTCGCCTTCGCGCGGCGCGTCGAAGGGGAAGGAGCTTCAAAGCGCGACCTTTATTGGAAAGTCCTGCGTCGCTCCGCGCTCATCTACGCCTTCGGTTTCCTCCTCGCCGGTTTCCCCTACTTCAACCTCGCAACCATCCGTCTCTCCGGCGTGCTGCAACGCATCGCCGTCTGCTACTTCTTCGCCGCCGTCATCTTCCTGAACACGAAATGGCGCGCGCAACTGGGAATCGCCGTCGCGTTGCTGTTGGCCTACTGGGGCTTGTCTGAGTTCACGGCAGCGCCGGGTTATGCCGCCGGAGATTTGAGCAAAGAGGGAAGCGTCGTCGCGTTCGTTGATCGCGTCGTGCTCCGTGAGCATATCTGGAAAGGCGGCGGCAAGGTTTACGATCCCGAAGGACTCTTGAGCAGCGTCCCTGCGATTGCGACGACGCTTACGGGCGTGCTCGCAGGCCACTGGCTACGCGAGCGTCGTGAGGCGCATGAAAAAGTGGCGGGGCTGTTTGTCGCAGGGTTAGTGTGCGTCGTCGTCGGTTGGGCGTGGAACGCCCGATTTCCGATCAACAAGGCGCTGTGGACGAGTTCCTACGTCGTCTTCACGACGGGGATGGGCTTGCAACTGCTCGCGTTTTGCTACTGGCTCGTTGACATCAAAAAGTATAAGCGTTGGGCGTTGCCCTTCCGTGTCTTCGGCGTGAACGCGCTGGCGGTCTTTGTGTTGTCGGGACTCGCGGCGCGCTCGATGAATCTCTGGAAGATGCCTCGCGCGGACGGGCGCGCGGGCAACTTGCAAACCTACATCTACGAACACCTTTTCGCCTCATGGGCTACGCCCGCCTTCGGTTCGCTTCTCTACGCGCTGCTCTACGTGCTCATCTGGCTCGGCCTGATGGCGATTCTTTACCGGCGCAGGATTTTTCTTAAAGTCTGATGTTTCTTAAAGTCTAGGGGCGCGTGAGAAGGTAGACGTAGTAATGCGTCGCGCCGATTCGTTGCCAACCGTCGGTCGCGTTCGCCCATTGCGGTATTCCTTCGGCCACGACGACGCGCGCGCCCGTCTGCGCGAAAGTTTCCGTAACGCGTGCTTTGAGCGCGGCGTCGCCCGCCCAGAATTTTTCCACGTCGCCGCCCGTGCGCGTCGAAATCTCTGCCACGACGCGCACGCGCGCCAGACGCGGCCACGCGTTGAACATCGTGTTGCCGACGGACGCCACCCTTTCGTTTGGCGCGACGCCCATGCGCCGCAACTCGTCGGCCACCTGCCACTGCACGTCCGCGCGCGCTGCCGTCGCACGCCCCGTCGCGAGATCGCGCAGCGTCGAATAAAGCTCGCGCGACGTGTAGTAGCCGACCGAGAGCATGAACATGGCGAGCGTGACGAAGACGAGCGCGCCGACGAGCCGCTTCGATTCCTCCGTGCGCGCGAGTCGAACGGAGGCGAAGAGGCTCATGCCGATGAGGACGGCGAAGGGCGCGAAATACCTCTGCTCGAAATGCACGAGCATGTAGAAGCCGGAGGCGACAAGCGCAGGGAAGAGCAGAAACCAGTAGGCACACACGTCGCGCGCGATGCGGCGGAGACTGCGGCGGCTCATGTAAAAAAGTATGAAGAGACAGGCGAGCACCGCGCCGGGAAAGAAACGATAAAACATGAACTGGTAGGCCGTCACGACGTTTCGCACGACGGCCCTGAGTTGCGCGCGCATCGTGACGCGCGGCGCGACGCCCTCGTACCAGTAAGTCGGATCGTACCAGGGCGGGTAAGTGCCCGCGACGGGTGAAGCGAATTCAAAGACGGCGGGCGAGTCGAGTAGTTTGCGCGTCGGGTGCGTGGGCGTGCCGCTCGCGCCCGTGGGGTCGCCCTGCCAGTGTATGAAGGGCGTCGTGCCGTTGACGTGCCAGGCGTAATTGAGACGCGCCGTGTCGCCGATGGTCAGGCGATGCTTGGCGCGCGAGAGTGCGACGACGAAGGGCGCGGAGACGGCGAGGAAGACGAGAAGCGCGAGCACGACGCGTGGCGCGGCGCGGCGCACGTTGCCCTGCGCGAACAGGCTCGCCGCGAGGAAGACGAAGGCGAGCGGGAACATGAATGTCTTCGACAGGTAGCCGACGCCGAGCGTCAGACCGAAGAGGGCGAAGGCGAACCATCCGGCGCGATGCATGCGCATACGGAGCAAGAGAGCGGAGGCGAGGAAGACGAGCGCCGAGACGAGCACGTCCGGACTCGTGCGCGCCACGCGGTTCATCGATAGCGATGTCCAGACGAATAGCGCGTAGGCGAAGGCGAGCCAGGCCCAATCGGGCAACGACTGTTGAGAGTCAACGCGGTCGTCGCCGCGCTTGTCGCCGCGCTTGTCGTCGTTGTTTGCCGTGCGCGTGTCGCGAAAGAGTTTGAGTTCGCGTAAAAAGTGTGCGAAGGAGAGAAGCGCGAAGAGGTAGATGGCGAAGTTCAGTAGTTGGACGACGGTGAATTCCCAGTAGGGCGACGGCTGTATGAGGCGGAGCGCGAGACCCGTCAACCATGAATAGAAGGGACTCCACATGGCGTTGATGGCCGCCGCCCAATCGCCGCGCCAGTAAGCGTCGCCGATGTCGAGATAGGAGATGCCGTCCGCGCCCATGTAGGCCAGCCCGTCGTTGCTGTTGTGACGCCGACCCCACGCTTGCAGAAAGCCGAGCGCGGCGGCGACGAGCCAGCAGAGTCTCTCGATGCGACGAGGTTCAAGCGGTTTGGTGAATAGCGGGAGTCTCATATTCGAGTCGCGGACAGTCTAACGCCCGCCCGCGCGGAAAAGAAGAGGGCGGGGTTCGACTTGGTCGAACCCCGCCCTCTCAACTGTTGAATCCACCCGACGACTAGCGGCGCGGGGTGCTATTAGGGTTGTTGTGTCCCGGCGGGCAGGGGCACTCCCTGACTTCCGCCTCGAACGCCTTGACGCACTGCCCGCGCGTGGTGCGCCGGTCGTTGTCGTTTCTGGCGTTAAAGTCGCATTCCGACAGGTTGCCCTGAGCCCTGGCCTTACAAGCTTCACACTCCTGCGTGGTCTGCCCCTGTCCGGCCTTCGCCGGAGAGACGTAGTCGAACGGTGCGAGCATGGCCGTCACGGCAAGAACTAAAGTCGCCGCCGTGTAAGCGAGGTTGCGTTTCATATTTCATATCTCCTTCCCTGATGTTCGTCTTGGAGCGAGTCCGAACACGCGCCTCGAAGCGCCGCACGTCCGGCTCGCCGGTAATTTTCAGGGGGGTTGACGGGAACGCAGATAGGCTAATTCTCTTGGGCGGCAAATGTCAAAGCGATTTGCGTATCGCAACGAAATTATAAGAATCACGGCCAGCACGCTTGCACGCGTTACCGGCAGCAGCGTGCGCAGACTATCTAACTCCTGACTATTGTTTTCGCGCCGCGCGATAACCCGGCCCGCGCAGGACGCGACCGGCGAGAGCCGGAGTGCGTGCGCCGTCGTCAACGGCGAGTTGTCCGTTGACGATGACGTGGTTGATGCCTGCGGCGTACTGGTTCGGCTGCTCGAAGGTGGCGAGGTCGCGCACGCGCGCGGGGTCGAAGATCGTGATGTCTGCGAACGCTCCGGTGCGCAGCACGCCGCGCCCCCGCAAGCGGACGCGCGCGGCGGGCATGCCCGTCATCTTGTGCACGGCCTGTTCGAGCGTGAGCAACTTTTCATCGCGGACGTAGCGCGAGAGTATGCGCGGGTAAGAACCCCAGCCGCGCGGGTGTGACTTCGTGCCGGAGAGCGGCCCATCGGTGGCGCGCGCGCCGCTGTCCGTGCAGATGGAAACGAAGGGCGAGCGCAAGGCTGCGCGCAGGTCGTCTTCGGACATCATGAAGTAGATCGCGCCGGTCTGCCCTCGATCCGCGAGGATGAGATCGAAGAGTGCGTCGAGCGCATCCTTCTTCTGCGCGGCGGCGATCTCGGAGAGGCGCTGCCCCTGCAAGGCTTCGAGTTCGCGCCGGACGACCGAGCCGACGAGGACGCCTTCCGCGCCGCCGCTGCCGAGATAGATGTTCTCCCAATCTTTCGAGTCGGTCGAGATGTCGCGTTTGAGTCGTTGACGTGTCTCCGCGTCGCGCAGGCGCGCGAGCATTTTTTCCACGCCGCCTTCGAGCGCCCAGGGCGGCAGGCAGGCGGTCAGAGAAGTGCTCGCGGCGGTGTAAGGGTAAACGTCTGCGGTGACGGTCAAGCCTTCGGCGCGCGCCTTCTCGATGCGCTTCAAGACTTCGGGCATGCGACCCCAGTTCTTCTTGTAGGCGGTTTTGAGATGCCAGATTTCCGTGGGGATCGAAGCGCGCCGCGCGATCTCGAAGACTTCCGTGAGCGAACTGTCGAGCGCGTTGGCCTCGCTGCGCTGGTGCGTGGCGTAGATGCCGCCGTAGCGCGCGGCGACTTTCGCCAGTTCGACGATCTCTTCGGTTTTAGCGAAACGCGCGGGGACGTATTGCAGAGAGGTTGACAGGCCGAGCGCGCCTTCCTCCATCGCCTGCGCGACGAGGCGACGCATCTCCGCGAGTTCTTTGGGCGTAGGGGCGCGGTTGTCGTAGCCCATGGCGTAGGCGCGCACCTGTGTTGCGCCGACGAACGTGGCGAGATTCACGCCGATGCCCTGCCGCCCGACGCGTCGGAAGTATTCGGCGAAGGTGCGCCAGTCAACCGTGAGGTTGAAGCGGCGATAAAAATCTTCGTCCTCCTTGATGAGCCGTTCGTTCAAAGGCGCAATCGAGCCACCTTCGCCCGTCACCTCCGTCGTCACGCCCTGCATCACCTTGCTCATCGCGCGCGGGTCGATCAAGAGATTTTGTTCCGACTGGCCGAGCATGTCTATGAAGCCCGGCGCGACGACGAGGCCGCTCGCGTCAATCGTGCGGCGCGCACGCGCGGCGCGACGCAACTTGCCGACGAAGGCGATGCGGTCGCCGCTGACGGCAACGTCGCCGCCGAAACGCGGGCGTCCCGTGCCGTCAACGATGAGTCCGTTCTTGATGACGAGATCGTATTCGGGCGGGGCAACCGTCGAGGCGCTGCTGCGGGGCGGAAGCGGCGTCGAAATGAGTAGCAGGATAAGGACGAGCAACAGGCTCGCCGTTTTCGTCAACGATTTCATTGATCCTCCACGGAGAATGGACGTGTGAGCGGCGTCGCATGGTAACGGTTTCGCGTCGGGGATGTAAACTATCTTGAAAATTCTCGCGGGTATGAAATTACCGCGCGACCGGCAACGGACGTAACTTATAATCGGCGCGACGGGCGAGAGTAGAAAGGATCAATATAAAACTTTGTTGACGGATGAAGGTGGGCGGAAACGAAGCGTGACGCTTGAAGACGTGGCGCGTGCGACGGGCGGGAAGCTGTCGGGCGCGGAAGGCGACGCGCGCGCAATCGTCGTCTCGGACGTGACGCACGACTCGCGCGAGGCGCGCGGCGGGAGTCTCTTCGTGGCGATTCGCGGCGCGAAGCTCGATGCGCACAGTTTTATAGGGCAAGTGTTGGAGCAGGGCGCTATCGGAGTCGTGTCGGAGCGGGAGCGTCCGGGTGATTTCGCGGGCGCGTGGATCGAAGTTGCGGACGCGCGCGTCGCGCTGGCGCAGGCATCGGCGGAAGTGCAGCGCCACCCCTCGCGCGAACTCAAACTCGTGGGCATCACAGGCACGAACGGCAAGACGACGACGGCGCATCTGCTCGCGGCGGTGTGCGAGGCGGCGGGCGAGCGCGTCGCGGTGCTCGGCACGGTCGGTTATCGCATCGGCGAGGAGCAGTTCAAAGCGGAACACACGACGCCGGAGGCGAGCGCGATTCAACGCTTCCTGCGTCGCGCGGTCGAGGCGGGTTGCGGCGTGGCCGTGATGGAGAGTTCGTCGCAGGCTCTGGACCTCAGGCGCTGCGACGCGCTTCACTACAGCGTCGCGGTCTTCACCAACCTGACGCGCGATCATCTCGACTATCACGGCACGATGGAAGATTACTATCAGGCCAAGCTGCGCCTCTTCGACGGGCGGCTCGGCTCGCGCCCGCAAACTTCCATCATCAATTTAGACGATGAATACGGCGTGCGGCTCGCGTCTGAACTCAAAGCGAGCGGCGCGCGCGTCGTCACTTACGCGCTCGACGCGGAGGCGGACGTTCGCGCGCGCGACGTTCAGTACACGCTCGACGGCATGCGTTTCTCGTTGCGAGTTTTAGATAAAGAGTCGCCCGTCAGTTCGCCGCTCGTCGGGCGACCGCACATCTACAACATGCTCGCGGCAACCACATGCGGCCTCGCGCTCGGTTACGAACTCGAAGTCGCGGTGCGCGCGTTTGAGACTTGCGCGGGCGCGCCCGGTCGCTTCGAGCGCGTCGCGCACACGGCGGGCGACTTCGCCGTCGTCGTAGATTACGCGCACACGGACGACGCGCTGAGGAACGTTCTCGGCACGGCGCGCGACGTGGTGACGAAAGGCGGGCGCGTCATCACGGTCTTCGGCTGCGGCGGCGACCGCGACCGCACGAAGCGCGCGCCGATGGGCGAGGCCGCCGCGAGCCTCAGCGACATCGTCATCCTCACCTCCGACAACCCGCGCACCGAAGACCCCGACAGGATACTCGCCGATACGGAAGTCGGCCTGCGGCGCGCCGCCCGAAAACCTTATCTGAAAATTGCGGATCGCCGCGCGGCCATCTTTCGCGCGATTGCCGAGGCGCGCGCGGGCGATGTCGTCGTCATCGCGGGCAAGGGGCACGAGGACTACCAGATCATCGGCACGGAGACCGTTCACTTCGACGATAAGGAAGTGGCGAGCGAAGCTCTGGCCGAGCGTAGATAATGTGGGAGTCGAAGTTCGCGTTCGTGAAACGATGAGAAACTTCCGAAGATGATGAGAAAATTCTGGCCGTGGCTGGTCATCGCGTTGGCGACGATTGCCACCGTCCTGCAACTACACAGACAGGGGCGCGCATGGTTCTGCGCCTGTGGTCGCATCCTCGTGTGGACGGGCGAAGCGTGGAGCGGAAACACTTCACAGCACCTGCTGGACCCTTACAGTTTTACGCACGTGTTGCACGGCTTCGTTTTTTGCGGGCTGTTGGCGTGGGGCTTGCCGCGCGTTTCGTGGCAATGGAAGCTGTGCCTCGCGTTGGTTATAGAAGCCGTGTGGGAACTTTTCGAGAACACGGAGTTCGTCGTTCGTCGTTACCGCGAGAACACGATGGCGCTCGGCTACGAGGGCGACACGGTCTTCAACTCGTTCGGTGACATGCTCGCCTGTGCCGCCGGTTTCCTCATCGCTCGCCAACTCGGATGGCGGCGCTCGCTCGTCGTCTTCGTCTTGACGGAGATCGTGCTGCTCATCTGGATCAGGGACAGTTTATTGCTCAGTTTGCTCATGCTCGTCTTTCCGCTCGACGCGCTCAAGGCTTGGCAGGCGGGACACTGAGCGCGTCAGGTCAGACCTAACTCTTTTTTGGCCTCTGTTAGCGAGATTGAAGGTTCACCAGCGTCTTCACGCTTCGCGGCGCGAAGTTCGAGAAGGTCTTCAACATCATCGAGCAATTCCTGTAAGGCCAGAAATTCCTCATACGGCAGCACGACAAACTCCTTCTTGCCGTTCTTGCTCAAAATTTCCGGGTGTAAGGTGATTCTGTTCATGTCCTTCTCAAGAATACGCATCTTTGCGATGTTTGATTCGATAAATTAGCACTTTGTCTCCTTCGGTCTCAAATAATATTCGATAGTCTCCCACTCGCAGTCGGTATTCGGGCGTGAAGTTAGTTAGTCGCTTAACATCGCCAGATAAGTTGTTTTGCAAGTCTTCAATTTTCGACATGATCCGGCGTCGGTCTTCCGGTGTGAAAGACTTCATATCTTTAACCGCGCGTGGCTTAAACTCGATCTGGTAAATCACCTGGCGTTCCTGCGACTATTCTTGCCCGTCTGTTATTTCAGAACTTTGATCTATAGCGCGGTTGTGCCGTGCCCAGTACCAGTAAACTGGCAGGCCGAGCAGGATGAGGCCGAGTCCGATGAGCGCCTGTTTGGGCGTCGTCAAAAGCGTGTTGACGAGCAGCCAGCCGGTGACGAGCAGGAAGAGGATCGGGACGACGGGGTAGCCCCACGCGCGATAGGGGCGTTCGGCATTCGGCATGCGGCGGCGGAAGATGAAGACGGAGGCCGTCGTGAGGCCGTAGAAAATCCACGAGCCGAAGATGACGTAGTCGGTCAGAGTGTCGAACGAGCCGGAGAGCGCGAGGATGCCCGCCCAGATGCCTTGCAGGATGAGCGCGCCGACGGGGACGTGTGTTTTCGGCGAGAGCCGCGCGAGATTTTGGAAGAAGAGGCGGTCGCGCGCCATCGCGTAGGGGACGCGCGCGCCCGTCAGGATCGAAGTGTGCAGCGTGCCGACGGAAGAGAAGAGGAGCGCGGCGGCGATCAAACTCACGGCGAAGGGGCCGAGAAACGTGCGCCCCACTTCCGATGCGACCGAAGATGCGGCGGGCACGCTCGCCACCTCCGTCGGCGCGAGCGCGTAGAAGTATGCGATGTTGACGAAGACGTAGAGCGAGATGATCGTGATCATGCCGCCGATGAGCGCGAGCGGGATGTTGCGTTGCGGGTTCTTCACCTCGCCCGCGACGAGCGTTAAATTGTTCCAACCGTCGTAGCCCCAGAGCGCGCCGAGCATGGCCGCGCCGAAGCCCGCAATCCCGGCGCGTGCGCCCGCGCTCACGCCCTCGCACGTGCCGCCCGCGTTCGCCATCGCGAAGTGCGACCAGTCGCCGCCCTGCGCGAACAGGAGCGCGCCGAAGCCTACGAAGAGCACGAGCGCGATCTTAACGCCCGTCAAGACCGTCGCGATGTGGCCGCTGACGACGACCGCTGCGCAGTTGATGACGGTGACGATGGCGATGGCCGAGAGCGCGACGAGTTGCAGGTAGCCGAAGGGGAGCGCGAAGCCCGCGAGGTTGAGCGTGAAGAAGGTGGTGTTGAGCGCGCCGCCCGAAAGTATGTTGAGGAAGATGGCGAAGGCGATGGCGACGGAGGCTTGCGAGCCGGTCTTGGCGATGAAGATTTGCATCCAGCCGTAGAGGAAGCCGAGCCGCGCGCCGTAAGCCTCGCGCACGAAGACGTACTCGCCGCCCGCGCGCGGCATCATCGCGGCGAGTTCGGCGTAGGTGAGCGCGCCCGCGAGCGACAGCATCCCCGCTGCGACCCAGACGAGGACGACCATGCCCGGCGTCCCGACGTTGCAGGTCATCACGCGCGCTTTAAGAAAAACGCCCGTGCCGATGACGTTGCCGATAACGATGGAGACGGCGGCGAGCAAAGTCAGGCCGCGTATGAGCGTAATGTTTTCGGCTGCTGGCTTGATTGACATGATTTATTGTGTGCGGCCTCAGCGTCCTTCCGTCTGGATTGGCGTATTCTGAAAAACGGCGATGCTCCACTTGCCGCTATCTTTCGTCATGACCATCGTGTTTATGCCGCGCGCCTTCCTCGTCTCGCCGTTGACTTTGAACTCCAGGTTCCATTCGATGTGAACCGCCGCCACGTCGGGGCGCAGGAAACGAACGCTCTTGATCGTGGCGACGTTACGACTGTCTTTGTAGATGGTGGTGAAAATCTGAGTGTGCCCCTTCTCGATGTCCTCGCGGCCTTTAATGTACATGCCGTTGACGACGACGTAGTCGGCGTCGGCGGCGAAGGGCGCGGCGAACGCTTTGCCGTCGTGCGCGTTCCAGGCGTCCTGCACTTGTTGAACAATCTTGCGTACGGCGGTTTCGTCGGCGTTTGGAGTCGATGCCGTTTGAGCATGGCTTTCGGACGGGAGGGCAACGAACGCGAGAGCCAGGAACGCTGCGGCGAACAAGTTTATGCGTTGAGACATCGAGACAGTTCTCCTGTTGATTGAGTTAAAAATAAGAGCCGCGCGAATTATCAACTTTACGAGAAGTTAACCGGGCGCAAAGTTATTCTGCCGCACGATTGTCGGCGAAGTTCATGCGCGGCGTCCAGCTTTTGCCGCCGCGCCCACGAGAGCCTTCGCCGCCGCTTCGCCCGTGACCACCGCGCCTTCCATGAAGCCCTGCCAGTCGGCGAGGTGCTCCCCGGCGAAGAGGACTTTGCCGTGCGGGCGTTGCAGCGCGGGGCGGACGGTGAACCACTGGCCGGGGCGATAGACGGCGTATGCGCCTTCGGTGTAGCGGTCGCGCTGCCACGGCATCGATTGAATGGAGCGCGCGAGACGCGGGGCGCGTTCGTCGAAGGGGAGCAGATCGCGTGTGATGATCTCCATGCGTCGCGCGTCGGATTGCGCGGCGAGCACGTCGGCCTTCTCGCCGATGGCGTAGCTGCACAAAATCCCCTGCGTGTCGCGTTGATCGCGCGTGCTGTGAAAGTAGTAGTGCGAGGTCACGTCGCTGACGAGCGAGAAATCTTCCGCGCCCCAGAAGCGTTCGTCGAAGAGTATCTGGTTTTTGACGATGCGCGAATATTGCAGGCGCTCGGCGGCGTCGCGCTGGGCTGCGGGGAGCGGCGGGTCGAACTTGATGCGGTCGAGCACGCGCGCCGGAACGGTGCAGATGCACGCGTCTGCGTAATGAAGCGCGCCGCCCGCCTTCACCGTGACGCGCCCGCCGCGCTCGCGTATCTCTTCGACGGGCATGCGCGTGCGTATGGCGTTCTCACCGATGCGTTTCGCGAACTCCTCGATGATGCGCGAGTTGCCGCCGACGATCTTGAAGTCCATCTCGTTGGCGGGACTCGACTCGAAATACTCGGACGCGGCGGCGTAGGCCGAGACGTGGCGGATCGATTCGCCGAAGTCCGTGCTGTCCTGCAAATCGCGCAAGAGCAGATCGTCGGGGGTGAATCCGATCTCTTCGAGCCACGTCCACCAGTCGAAGCGGTCGAGCCGTTCGCGCTGGCGCGCGTTGTAGTTGTGATAGGTCTGTTTGAGCTTCTCGAAGGCCGCGTTGGCCTGCGGGGAGAAATTCCATGAGCCGGGGCGTGAGACGCGCCCGTCGCGCATGAGCGACGCCTCGAAGCGATGATTCTTGAGCGTGATGTCGAACTCGCGGCAGAGCGCGCGCATGCGGTCGTGGCTCGCGCCGATCCACTCCCCGCCGAGTTCGCAGACGAGTTCCTTGTTCTCCTCGAAACGAAAAGAGTGTATGCGCCCGCCGCGCCGCTCCCTGGCTTCGAGCACGGTCACGTCCCAACCCGCGCGCTTCAAAGCGTAAGCGGCGGCGAGACCCGCGAGACCCGCGCCTACAACGATGCACGAATGACGCCCGCCCGCAGTGCGGCGACGCTGCGGCTGCGCCTCGACGGGCGCGCCTTTGAGCATAAGGGGCACGGCGAGCGCGGCGGCGCTGAAAGATTTGAGAAACGCGCGGCGCGTACGCAGAGTTTTTTTCGTGTTCACCGAATTTATCAACGAGCCTTGAAAGGGTCGTGTTCCTCATTTGAATTGTACTCTGTGCCCGCTCCGTGTCCTCTGTGTCTCTGTGGTGAGTGCTTATTATGATCATTCACCACAGAGACACAGAGGACGCAGAGGGGGCACAGAGGAAAGCTATAACCGGCACGCTACTGAAAAGTCGCGGAGCGGGCGACAGCTTACCAGATGTCGGACGCGAGTAAATCCTCGTATGTGTCGCGGCGGCGGACGAGGTCAACTTTACCGCCCGCGCGCACCATGACGGCGGCGGGCAGCGGGCGCCCGTTGTAGGGAAACGCCTGCGCGAGCGAGTAAGCGCCGCTGTTGAGCAGGGCGAGCACTTCGCCGGGGCGCACGTCGGCGGGCAGACGCCGGTAGTCGGGCAGGCGGCCTTCGCCTTCGATGTCGAAATAAACGTCGCCGGAATCGCAGAGCGGCCCGGCCACTTTGTACTGCGTGTCGGGCGCGGCGTCGGTGCGCGAGGCGGAGATGAGATGGTAATACCAGTTGTAAGTCGTCATCGAGAGCAGGAGGTTGAAGCCCGCGTCGGTCAGGAGCCACACGTCGCCCGTCTCAGGTCGCCGCTTGATGTTGCGCACAGTCGTCAACAACAGCCCCGCATCGGCGATGACGCTGCGACCGGGTTCGAGCAGGATGGTGACGCGATCCAAAAGATGTTCGGCGTCTGAGGCGCGAGCCGACTCGCGCGCGACGCGCAGGGCAGCCGTGAGCACGTCCGTCGGTTCGAGATCGGCGCCGAGCATGTCGCGTTCGGCTGCGGGGAGCGCGTCGGCCTGTGTGCGGTCGCGCAGATAGTTGACGGGGATGCCGCCGCCGAGGTTGATGTGTTCGAGCGTGTGGCCGGTTTCGCGGTGGAGCGCGACGAGGTGCTCCCACATCGTCTTGAACGCGGCGGCGAACGGCTCGACATCGGGCGTCTGCGAGCCGACGTGTATGTGTATGCCGCCGACGCGGATGAGTTCCGTGTGCGCGAGCGCGCGGCGAAAAGCGCCGGGTACTTCCGACGATGTCATGCCGAACTTTGAGGTGAGCAGCGCCGTCTGCAAACCGATGTGCGAGCGCGTGCCGATCTCGGGCACGAGACGCAGGGTGATGTTGGCGCGTTTGCCGATGCGACGCGCGGCGGCTTCGACGAGTTCTATTTCGTAAATTGAATCGACGTTGATCGAATAGATTCCGGCGCTGACGGCGTCGTCCAGTTCGTCGTCCGTCTTGCTCGTGCCGTTGAAGATGATCTGTTCGGGGCGAAATCCCGCGCGCAGCGCTTTGAAGAGTTCGCCGCCGCTGTTGACTTCGATGTCGATTCCGGCGTCGCGCACCGCCGCGAGCACGGCCATGTTCGAGTTGGCTTTCGAGGCGTAGCAGAATTTGACGGGGCGGTCTACGGCGTCGGCGGCGCGTTTGAGGCGCGCGACGTTGGCGCGTATGCGCGGCTCGGAGAAGACGTAGAGCGGCGAGCCGTATTCGCGCACGAGTTCGAGCGCATCCGCGCCGTCAATGTGCAGGTGGCCGTCCGGGCGCGCCTCAAGATAATCGGGGATCGTCCACGCGGGCGCAGGGGGCGCGGGCGTTCGTGCTGACATGGTATAAAGACTCCTTGAATTATACGGCGGCGAGAAGACGTGTGCGAAGATAGAACGACGCGGCAACGCGGTCAAGAAGAAAGGGGAAGGGGAAGGGGTAAAGGGTAAAGGTAAAAAGGCAAGTGCAGCGCTGGCGATGCTGACGCGCGCTCAAGATACAGCAGCTACTTAAAGTTTTCCCTTTCCCCTTTACCCCTTCCCCTTTACCCTTCATTAAAGGATTTGAAGATGGTTGAGGCGATTGACTGGCAACTCGTACGGCGAGATTTTCCGGTGACGGAGCGTTTGGCTTATTTGAACTCGGCGGGCGCGGGGCCTGTGTCGCGCGCGTCGCAGGAGGCGGCGACGCGCTTTTACCAGGAGACTTTGGAGACGGGCGACAGGCATTGGTTCGATTGGCTGGAACGACGCGAGCGCGCGCGTGCCTCGATTGCCGGACTCATCAACGCCGAACCGGAAGAAATAGCTTTCACGATCAACACTTCGACGGGCATGAACCTGATCGTTGACGCGCTCGAAGGGCGCGGCGAAGTCATCTCCTGCAAGTTGGAGTTTCCCGTCTCGACCGTGACCTGGATGCACAGGGGCGTACACGTCCACTTGCTGAAAACGCGCGGCGGCGTGCTGACGGCGGAAGACGTGTCAGGGGCGATGACGGAGCGTACGGGAATAATCTGCCTGAGCCACGTGCAATACTCGAACGGCCTGCGCGCGCCGCTCGCGGAGATCGGCGAGCGCAAGGGCGGGCACGCGTTTGTCGTCAACGCGGCGCAGTCGGCGGGCGTCTTTCAGATTGACGTGAAGCGCATGCGTATAGACGCGCTCTGCTCGACGGGGCACAAGTGGATGCTCGGCGGCTTCGGGTCGGGATTCGTCTATCTGAGCCGCGCGTTGCTTGAGGAGACGCGCCCGCGCGCCGTCGGCTGGTTGAGTTGCGAAAATGCGTTTGATATGCGAAACGACGAGTTCCGCGTGCGCCGGGATGCGTCGGCGCGTGCGGAGATGGGCTGCCCGCACTTCGGGGGAATCTTTTCGCTCGGCGCGGCGGCGGATTACCTGTTGCAGACGGGCACGCTCGCAATCGAAAGGCGCGCGCTCTCGTTGAACCGGCATTTGACGGAACAACTCGCGGCGGCGGGCTGGCGCGTGTTGTCGCCGCTGGCGGACGAGTCCGTGCGTTCGGCTGAAACGCTCGTGGCGGCGGACGATCCGGCGCGCGTCGCGCGTCACCTCTCCGCGCGCGGCGTCGCCGTCACGCAAAAGCCCGAAGGCATACGCGTCGCCACGCATTTCTTCAACGACGAAGAGGACATCGCGCGCCTCGTCGCCGCACTGGACGAAGTTCGCTGAGAAAAAGTCGAAATTATGCGTTCAAGTACGGCGACTTTTGACATAAAACCTCTGACGGCGGAAAAAAACACGCGACGGTCGCCTCAGAACATAAAACGACGGCCTCAGAACATTCGACGGCGACCTCAAAACGGCTGACGGCGTGACGAAACACATAAATTTGGCGTTGGAACGTTCGACGGTCAAACCGGAACACGCAAAATTGGAGTCGGAACACGCAAAATTGAGATTGGAACACGCAAATTTGGAGTTGGAACACGTGACGGCCAGACCGGAACACACAAAATTGGGTGTAACACGCGTCAGTGTCGCATGTGATGGCGGGCGTGTCTTATACATGCTCGACACGCGCCCGTTGTCACAGCCGGTTTTGACATAATTCGTGGTTTGAAAAGGAGCACACACGATGACGACAGAAAAACCGCTGTACATTCCGGTAATTTTAGGCACGCCGCGACAGGGGCGCATGAGCGAGCACGTCGCGCGGTTTGTGTTTGGCGAAGTGCAGAAATTGTCGGGCGTAGAGTCGGAGTTGATCGACGTGCGCGAGTTGAATTTCCCGACGACGGACGCGGGCGAGGCGATCAAGGATGAAGGTTTTAGCCGCGCGTGCCAGCGTGCGGACGCGCTCGTCATCGTCGTGCCCGAATACAATCACGGTTATCCGGGGCTGCTCAAGCACGCGCTCGACTCGAACTTGAAGGAGTACATACACAAGGCTGTGGGCGTCTGCGGCGTCTCGGCGGGCGGCTTCGGCGGCACGCGCGTCATCGAGCACCTGTTGCCCGTCTTGCGCGAACTCGGCCTCATGACGATTTTCACCGACGTGAACTTTTCCAAAGTGGGAAAGATTTTCGACGAGTCGGGGGCGCTCTTAGACGAGTCGTATGTCAAGCGCACGGCCAGTTTCTTAGAGGAACTCGTCTGGATGGCGGAGACGCTGCGGCACGGGCGCGATCATGTGAAGTACATCAGCGAGCGTTGAAGCGCTGTTGAGCGGCGTCGAAGTTTCACCTGCGGCGTAGCGTCGCCGCGCACTCGTTGAGGAACAATTTCAAGCGATTGGTAGCGAAATTCAGTAGTGTCCTGATTTGACATTACTCTGCGACTTCTCTGCGGGTTCTCTCTGCGTCTCTGCGGTGAATACAAGTTGATCAAGCACTCACCGCAGAGGCGCAGAGCCAAGCCGCCGAGTACCGCAGAGACTTCAAATCAATTTAGGACACTACCCGCGCGCAACCTTAAATTGCCGCAGGGAATCAGACGAAGTTAGCAAGCGAACTCACAGGGCTGTTGCATGACCTCAAAAAACAACGCGGGCGCGGGCGTCGCCGCCACCACCTATCTTAATCCCATCTACGGGCGCGACTTCCCGGACCCCTTCATTCTCAAGCACTGCGGCGAATACTGGGCTTACTCGACGGGCTTCTGGCGCGACGGTCGCGCCTTCGGCGTCATGCACTCGCGCGATTTAATCAACTGGCGCGAACTCGCGGGCGCGCTCGCACCGCTCGCGGGCGATTATCCGTGCTACTGGGCTCCCGAAGTTACTTATGAAAACGGGCGCTTTTTGATGTACTACAGCGTCGGCAACGAGAAGCGTATGCACATACGCGTCGCCGTCGCAGACGATCCGGCGGGGCCGTTCACAGACAGCGGGCATCAACTGACAGACGCCGAGTTTGCCATCGACCCGCACGTCTTCGTAGACGCAGACGGCGCGCGCTGGCTCTTCTACGCGACCGATTTTCTCACGCACACGCACATCGGCACGGGCACTGTCTGCGACCTCATGCTCGACCCGTTCACGCTCGCGCGCGCGTCGCGCGCCGTCACGCGCGCGCGCTTCGACTGGCAAGTGTACGACCCGGCGCGCGCGGAGAAAGGCGGCGTGCGCTGGCACACGGTCGAGGGGCCGTTCGTGCTGCGTCGAAAAAATCTCTACTACCAGATGTTCAGCGGCGGCAACTGGCAGAATTTGACTTACGGCGTGAGCTACGCCGTGAGCGAACGCATCGCGCGCGCGGACGAATGGGAGCAGGCGGCGGACGGCGAGCGCGTGCTGCCCATACTTCGCACGATACCGGAGCGCGTCGTCGGCCCCGGCCACAATTCGGTCGTGCGCGGGCCGGATAACGTGCAGTTGTTTTGCGTCTATCATCGCTGGGACGGCGAGCACGGGCGCGTGCTCGCAATTGATCGCCTCGATTGGGTGGGCGAGCGCATGACCGTGCTCGGCGCGACGACCACGCCGCAACCCGCGCCCACGCCGCCGACCTTCGAAGGCTTTTCCGGCGAACACGCGGGGAGTTTGGGCGAGGGCTGGACATGCGCGGGCGGGCGTTGGAGCGTGCAAGAGGGCGAGGCGCGCCAGTCGGCGGCAGAGGGCGAGTCGTCGGCGCGTTGCGAAGTGCGCGCGTCGAGTTTCATTCTGGAAGTGAGTTTGCGCGCAGAAGACGCAAACGGTGCGGGTGCGTTCGGCGTCGCGCTTCTCAATGGAGACGAAAGCGTGTTGCGATTCTTGCTTGAGCCGGAATCTAAGGAAGCGCGCGTCGTGTGGCAGGCGAACGCGGGCGCGCAGGCCGAGGGCGGCGCGCAGGCGGAGGAGGCGCGCTTTGCGCTGCCCGCAGACTTTGAGCCGCGCGCCTTCCACCTGCTGCGCGTGGCGTCGGACGGGGCACAGGCGACTATTTTTCTTGACGAAAGAGTCGTGCGCTGGCAAGGTACATTGAGCGTCGCGCCGGACGCGGCGGCGCTCGTCACGGAAGGCGCGGCGGCGTTCAAAGGCTTCGAGTTGACGGTCGGCTGGGAAGAACTGTTCACGCAGCCGGAGCGAACGCTCGCGGCGCGCGGCTGGCAACACGAAGGCGACGGCGACGAAGAAGGCTGGCATCTCGAAGACGGCTTGCTGCGCTTCGACGACACGGAAGGCCGCAACCGCGTCATCAGGCGCGGGCCGCCGCTAGGGGCTTACGAATTGGTAGTCAACGTGCGGCTTGAGCAGGAGCTTTCGCGCGGGCAGGGCTGCTACGGTTTCTACCCGGCCTACGGCGGCGACGACGCAGATGGACACGACAACCCTCGGATCACAATTGAGCGCGCCGGTGTTGATGACGGCGGCGGCGTAGGTAGCGACGGGTGGGCGCTCTTCGTCCGCAGTTTGAAAAACGACTCGATAGTTGAAAGTTGGCCGCTCCCCGACGTGTTCGACCCGTTCACGATGCAACAGTTCCGCTTCCGCAAACAGGGCGGGCGGCTCTCGATTCAATGCGAAGCCGCCACGCTCTGCGAAATCAACACAACACGCGAGGCCACGGGCATCGGCCTCTATGCACATCGCGTCGCAGTCGCTTACGACATGGTGCGCGTCACGGCTCTGAAACAGTGACAAGTGACAAGTGACGAGTGACAAGTTGAAAACCAAAAACTTGTTCTAACTCGTCACTCGTCACTTGTCACTCGCCACTGTCTTCTTATGAGTGAATTGATACTGGGAGCGAGGCCGGAGGATTTCATCTGGGCGAGCGGCGTGGAGGACACGTTCGTGCCGCAGGTGAAGGCGGGGCATCGCGCGCTCGACGAATATCAGTTGATGGGGCACTACGAGCACTGGCGCGAAGACCTCGCTCTGGGGAGCGAGCTCGGCGTGCGCGCTTTGCGTTGGGGCGTGCCGTGGTACAGGGTCGAGCCGGAGCCGGGCGTCTTCGATTGGCGCTGGACGGACGAAGTGCTGCCCTACATGATCGAAGAACTCGGCATCACGCCGATAGTTGATCTGATGCACTACGGCTGCCCTTTGTGGATGAAGAAAGAGTTCATCAGCAAAGATTACGTCCGGTCGGTCTCGCGCTACGCCGCCGCCTTCGCGCGCCGTTACAAGGACTGCGTTAAGTGGTACACGCCCTTGAACGAACCGCTCGTGAACGCTCTGTACTGCGGCAAGCGCGGCTTGTGGCCGCCATATCTTCGCGGCGACGCGGGCTACATACGCATCATGCTCCAACTCGTGCGCGGCATCATCGCCACGGTCGAAGCCATCAAGGAGATCGACCCGCTCGCGATCATGGTGCACGTCGAGGCGACCGGTTTGAGCCGCGCCATCCGCCAGGACCTGGAATCGCTCGCCGTCGAAGAGCAGCGGCGCGGCTATCTCGCCTACGATTTGCTGGTCGGCCAGATCACGCACGACCACCCCCTGTTTCCGTGGCTCATCCGCAGCGGCGCGAGCGTTGACATGCTCGACGAAATCGCGCGCCACAAAATCTCGCTCGACGTGCTGGGCATGAATTTTTACCCGCAGTGGTCGACTCAACACCTCTACGTTGACCCGAAAGGCCGCCTCGCCTTCCGCGCGCACGAAGAGGACGGCGCGGGTTTTGCCGCCGTCATCAACGACTATTACCAACGCTACAAAGCGCCCATCATCATTACGGAGACGAGCGCGTTCGGCTCCGAAGAGTTGCGCGCCCGCTGGTTGAAATCCTCCGTCGAGGCGGTGAAATACCTGCGCGGCCAGCGCGTGCCCGTCCTCGGTTACACCTGGTTTCCGATGTTCACCATGATCGACTGGCGTTACCGTCACAGCCAGTCGCCGCTCGAACATTACCGCCTCGAACTCGGCCTCTACCGCCTGAGCGATGACCCCGCGCGCGAGGGACGCTGGCAATCAACCCCGCTCGTCGAACAGGTGCAGAACTACATCGTCAACTCCGCCGAATCCGTCGGCGCGCTCGACCCCGCCGCGCTCGAACCTGCGCTCAACACTGAGGCGTGCAGGGCGCACTCCCGCGTGACGCGTCCCCTCGCCGTGGACTTCGCACAGACACAACCGCAGCCGGAGTTGGTTGAAGGCGATTAAACTCGATGCGAAAGGTCAATGATCGAGCGGGGCCTCCGCTCTTCCGATAAGCGCCGGGAAGCCAAGCGCGAGTTTGACAGCCGCGCAC
>DATHBB010000205.1:0-2999 GCA_035296385.1 Pyrinomonadaceae bacterium | reverse complement strand
TTCGATGCGCATGTTTTCAACGCTTCTTTTCGTGTCCGTACTCTCTGCCTCCGCAATGATCGGGACGCTCTTCGCACAACGGCAGCAGCCGCAAGGCCGGATCAGGCCGCCGTCAGAGTTGAAATGCGACCGGAGCGAGTTGACCTCTTATGACGGGCGCGTCATCGCCTACCGCCGCCGCAAAGGGAGCACCTTCCTGCGCATCCGCACCAACTACGACACGACCGAAGAAGTCGTCATACGCCACCCCGCGACGGACGACCCGTCGAAGTTCTATCTGATCAACGGCGAGCCTTTCACGCGCAACGATTGGCGGCGCATCGAACGCAGAAGGCAGGTCTTGCGGAGCGGCATGCGCGCCAACGTCTGGGTCTGTAGGGATAACCCCGCCATCCAACCCGTCGTTGACTGGCGACCCGACGACACGGGCGCATATCCACGCAGCCGTTGAATCGCGGCGCACGGCACGCGCGTCGAAACTCCACATCCTGCGCGGCGCGAGTCGAGAGCGCTAACGGAGACTCAAGGCCGTTTGCTCGAAGCCGGTCAGTTTTTGCGCGGATTGTTATTTTTTCGTTGCAACGCAATATCGGCCTATTGAAAAGTATTGCTTCCCTCTTAATAAGCTGTTAATAGTTAATAGTTACGTCCCCCGAGTCGCAGTACAATTATTACAATTTGTTTTTACCTTTAATGCCGCTCAGGTATTTCGACAACTTCTGTCCGGCGTCATCAGACCGATAATCAGGCAGCGAAGTATTCGCACTCATCTCACGACTCTCTGTGCTCAATTCATTCTTTTTTAGTCCGCAAGACTGTTTCATCCTTCCCGCCATTTTTTCGTTCGCGGGGCTGCGCCGTGCGCGCCAGCAGCCTCATCTTCACCAACCCCTAACATTATCAGTCTACTCAAGGAGAACAGATGAAAAAGCCCATGTTGGTAATCGCGATCTCACTCGCGTTTGTCCTAGCCCTCGCCCTCCCTCGCAATGAGGTTTCCGCCTCGCGCGACAAGTCAGCCGATAAGCTCGCGCGCTCGAAAGAGATCGCACACAACATCATCGCGGCACGCGCCGACAAGCGCGGCATCAAGGATGCCAAGCGCGCCCTGAAAGCCACGCGCGCCTTCACGGACGATCAAGAGAAGACGCACACGCGCTTCCAGCAGACCCATAACGACGTGCCTGTCTTCGGCGGCGAAGCCATCGTCCACCTCAACCCCGACGACTCGGTCTTCGCCGTCACGGACGACCTCTTAGACTCCGTCGAAGTTAACACCACCCCCTACCGCACGACCGACGAGGCCGTCCGCACGGCCATCAGCAGTCTCGGCTGCGAGGATTGCCTGACCGCGCCGCCCTCCGCCGACCTCGAAATCCTCCGCCAGGACGGCAACGATTACCTGACCTATCGCGTCGAACTGCGCCGCGAAGACGGCACAGACCAGACCTCCATGCCCGTCTATTTCGTTGACGCGCACACGGGCAACGTCGTGATGAGCTACGACAACTTGCAGACCGCCTCCGGCTCGTCGCTCTACAGCGGCACTGTGACGATCAACACCTACTACCGTTCGCCGACCTATTACATGGAAGACCTCACGCGCAAGATCGGCACCTTCGACATGCGCAACACGACCTCCTCCGTCTATCGCTTCACCGACGCCGACAACATCTGGAACTCGACGACGCAGCGCGCGGGCGTGGACGCGCACTACGGCGCGGCCAAGACCTACGACTATTTCCTCAACACGCACAACCGGCGCGGCATCGACGGCAACGGCGGCCCCGTCCTCTACACCTCCGCCGACGGCGTCACCGGCCTCATCAGTTCCAAAGTCCACTACGGCGTGAACTACAACAACGCCTTCTGGAACGGCAACTCCATGACCTACGGCGACGGCAACGGCTCGTCCTTCGGGCCGCTCGTCACGCTTGACATCTGCGGCCACGAGATGACGCACGGCATCACCGAGCGCACCGCCGGTCTCGCCTACGTGAACGAGTCGGGCGCGCTCAACGAGTCTATGTCCGACGTGTTCGGCGCGATGGTGGAACGCTACACGAAGGGTCAGACCTCGAACACCTGGATGATCGGCGAGCAGTGCTACACGCCGAGCGTGGCGGGCGACGCCCTGCGCTACATGGACAACCCGCACCGCGCGAGCAACAGCGGCTACACCGCCGACGACGACCCCGACCACTACAGCGAACGCTACACGGGCACGGGCGACAGCGGCGGCGTCCACATCAACTCCGGCATCGGCAACAAGGCTTTCTACCTGCTGGCCGTCGGCGGCACGCACCATCGCGGCGGCTCGATGACCGGCATCGGCGCAGACGCGGCGGCGCGCATCTGGTATCGCGCCCTCACCTCCTACATGACTTCGAGCACCAACTTTAAGGGCGCTCGCACCGCCACGCTCAACGCGGCTGCCGCCATCTACGGCTCGGGCAGCACGAACTACAACGCCGTCGCGCAGGCCTGGTCGCTCTGCGGCGTCGTCTAAACCCTAACCAACCCGACGGGTAAAGGTAAAAGGGGAAGGGGTAAAGGGAAAACAAGGAGGCGCGTTTATCATGCGCCACTTGCTTTTAACCTTTACCCCTTCCCCTTTACCCTTTATCCCCTGCTCTTCGCCTTTCGCCTTTTGACCTTTCGCTCTGTTACTCTTAAATTTTTAGCGGAGGTCTTGAAGAGTAAGTTGCTCAAACGTCGGATACTGATCAAGGAACGCCACGCCGCCACGCGCGACACCAACCGCGTCGTGCGCCCTTTCGAGTGGGGCACCTCTTTTCTCGTCGAACACGCGAACGGCGACGACCCGCGCGCGCTCCTCGCCGCCTACGCTGAAAACGCGCTCGCTCATAGTGAAGAGTTTTACGCGCTCCCGCCCATCAAAGATTACCGTCTCGACGGCCAGCAGTTGACTTGGACGAGCGCCGTCCACACGCCGTCGCCGGAGAACAACACGGCGCACGCGCGTTTCTTCCGCGAGT
>DATHBB010000204.1:0-29005 GCA_035296385.1 Pyrinomonadaceae bacterium | reverse complement strand
ACTGACAACGGACAATCTCCAATTGACGCCGTTCGCCCGCCCGTTTAGCATCCTTAAGACACGTTCCGACTTTCGCAGCGCGCTAGCCGAGGGGGACTTTCTGCCATCAACCGCCAGCAGATTTTAGAACTCTTGTTTCTCATCGTGTTCGCCACCGTGCACGGCTACGGCGCGGCGTGGCTCGCCGTGCGCATGCTGTTTCGCCCGCACCGCGCGGTCAAGCTTTTCGGCTTCACCATCTGGCCGCAGGGCATGATCCCGCGCCACCGCGAACGCCTCGCCGAGACCATCGGTAACGCCGTCGGCAACGAACTCGTCTCGCACGACACCATCACAGACGCGCTGTTCGAGACAGACTTCTTCCGGCGCAAAGTCTCAGACCTCGTCTCGACCCACACGCGCGACCTGCTCGACACGCCGCGTGGCACTTTCATCGAAGCCCTGCCCGCGGGCGTGCGCGCGCCCGTCCTCGATGCCATCAGCGCCCTGCAACTGCGCGTCGCCGACTACATCGCCGGAATCATGCGCAGCGAAGAGACCGCCGCCGCCGTCAACTCATTTATTGACCGGCGCGTTGACGAACTGCTCGCGCGCCGCCTGAGCGATGCCGTTGACGACGAGACTTACGAGCAGATCATACGCTTCGTCGAGGAGCGTTTCCACAACATCGTCAACGAGCGCGGCTTCGAGGGGAAGGTGCGCGATTTCGTCAGCGCGCGCATCGAAGAGATCGCCACGAGCCGCGCCACGCTCGCCGAAGTGTTCACGCCCGACGCGGTCGCCATCATCAAAGAGCGCATAGACGCGCAACTCGCCCCCATCGCCGAACACCTCGCCGAGATCGCTTCCAACAAAAAGACGCGCACGCAGATCGGCGCGCTCATCAAACGCGAAGTTGACGAATACTACGCGCAGCTCAACTTCTTCAAAAAAATCTTCGTCTCGCGCGAACGCATCCACGGCGAAGTTGACGAGATGGTCAACAAGACTCTGCCGCGCCGTGTGCAGGAATTTCTGCGCGGCGAAGCGTTCGCCGAAGAGGCCGAGGCGTTTCTCGATTCGATGATCGACAACCTGCTCGCGCGTCCCACGGGCGAACTCGTCGGCACTATTGCGCCCGAAAAGTTGGAACTCATCAAAGAGCAGATCGCGACGCGCATCTTGACATTCGCGCGCGGCGAGGAACTTTCGAAGACCGTCTCGGCCTACACGTCCGACGCGCTCGCGCGCATACGCCCGCACACCATCCGCGCGCTCCTCGAACACGCCAGCCCCGACTCCGCCGCGCGCCTCAAAAACTTTCTCTCCCGTGCGCTGCTCGGCGTGCTCGCGCGCGAAGACACGGCGCGCACCATCAACTCGATCCTGAGCACGCAAATCGAACGCCTCCTCATCACCCCCATCGGGCGCATCGGCGACCACCTGCCCGGCGCGAGCGTCGAGCGCGCGACCAGTGCGCTCACCGAGCGCATCACGGCGACGGCGCGCGAACGCCTGCCCGTCGCCATCAAAGAATTCGACGTTGGCGGCATCGTCCGCACCAAAGTCTCTAACTATCCGGTCGAGAAATTGGAGACGCTCGTGCTCTCCGTCGCGCAGCAACACCTGCGCAAGATCGAACTCTTCGGCGCGGTCATCGGCCTCTTCCTCGGCTTGTCGCAGGCCATCTATTTCGGCATCAAATATTACCGCGCGGGGCAGTGAAAATTATCGGAGGTTGATATGACTCAAGCGAATATTGACGAAGAGAGGATGAAGGAACTGTTTAAAGACGCGCTGGTCGAACTATTCGATGAGCGAAAAGACTTGTTGCGGGAACTCGTCGCCGACGCGCTCGAAGATGTCGCGCTCGCGCGTGCCATCAAAGAAGGTGCGTCGGGCGGATCGGTCGCGCGCAAGGAAGTCTTCGATATTTTAGATAGCAAGGCGCGAAAACTGAGTTCAAAGAGAGCTTCGCACGCGACCTGAAGAAACTGAAGAGTAAAACTCTCTTCAGGCAAGTTAAAGCGGCGATTGAGGATGTAGAACAGGCGGCCACGCTTCAAGAGGCGAGCCGCCTGAAGCGTCTCGTGGGCAGCGGCGGCAATTATTATCGCATCAGAGTTGGGGATTACCGGATCGGGTTGCTCGTGGAGAATGATATTGTGGTCTTTGTGCGATGTCTTAACAGAAAAGAAATATATAGATATTTTCCCTGAGCATCTAAAGTTGAACGCTCGCGGCGATATTTCGGGAAGTTGGAGAACAAGGCAAGGGAGAGTTAGATATGAAATTTTTAGTAGGGAAATTCGTCGTCACAGCATCGCTGCTGTTGATGTCGTTCGGCGCGTTGTCGGCGTCCGTGCGGGCGCAGGCGTTGGCGTCGCCGTATCGCTCGAACGAGTCGGTGCGCTCGGACAAGTTTACGGGCGGCAGGATCGAGCGCGCGGAGTTAATCGCGGGCGAGCCGGACATCGAGATCACGGTTGACGTGCCCGCCTTCCGCCTGACGCTCTGGCAGAACGGCAAAGAGGTGAAGAGTTACGCGGTCGGCGTCGGGAAGAAAGATTTTCCGATCTCGATTGGCGAAAAACAGGCTTCGGAGATCATCTGGAATCCCGACTGGATTCCGCCCGACAGCGAGTGGGTCACGGGGCGCAAGGGCGTGCGCGCGGGCGAGGTTATTCGCGCGAGCGATCCGCGCAACCCGCTCGGCAAAGTGAAAATCCCGCTCGGCTACGGCTACCTGATTCATCAGGCCGCCAGCCCCACAGACCTCGGCAATCTCGTCTCGCACGGCTGCATCCGTATGCTCCGCACAGACCTCTACGATCTGGCCGAGAAGATCATCGCGGCGCGCAGCGTGCCCGTCTCCGCGAAAAAGATCGCGAACGCCAAACGGACGAAGAACACCGTCGTCGCCAAACTCGACAAGCCGCTGATGGTTGATGTCAACTACGACACGCACGTCATCGAAGGCGGCGCGCTCCACCTCTACCCCGACGTGTACGGGCGCGGCACGAACACGGTCGAAGCCTTGCGCGCCGAATTTGAATCGAGCGGCGTGGACGCGTCCGACCTGAGCGACGCCACTCTCAAGCGCATGCTCGCGCGCGTGAACGCCAAACAAAAGTTCGTCGTGAGTCTGGACAGCATCGCGGCGGGGCGCGCACTCACCGACGGGCGCGTCGTGCCGCTCGTCGGCTCTACGGCGACGACCAAGAAGAAAGTTGTGACGAAGAAGCGCGTGGCTTGAATTGCGACGCGTATGCCCGAAGGCGAAGAAGTTTTTTAACGCAGAGGGCGAGAAAGTAAGACGCTAAGGGCGCGAAGATCAACTTCGCGCCCTTAGCGTTTTTTGTTTGCGCGCATCGAGGTTAAAAAATCCGTTGCCCATCAGGGCGCGCAGTATTCCCAGTGCCAGGGTTCGTAGAAGTAGGGGCAGAAGCCGAAGCGTTCGGCGTTGCGGACGAGCCAGCGGTATGTGCGCGTTTGTGTCTGGAGCAGGCGGTTGCTGTCTTTGGTGATGGTCGGTTCGCCGCCGACGTAGAGGTCGAGCGCCCGACCCGTGAAGTGCGGGCTGTTGACGGCGAGCGCACCGCGCCCGGCGTTCGGCTCTAACTTGCGCAGTCGATCCTGATACTCGCGCGAACGAAAGGCCGAGATGATCTTCAAATATTTTTCCGAGGAGGCGAGTTCGCCGTTCCTTGAAGCGAGTTGCAAAGATGAGTCGCTGACGGCGGCGGCGAGCATGCGTTTGTAGGCGGCGTAGGTTTGGCGTTCGACTTTGCGCAGGTCGTCGGCGCGCGAAGGGTCCCAGAATTCTGCGGGCGGGACGGTGACGAGTTGATCGGGGGAAGGGTAGGTGCTGCCACGGCGTCGGCGCGACTGCCACGTCGAAATCATCTTCATAAAAGTTGCTTCGTCGAGCACGCCGCTCGCGTTCAGCCCGGCGCTCTTTTGCCAGCGCGCGAGGCGAGCCGCGAAATTCTCGCTCGCCGCGTCGTCTTCCGTGCCGATCAGGCGTTGGATGAGCGGCACGTAGATCGCCCAGCCGCGCTGCTGCTTGCCGCCGAACGTCCAGCGCAAGCCGTCGCGGAGCGTGCGGTTTTGCTGCGCGGCGGATTCGGCGAACGGGGGCGCGGCCTCGGAAGTCTCCGCCGTTGAAACAACTTCCGCCGCCGGTCGCACCTCAACATCCGTCGTCGCCGCCGACAACGACGGCGAAGGCTGTTGTTGCGGTCGCGGACTGATCGCGTGCGAATCGAGACTCGCGCCGGATCGAGGTTTGAACGGGACGATGGCCGCGACGGACGCGAGCGTCGCGAGGCAGACGGCGAATAGTAGAAAAAGTTTTTTCCTGGCGAGCGGCATAGGCTGTGCTCTAACTGTGGGAGAGTCGGAAGATGCTGCAGCGCAAACGTCGAACGGGAAAAGTCAGGATGCGGCTTCACGCGAAAGCCTTTCCTTCGTTTCGATGCGTGCGAGCGCGGCGCGGGGGAGAAATGATTTTAGTTCGCCGCGCTCAATCTGCCAACTCCGACGCATCTTTGTCACGTGAAGGGAAGACGCGCGGCATCGAGGCCAGCTTGTGCAGGTTAAGCATGCGCGCGACGAACGCGGTGCGCGCGTAGAAGGCGCGCGAGAGGCTGCCGTGCCCGCGCCCCTTCGTGCGTGCCTGAATCAACCGCCCGAGGTCGCCCGTGAGCGCGGCAAAACCTTTGTCGCGAATCGTCGCGCGGATCAATTCGTAGTCTTCCTTAACGGCGCGAAAAATTTCAGGGTCGTCCAAGTCAAACTTCGCTGCGGCGTGCAGGAGGGAGCGCGCGTCCTCCGCCGTCTCGTGGATGCGGCTGACGACGACGAGCCGCCGCAACTTGTCGTAGAGATGGCTGTCCTCGAAACGATTCGAGACGACTTCCGACGGCTCAAGCATCGTGATCGCCATCGTCTCTTTGACGCGCAGGCGGCCTGCGGCGTCGCGGCGCAGCGAGACGAGCTTCAAATCCCACTCGCCGAAGTCGGGCGCTTGCCGCGAGTTCTGCGCGAGGCCGAGGTAGCGTTCGAGCACATGCCCCGCCCAACCCTTGTTCTTGCGCCCCGCTTTCCAGACCGTCACGCCGAACTCGTCGGCCAACGCGCGCAGGTCCCGCCCCGCGAGCAGGTTGATGCGCCGCACGGCCTCGTCTCGATTCAACACGGGTCGCTTCGAGAGTTGCTGCTGCTGCGGCGTCGTCGGCGTCCGCGTAGTCTCTTGAAAATTAAACGCCGCGCGCAGTGCTTTCCAGAAGGGTGAGTTCATCCTTGATGCGTTGAGAAGCGATGCGCAAGTAGTCTGCGTTCACGTCGAAGCCTGTGAAGCGACGTTTCAAGCGCGCGGCGACGACTCCGGTTGTGCCGCTGCCGCAAAAGGGATCGAGCACGCGGTCGCCTTCGTTCGACGAGGCGCGGATAATGCGTTCGAGCAACGCTTCCGGCTTCTGCGTCGGGTGTTTGCCGTGACGCTTCTCGCGCGCGGGCGGCGAGATGATCTGCCACAGCGATTGCATCTGCTTGCCGCCGTTCGCGCGTTTCATCTCCTGATAGTTGAACGTGTGTTTCGCCTTCGCGTCGCGCTTCGCCCAGAGGATCGTTTCGGTGGCGTGCGTGAAATAACGGCAGGCGAGGTTCGGCGGCGGGTTCACTTTATACCACGCGATGTCGTTCAAAATTTTGTAGCCGAGCGTTTGCAGAGCGAAGCCGACGCTGTAGATGTTGTGCGACGTGCCCGTCACCCAGATCGTGCCGTCGGGCTTCAACAGACGTTTGCATTCGCCGAGCCACGCCGTGTTGAAGTCCTGAATCTCTTCGACCGTCGGCGCTTTATCCCACGCGCCCTTGTTGACGCTCGCTCTCCGCCCCGACTGGCACGTCACACCGTTGTTCGACAAAAAGTATGGCGGGTCTGCGAAGATCAGATCGAACGACTCGCTCTCCGCAGCGCGCAACAACTCCAACGCATCGCCCTGCAACAGACACACATCCCGTCGCTTGTCCGCGTAGAAAGAGTTTCGGCGCGCGCGCGTCGCATGGTGCTTCACGCGCGCGCCAACGCTAAGATCATGTGCGTCCAGCGTCTTCGTGGCCGTCTTTCTCTTTCTGTCCGTCATTCGGTTTGCGGGTTCGCCTGTTGAAGTTCGTCGGGATTACACAACAAGCACTCTTAAAATACAATCCGCAGGCGGCGTGTCGGGCTTGACCGGCGCGCGCGAGATTCGGCAAGATTGCGCGTGCCGTCTCTCCGCTTAAGAATTTCCTACAGAATCTGTCGAGGCGTGTTTCCGAATGATTAAACTGATCTTGCTTCGTGCGTTGTGCCTGTCGGTGATGTGTTTGGGCGGGGCGGCGGCGGTGTGCGTCAGGGCACAGGGGTTGGAGCGCGAGTTGACGGCGGCGGCGGGCACGGCGACGTTGGTGTCGGTTAAGAATTTGAGCGGGCGCGTGACGGTCGTGGCGTCGGCGGAGGAAGAGGGGCGCAAGAGCGTGTCGCTCAGGGCGGAGTCGCCGGGGGCTGCGGTCGGCGAGCCGGATGTTGTGTCGAAGGCGGCGGGCGGGCGCGTCGAGATCGAGGTGCGGGAGGGGCGCGCGGAGCGTGATCGAATTGACCTGTTTGTGCGCGTGCCGCAGCGCGTGCGCGTGCGCGTGGAGACGCGCGGCGGGGCGGTTGATGTGTCGGGGCCACTCAGCGAGGCGGAGGCTTTGACGGACACGGGGACGATTCGCGCGGACGTGCCGCTCGATTCTTTGCGCTACAGTTTTCGCTGGACGGCGAGCCGACCGCGTTTTTACAGCGAGGTGGAGTTGGGGAAGGTTGAAGAGGGGCGCGGGGGGCGTTTCGAGGTGTCGGGTCGCATCGGCGACAAGAAGGCGAAGCGCGACCTGCGCGTCAAGCTGGACTTCGAGACGGAGCGCGGTGTCATCCTCTTCGGAGTTGATCCGGCGAGCGTTCCGGCGGACTTGCGCGAGCGGCAGTTGACGGAGGCGGCGCGCGCCATCATACGCAGCGGCAATCAGGATTTGATCGAGGCCATACGCAAGGTGACGCCGCGCTTCGTCGGCGAATACGCGAAGACTTTGCCGCCGCCGCGCGGCGGTGCGCCCGTGTTGACCGTCGCGGCGAAGGGCGAGCGCGCCGCCGCAAGCGAAGTCGCGCCGCAGTTGATGCGCGTCAACGCGAACGTGACGGACAGGCTGGGGCGCGCCATCAGCGGGCTTGAGCGCAAAGACTTCAGCGTCTCGGAGGGCGAGGCGGTGCGCGAGGTGGTGGAAGTCTCGCCTTCGCGCACGCCGTTCAATCTCGTGCTGCTCCTCGACGTTTCCGGCAGCGTCGAGGAGCGTCTGGACTACGTCAGGAAATCCGCGCTCGCCTTCGTCAACACGGTCAGCCCGCAGGATCGCATCGCCATCATCAGTTTCCGCGACGACATCCAACTCATCTCCGATTTCACGACCGACCGCAGCCTCCTGGCCGCGCGCATCAAAGACATCGAAGCGGGCGGCGGCACGGCGCTCTACGACGCGCTCGCCTACACGCTCGTACACACCTTGAAGCCGCTGCGCGACGAACGCACCGCCATCGTCGTCATCTCCGACGGCGACGACAACCGCTCCTTCATCCCGTTCCCCTACATCCTTGAGACCATCATCGAGACGGGCGCGGTCATTTACCCGCTCTACATCCCGTCCGGCCTCATCCCCGCGTCGAGCGCGCCCGCCGCCGCGACCACGCTCGACCCGACGCGCTCGCGCTTCCTGACGCTCACCTCGCGCGCGGACGAAGAAGGGCGCAAACTCGCCGGCGTCTCCGGCGGCGTCTATTATCCCGTCAGGCGTTTCGAAGAACTGCAAACGGCCTACGATGATGTCGTCGCGCAACTACGCACCTCCTACACCGTCAGCTACATGACGACGAACGCCGCGACGCGAGGCCGCGTGCGCGTGCGCGTCGCGCGCGAAGGCGCGGTCGTGCGCCTCAGTCCGGCGGTCGCCGGCGGCGCTCCGCAGTCAAACTAATTCGTACATTTTGGAAAGGTGCGGCGGCGGGTGTTACCATCCGCGTTAGATGAAAAGCTCTCTCCTGCTATCGCTGTTCGACGAGACGGAGCGACGCCCGCTCTCCGTGTCGGAATTGACTTCGCAGGTGCGCGGCGCGCTGGAGAATCGTTTCGCCTCCGTGTGGGTCGAAGGGGAAATTTCCAACTTCAAGGCGGCGGCTTCCGGCCACTGGTACTTCACGATCAAGGACGAGGGCGCGCAACTTCACGCGAAATGTTTTCGCGGCGTCAACGGGCGCATACGCTTCCGCCCGTCGGACGGTTTGCAGGTGCGTGCGCGCGGGCGTTTGACCGTGTACGAGCCGCGCGGCGAGTACGAGTTGCTGGTCGAAGGACTCGACCCCGTCGGCGCGGGCGCGCTGCGCGTGGCCTTCGAGCAGATGCGCGACCGGCTCGCGGCTGAAGGTTTGTTCGCGGAGGAATTGAAGCGACCGCTGCCGCTTCTGCCGCGCCGGGTCGGCGTCGTCACGTCGCCGACGGGCGCGGCCATACGCGACATCATCAACGTCATCTCGCGCCGCACGCGCACCGTCAACGTCATCGTCGCGCCGACGCGCGTGCAGGGCGTGGGCGCGGGCGCGGAGATCGCACGCGCTATCCGTGCGCTCAACGAACATCACCGCAAGGCCGAGCGCGAGGGACGCACGCGCGATCTGATCGACGCGATCATCGTCGGGCGCGGGGGCGGTTCGAGCGAGGACCTATGGGCGTTCAACGAGGAGGAGGTGGCGCGTGCGATTCGCGCGTCGCGCATTCCCGTGATCTCCGCGGTCGGGCACGAGACGGATTTCACCATCGCGGATTTCGCGGCGGACGTGCGCGCGCCGACGCCTTCGGCTGCCGCCGAGTTGGTGGCGGCGCGCGAGGATGAGATGGCCGCCATCGTGGCGACGCTCTCGCGCGACCTCGTGCGCGCGGTCGAGTATCGCCTGCTCATCGAGCGCGAGCGCGTACACGAGGCGGCGAGTTCCGAAGGTTTCGACGAAGTGCGCGAGCGCCTGCGCGAGGCGTCGCGTGCGAGCGTGGAACTGGCGCGGCGTCTGGAAAATGTGATGACGCGGACGCGCGAACGCGCGCGGCGACGTTTGGAAGTTGTGTTGAAGCGTTTGTCGCCGTCTGATGCGGCGGCGCGCGCGGGCGAGGGGCGTGTGCGGCTGGCGCTCGTGCGCGCGGCGCTCGACGCGAATTTCGGGGCGGTGCTGGATGAGCGTCGGGCGCGGCTCGAAGTGGCCGTCGCGTCGCTCGATGCGTTGTCGCCTCTCGGCGTGCTCGGTCGCGGTTACGCGATCACGGAGGACGCGCGCGGGCGCGTGTTGCGTTCGTCGCGGAGCGTGCGCGTGGGCGAGCGCGTGCGCGTGCGGCTCGGCGAAGGGCAGCTTCGGTGCCGGGTAGAAGAAGTGGAGGACGGAAACTGATGTCCACCGTGCCGGGAGAGAGGGCGAAGAAGGGGAAGCGCAGCCGCATCGTCGTCAACGTCGAAGCGCCGCCGCCGGAGGATAGAGGCGCGGCGGTGGGACGGCTGCGCGGTAAGTTTCGCGCGCGACGCGAGGGCGGTCGCAGGCGGCGCGCGTTGCTCGTGGCGGCGATTCCGTTTGCCGTCATCCTGCTCCTGCTCTTCGGCGTCGGCTACTGGTGGTGGCAGAGTTTCAAGAGCAGCCCGTCGTATGCGCTTGCGCTCGCGGTTGATGCGGCGGAGCGCGACGACCGCGAGGCGTTCGACGCGTTGGTTGACGTGGAGCAGGTGAGCCGCAGCGTCGTGCCGCAGGTTATAGAGCGCGTGCGCGGCGGCGACAACTCTCTGAACATCCCGCCGCAGGTGCGCCGCCAGATCGCGCAGAACGCGCAGGTGTGGCTGCCGGGCGTGCGCGAGCAGGTGCGCGACGTGTTGATGGCCGAGACGAAGGGGCTGGCGGAGCGAAGCGCCGCGCGTGACTACCCTTTCTTCGTGCGCGCCGTCGCGCTCTCGCGCGCGGGCGAGACGAAGACTACGGGCGAGGGCGACAACCGTACGGCGACGGTCGTGTATGGAGTCAACGAACGCCCCGTCGAGTTCGGGTTGAAGGCGGGAGACACTACTGCGGGACAGCCGGACTGGAAAATTATCGCGGTCAAAAGCGAAGGGCTGGCGTCGCGTGTGGCCGAGCAGGTGGCAAAGACGTTTCCGATGATGGGGAGATGAGAAGCATTAAAATCTTCACCGCAGAGACGCAGAGAGGAACGCAGAGGGGGCGCAGAGAAAACATTTAGTTCTTCTCTGCGTAATCTCTGCGGCTTTGCTCTCGCGTCTCTGCGGTGAATGACTTGCGGCTTTACTAAAGCTAAAGGGATCGAGTAGGCCATTGTAAATGAGGATGAAAAAAACAGAAGCGCAGAGCCAGAATTTTGAGGCGTCGCTCGCGGCGTTGGAGAAGATCGTGCGCGAGTTGGAGCGCGGCGAGTTGCCGCTGGAAAAGAGTCTGGAACTGTTCGAGCGCGGCGTTAAACTTTCGCGCGAATGTCAGGAGCGTTTGCAGGAAGCGGAGCGGCGCATAGAGGTGCTCTTGCAGCGCGACGGCGGCGGCGCGGGCGATGTGCTCGGCGCGTTTCAAGGCGAAGAGTTTGGACGCCTAGCGGGCGGCGAGGGCATGAGTAGCAGCAGCAGTAGCGGCGGGACGGACGATGATGAGACCGTCTTCTGACGCGGCGTTGGACGAGGGCGCGCACGACGCGTCGGGCGTCGAAGCTGCGCACGCTTATCTCTCGGAAGCGCGCACGCTCGTTGACGCGCGCCTGCACAGCCTCGTGCCTACGGACGCCGTCGAGCCGTCGGCTGTTCATGCGGCGATGCGTTGGAGTCTGTTCGCGGGCGGCAAGCGTTTGCGCCCCGCGCTCGTGCTCGCAGCGGGCGAGGCGTTCGGCGCGCGCCGCGCGAATCTCGTCGAGACGGCGTGCGCCTTCGAACTCATACACACCTACTCGCTCGTCCACGACGATCTGCCCTCAATGGACGACGACGAACTCAGGCGCGGGCGACCCACCTGTCACATACGTTTCGGCGAGGCGACGGCCATCCTCGCGGGCGACGCGTTGCAGGCGCTCGCGTTTCAAAGTATCGCCGAAGACGAAACGCTCGACGCACGCGTGCGCGTGCGGCTCGTCGGGGAACTGGCGCGCGCTGCGGGGACGCCCGCCGGGATGGTCGCGGGGCAGGCTCTCGATCTTTCGGCGGAGTCGCGCGCGGACGTGTCGGCCTCCGAACTCGATCTCATACACCGTCACAAAACGGGCGCGCTCATCGTCGCTTCGGTGCGCGCGGGTGCGCTCGTCGCAGAGGCGAGCGGACAAGAACTCGCCGCCGTCACCGATTATGCCGCCGCGCTCGGACTCCTGTTCCAGATCACGGACGACCTGCTGGACGTGACCTCGGACGCCGCGACCCTCGGCAAGACGCCCGGCAAAGACGCCCGCGCGCAAAAGGCCACATACCCCGCGCTGCACGGCCTTGAGGCGACCCGCGAACGCGCGCGCCACGTCTACGCGCA
This sequence comes from Pyrinomonadaceae bacterium, assembly GCA_035296385.1. GTDB lineage: Bacteria > Acidobacteriota > Blastocatellia > Pyrinomonadales > Pyrinomonadaceae > JAIVJZ01. The sequence continues at coordinate 17,412 of DATHBB010000204.1, read as the reverse complement.
GGCGCTCGACGCGCTCTCGCAGATCGAAAGACCCGCCCCGCTGCTCCGCTCAATCGCGCTCCTCACGCTCGAACGCCGCGCTTGAAATTCTTGACAGCGGCGCGCTCGCTTACACATAATTACGCCAGCTTTGATGACCCGGATCGTCTTACACCCCTCAAGATGATCCTCTCCACGAAACTGCGCCGGTAGCATTTGTCCACTTACGCGTCCGCGTCGAACCCGTCTTCGAAGTGGCCGCTCAATTCCGGAGAATCTTTTATGAGTTACACCAAAAGATTGAGCTTGAGCGTGTCGCTCGTCGCTTCGCTCGCTCTGACCGTGTGTTTCGTCCGCGCCCGCTCGACCGAAGCGGCGCTTGAAATTGGCGGCAACGCGACGAGCGCAGTCGTCAACGCGCCGCCGAAGTCCGGCGTCGCTGTGCCCGCCACGACGCCCATCATCGGCTCGACGCGGCTCGTCTTTACGAGCGACCGCGACGGCAACTTGGAAATCTACTCGAAGAGCGGCGACAACAGCCCGCAGATCAACCTGACCAACAACCCGGCGCGGGACGACTGCCCCGTGCTGTCGCCCGACGGAACACGGATCGCCTTCGCCAGAGATAGCGCGAACATCTACGTGATGAACTCGGACGGATCGAACGTGCGAAGCGTCACGAACTTCGGACCTGATTCGAGCAGTGCCACCTTCCACGACCCCGCGTGGTCGCCCGACGGCACGAAGCTGCTTTTCGTCAGAACCATTAGAACGCAGGGGGGATCGTCCAGCCTCGCGGTGGTGAACGCCGACGGGAGCGGCAACCCGACCTTCTTCTCTTTGGGCATCCGAGAAGCGGCTGACCCCGCGTGGTCGCCCGACGGCACGCGCATCGCCTTCGTCGGGCGCGAAGCGTCTTTCAACCCGGACGGCGACCTGCGCTTCTACCTCTTCGTGATGAACGCGGACGGCAGCGGCCTAACGCGCGTGGCGACCGACGCGCTAACCTTCGACTCGACCGTCTACCCGCTCGACGCGAGCGGCCCCTCCTGGTCGCCCGACGGGATGCGCCTCGCCTTCGTCTCCACGCGCGACGGCAACCCGGAGATTTACAGCGTCGCCGCGACGGGCGGCGCGGTCACGCGCCTGACGAATCATCCCGCGGCGGACACCCTGCCGACCTGGCTCGCGGGCGGCGACGGAATAGCCTTCACGAGCGACCGCGACGGCAAGCGGGATGTTTACGTGATGTATTCGAACGGGTCTCTGGTCTTTCGCATCACGGGAGGCGCGGGCAACAATTTCGACGCCGACTGGCAATCGCTCACGCCCTCCCTCCCTGCGCCCGCTTCCGCCGCTTCGCGCCTCGCCTTCCTGCGCGTCAATCCCGCCAACCGCGAGGACACGGACATCTACACGTCGAACCCCGACGGCACGAACGAGGTGAACCTGACCAAAAGCGCGCAGAAGGAGAAGTCGCCCGCGTGGTCGCCCGACGGCAAGTTGATCGCTTATGTGCGTTGGCCTGAGCGTCAACTGTTTGTGATGAACGCGGACGGGACGAACGCGCGTCCGCTGACAAACGTCAGCGACGTTTCCGAGAAGCCCTCCTGGTCACCCGACGGTCGGCGCATCGCCTTCATCGGCGGCTCCGATCTCGCTTACACGCTCGCCGTCGTCAACGTTGACGGTACGGGGCGCACGTTGCTCGTTCCGCTCGATGGCACGTATCTGGAGGTTGACTGGTCGCCCGACGGGACGCGACTCGCCTACGTCGTCAATCGCGGCGCTGGCATCTCCGATCCGGCCATCGCCGTCGTCAATCTCGACGGCTCGGGCGAACGATTCCTCTCCACAGGCGACAACCGCGATACCAACCCCGCGTGGTCGCCCGACGGCAGGAGGATCGCTTTCACCTCGACGCGCGACGGCAACGCCGAAATTTATCTGATGGACGCGGACGGCACGAACCAGACGCGGCTCACGAACAACGCGGCGACCGACAAGTCGCCGACGTGGTCGCCCGACGGGCAAACGCTCATCTACTCAAGCGACCGCGACGGGAACTTCGAGTTGTACCGGATGAACGCGTTTGGCGGGAGCAACCAGCAGCGCATCACGACGAACGCCGCGCACGACACCGCGCCCGACTGGAATCAGGGCGCGCGCTCCACCGTCCAGTGGCGCAACCCCGCGTTTCGCATACGCGAAGACGGGCGAAACGGCGATTTTCTGGTCGTCACGCGACTCGGCGACCTGACCCACCCCGCCACCGTCGAATACGCGACGACCGACGGTTGCCGCGACGCTTCCGGCGCGCCGCAACCCTGCTCCGGCCTCGCTTCCGACCGTTCCGATTACGTGAGGACGACCGGCACGCTCCGGTTCGCGTCGGGCGAAGCCAGCAAGACCGTCAACATCACGACGATTGACGACGCGCTCGTCGAAGGCGACGAAACCTTCAATCTGGTCCTGACGAACGTGACGGGCGCGGAACGCGGCGAACAACACACGGCGGCAGTCGTCATCACGGACAACGACTCTTCGGCTTCCGCGCCGAATCCGATTGACGACGCGCGCTTCTTCGTGCGCATGCACTATCTGGACTTTCTCGGGCGCGAGCCGGACGTGCGCGGCCTGGAGGATTGGGTGAGCGTATGGACGCTCTGTCCGAACATCTTCAATAACGTGCTCTGCGACCGCGTCACGATCTCTTCTTCCTTCTTCCGCTCGCGCGAGTTTTACGAGAAGGGTTATTACATCTATCGCTTCTACCGCGTCGGGCTTGGACGGCGACCGACTTACGCCGAATTCGTGCGCGACCTCGCAAAGCTCTCCGCGCAGACCTCCGCCGAGTTGGACGCGCGCAAGCACGAGTTCAACCTCGCGTGGATGCGGCGCGAGGACTTCCGCACCATCGCCGACACGTTCGAAACCGAACCGTACCTCGACCGTCTCCTGCAAAACATCGGCGTCACTTTGACGGGCGCGGTGACGCGCCAGACGTTGCTGGCAGACCTGAAGGCCGGTCGGCTCACGCGCGCCGCCGTCTTGCGCGCCATCGTCGAACACCCGAACGTGGAACACGCCGAGTACAACGGCGCGTTCGTCACCATGCAATACTTCGGCTACCTGAAACGCGATCCGGACGCGGGCGGGTTCAACAACTGGCTCAACTACCTCAACGCCAACCCGACCGACTACCGCACGATGGTCAGGGGCTTCGTCACCTCCATCGAATATCGCGCGCGCTTCGGCAGGCCGTGAGATCAAACTAAGAGCAGAGGGGAAAGGGTAAAGGGTAAGGGGTAAAGGAAGAAAGCAAGCGGCGCACGACTAACGCGCCATCTTGTTTTTTACCTTTACCCCTTCCCCTTTACCCTAAAGTTTTCAGACTCCGGCGGATTGTTGATTCGTTATGCTCTTTTTCTGCATCGCGCGCAAGGGTTCGGGCATGAAGGCTGTGAGGTGATGTGTGGCGGTGTGGCCGTCGGCGAAGGCCTGGTAGAGCATGCAGTCGGGGAGTTGGAGGCAACTGAGGGGCGACGAGTTGATGTAGCCGCTGTCGATGCCGATGGCGCTGTGCGAGATGTAGATGCCGTGGCGACCGAGACGACCGCGAAGCGGGAGGAGCGGCGCGGGCGTGTGGCCGAAGACGCAGGGCTTGCCCGTGTAGTTGCGGAAGAAGTCGCCGTCGCGCGACCAGAGTAGATGCTGCGAGGGTGTGTCGCGCGGGTGCTGCCCTTTGCTCAGTCCGGCGTGGACGTAGAGCGCGTAATCGTCTTCGTAAAAGAGCGGGAGCGTGCGTAAAAACTCCACGTGCGCGGGCGGCACGGCCTCCGTGAAATCTTTGCGCCGCGCCGCGAAGTCCTGTTCGCTGCGCACGCGCAGAGGCTTGCCCGTGTACTGCTGAAACGTCTGCTCGCTCCCGACCGCCGCGTTTAGCCAGAGCGTCGTGCGATAGTTATACGCGGTGGCGTCAACGAAGTCGAGCAACATCTGTTCGTGGTTGCCGCGCAGGCACAAGACGCGTTCGGGTTGTTCGTCGTGAAGTTTGACCACGTCGGCGACCGTGCCCGGCACGTCTTCGCCGCGATCAATGATGTCGCCGAGGAGCACGAGCATGTCGCGCGCAGGATCGCGCGGGAGCATCTCAAGGAGACGATTCAGTTGCACGCGCCGCCCGTGTACGTCGCCGATGACGAAGGTTTTCATGTGAGTTCAACCCGTTCTCGCTCGTCCGCGCTTTACATCTCATTCCACCCCGACGCGCGCCTGCGCGTGCGATTTCTCGATCCTTTGCATCAACATCTCGAAGCGCGGATCGTTCCTCAGTTCAGCCCATTCGGGATTCGCCCTGAACCACGGCAAATTTTCGTTGCCGCGGTTGATGGCGCGCTCCAACCACTTGAACGCCTGCTCCGTCATACCTTCGACGGCGTAGGCCGTCGCGATCCAGTAGGGCGCATCGTGATCCGCCTCGGCCACTTCTTTGACGCGCTCGGTCAACTGCGCGCGCGCCGCCTCGTGCTGGCCGAGTTTGCTGAGCGCGATGGCGTAGTGCGGGCGTATGCCGTCCATCTCCGGGTGCGTGTCGAGCACGCTACGCAGAATTTCCGCCGCCTCCGCCGGTTTGCCCTGACGGTAGAGAGCGACGGCGCGGAAGGTGCGCACGAACGGGTGGTCGGGTTCTATCGCCGCGCCGTCTTCGAGTGCGCGCATGGCCTCGTCCATCCTCCCCTGATACATCAGGACGCGCGCGCGGTTGTAGCTGACGACGACGCGCTCGGCAGGATTGAGCGCGAGCATGCGGTCGAGGCTGCGCAAAGAGCGTTCGTAATCGCCGTCGAGACGGTAGAGATAGGAGGCGACGAACTGCACGCCCACGTCGTTCGGCGCTTCGTGGCGTAGGTTCTCGACCGCCGCGCGCGCTTTCGATTTTTCGCCGCGCGCCAGATAGATGAAGACCATGTGCATGCGCGCTTCCATGATCTTCGGATCGATGTCGAGACCTTTGCGGAAGGCTTCTTCGGCGCGCTCGTAATCCTCGAAGTCGCCCATCGACTTGATGACGCGGTTGGCGTAGCAGCCACCGAGCGCGCAGTGTGCGAGCGCGAAGTTGGGGTCGAGTTCGATGGCGCGTTTGAAGCTCTCGATGGCCTCTTCCACGTCTTCGTTGGCAAGCGTGTGATAGATGTAGCGCCCCATCGAGTCGCGCCCGCGCAGATAGACGTTGTAGGCGTCGGGGTTGGCGGTGGCGGGCGTGGCGAGCTTGTCCTTCTCGTCCGCGCTCAGTTCGACGCGCAAGCCTTCGACGATGCGCTGCGCGATGGTGTCCTGCACGGCGATGATGTCGTCGGCGGTCGCGTCGATGCGATCAGACCAGAGCAAATCGCCGGAGGCCACGTCGAGCAGTTGCGCGTTGACTCTCAGTTTCTCGCCCGCGCGCAAGAAGGAAGCGGCGAGCACCGCGCCGACGCTCAACTCCTCGCCGATCTCGCGCGGGTCGCGCTCCTGCCCCTGATACTTCACGATCAGAGACGACGGGCGCACGACGAGCGAGCGCAGGCGCGCCAGTTCCGTGATCACCGCGTCGGCGAGCGAGAATTCGTAGAAGCTCACTTCGGCGTCGCCGTTCAGATTGCGGAAGGGGAGAATAGCGATGGACTTCTGCCCGGTTTCGGAGAAACTCGTGCCGTGCTGCGTCTCGCCCTCGGAGCGGTGCGGCGCGGTGGAGATGTTGCGCGAAGAAGACGTGGGCGGCGCGGAAGTTGACTGCGCGCTGGTCGGCGTCTCCGTGCCGGTGATGTTGCGCAGCCAGCGGCGGAAGGTGCGACCGAACGAGGCGTTGCTCGACTGGTGGCGCGGCGCGACGGGTTCAAACTCGTCGGTCGTGTCGAGCGTTCCGGCGTTCGCCGCCGCCATTTCGCGTTTGACGGCGCGCAGATCGTCGCGCATTTCGGCGACCTTCTGGTAGCGATCCTTCGGGTCTTTGGCGAGAGCGCGGTCGATGATCTCTTGCAGGCGCGGCGGCGCGTCTTTGCGAAACTCGTCTATGCGCGCTGGCGTGTCGTGCAGGACGGCGTAGCGCACCTCGACGTTCGTTTTGCCCTGAAACGGCCAGATGCCCGTCAGCATTTCGTACAGGAGGACGCCCGTGGAGAAGATGTCCGCGCGATGATCGACGTGCGCGCCGGTCGCCTGTTCGGGCGCGGCGTAGGTGGCAGTCCCGTAGGGCACGCCCATCTCGGTCAGGTGCTGATCGGACTTGCCGCCGCTCTTGTTTTCGTCGAGCAGCTTGGCGAGACCGAAATCGAGCACTTTGGCCGTGCCGCTTTTAGTCACCATTACGTTGCCCGCTTTGATGTCGCGATGGATGACGCCGCAGGCGTGCGCGGCGGCGAGCGCGTCCGCAACCTGCATGGAGATGGAGATGGCGCTGCGGAGTTCGAGCGGGCGGCCTTTGACGAGTTGGCGCACGTTCTTTCCGGCGATGTACTGCATCGTGATGAAGTGCAGTCCGCCCTCTTCGTGCAATCCGTAGATGATGCAGATGTTCGGGTGGTCGAGCGAAGAGGCGAGTTGGGCTTCGCGCTCGAAGCGTTTGAGATTCGACTCACGCGAAGTCAATTCGGGCGAGAGCACTTTGACGACGAGCGTGCGCCCGAGCCTGGTATCGACGGCCTTATAAACTGTGCCTTGCCCGCCTGAGCCGAGTTTTTCTGTGATCCGGTAATTGAGCAGAGTTGAGCCTAGCATTGATGGGTCTATTTTAACTCCGAAGGTGGGGGGGTTGGCAAAGGCAAATAAGGTGAAAGGGTAAAGGGGAAGGGGTAAAGGGAAGAAAAAACTTTATCGCGGCCTGAATGTCTTGACCTTTCCCCTTTTCCCCTTCCCCCTTCCCGTCTTCTTTGGACCGGCTCACGGCCAGCCTCAATCATGCACCGTTCAACCACGCGGGGGCGTGCCCCAGCCGGAGCCGACGTACTGGCCGTCCTCGACGATGCACGGCACGGTCGGGTCGCCGTCGGAATAAGCGAACATCTCCTTGCGCCGCGCGCGGTCGTTCTGCGCGTCGTACTCGGTGAACGCGATGCCCTGCGAGTTGTAATAGTCGCGCGCCTGCTGGCAATAAGGGCAGCCCGGTTTCACATAGATCACGATTCCCATCTTTTGCTCGTCCTCCTTCGCGCCTGTAGTTTAACAAGAACGGTGACAGGTGACGAGTGACAGGCGACAGGTAAGAACAAAGAATTTTGTCTTTAACCCGTCACCTGTCACTTGTCACCTGTCACCGCTTTCCAGTTATACTCGCGCGCAAAGTTTTACCGAAGGCCGACGGTGAAGGGAAGACGCGAAAGCGCTTTGATTGACAGCGATCTGTTTGAGCCATACGAGCGACTCGTGACGATTGAGATTCTAGGTCGCCGCGTAGAAGTGCCGGAGAACAACCGGCTGCTGCGCTGCTTCCAGTTCCTCTCGATGCGCAGCATCTCCTACGGCGACTTCTGCTGGAACGGCGACTGTACCAACTGCCAGTTCTGGTACACGGAAGAGGACGACGCCACAGCGCGCGACGACAAGACCGCGCTCTCCTGCCGCTTCAAAGTGCGCCCCGGCCTCGTCATCACACGCCTCGACGAGCACGTCAAACTCGAAGGAATCAACAAGAGCAAGGATGAAGTAGGAACGCGGAACGCGGAATGAAAGCCTTCGCTCTATTGAATGGTTTTCTTATTCATCGTTCATCGTTCCTACTTCATCCTTTGATTCCCCGTGCGCTACACTTCCCACTGAAAAGTTCTGAAAAACGTTTACCTCGCGCCAACGGAAAGGAGTTGCCAGGTATGCGCTTCGAGTATTATCACGCGGGACTGGAAGACGTGCCGAAACTCTCGGTTGACGGCATCGTCCCCAACAGCGTCCACTTTTCGCACTGGCAGGGAAACCGAACGCCCGCCGAAGTCAAAGCCGACAGTTCGACCGAGATCGTTTTGAACACGGTCGCCTCCACGCGCCTCGGCGAGTTGACGCAAGGGCTGGAACTCGTCACCAACAACCACTTCGACACGGACGGCGTGCTCTCCGTCTGGACGATGCTCACGGGCGAGCGCGCGCTCGACTTGCGCGACGCGCTCGTCGCCGCCGCCGAAGCGGGCGACTTCTCCGCGAACACGGGGGCGCAAGCGATGCGCGCGAGCCTCGTCTTGCAGGGCGGCGACGGCTTCGTGCCCGACGCCGGAGTCGCCTCGCCGCTCGCGCGCCATCTGGCCGGAAGCGGTGCGGACGTGGACGAAGCGCGCGCCTACGCGCTCGTGCTGCCCGAAGTGGAACGCGTCATCACGCGCACGAACTATTACGAACACCTCTGGCACGACGAGTGGGCGCTCATCGAGCGTTCGCTGGAGAGTTTTGCGAGCGGCGCGTCGAAGGTGGAAGAGGACGTGGAGACCGGGCTGTCCGTCGTCACACTGAGCCGCGACCTCTACGGCGCGCGTGGCTTCTCGCCGACGCGCCACGCCGCGCCCTACACGGCCATCACGGAGCATGCGCGCGGTCGCGTCTATCTCATCGCCATCCCGCTCGCTGACGGCTGGGGCTATCGCGTCGATTATCCTTATCACTCGTGGGCGGAGACCGTCGTGCGCCCGCGCATCGTGCGGCCTGACTTCGCGCCGCTCGTCGCGCGTCTCGGAGAGTTGGAGCAAGCGAGCGAAGGCCGCTGGCAACTCGATACGGAAGGACTCAGTTCAGCTTTCAACTTCGCGGACGGCGACGGGCTGCTCCACACGTCAAGCATCGCGCCGGAAAAACTCGCGGACGAGTTGCGCGCAACGTTGCGAGAACAGACGGAATTGTCCGTTGCCGGTAACTAATTGTCCGTTGTCAGTCGTCAGTTGTCCGTTGCATGTGCTGCATTAACTGAGTCGCTAAAGATCGAATCGGACAACTGACGACAGACGAAAACAACTGACAACGGACTACTGACGATGGACAAAGCGCAGCTTTTTTTATGTACGACGCGATCATCATCGGGGCGGGGGGGGCGGGGCTGTCGGCGGCGCTGTGGTGCGAGGAGTTGGGTTTGGACGTGCTTGTGCTCGAAGCGGGCGCGGAGGTCGGCGGGCAACTCCTGAACGTCTATAACCCCGTCAATAATTATCTCGGCCTGCGCGCCGCGAACGGGCGCGAGTTGCGCGACATGTTCGCCGCGCAAATCGAGGACGCGGAGTTTGACCTGTGGACCGAAACCGAGATCGAGAGCGTTGACCTGAAGGCCAAACGCGTCGCACTCCGCAGCGGCGAACAACTTCAAGCGATCAGCATCATCGTCGCAACAGGCGTCAGGCGCAGGCGTCTGGGGATTCCGGGCGAGGCCGAACTCGCAGGGCGCGGCGTGGTCGAGTCCGCCGTGCGCGACCGCGAGTTGCTCGCAGGCCGCGACGTGTGCGTCATAGGCGGCGGCGACGCGGCGGCGGAGAACGCGCTCCTGCTCGCCGAAGTGTGCCCGACCGTGACGCTCGTGCATCGCGGCAAACGACTCTCGGCGCGCGCCGAGTTTGTCGAACGGCTGCGCTCGGAGCATTGCGTGACGGTCTTCACGGAGTCAGCGGCGCAGCGCATCATCGGCGCGGAGAGGGTTGAAGCCGTGGAGATTTTGCGGCGCGGCGCGATCAAACCTTTTCAGATGGCTGTGGGCGGCGTGCTGGTGAGAATCGGCGTCGAGCCGAACGCGGAACTCTTTCGCGGGCAGGTGCGCGAGGACGAGCGCGGCTACATCGCCGTCACGAGCGAACAGGAAACGAGCGTCGAGAACGTGTTCGCCGTGGGCGACATCTCCAACCCGCTCGCGCCGACCGTCAGCGGCGCGACGGGCGCGGGCGCAACCGCCGCCAAAGTCCTCGCCGCGCGTCTCGGCAAAAGCCGTCAGTAGTCAGTTGTTCTTTGTCCGTAGTCAGTAGTCAGTTGTTGTTTATCCGTTGTTCGTTATCAGTTGTTCTTTGCCCGTCGTTAAGTTAAATCTATACCACTAACGTCATAACCACATGCAACGGACAACTGACTACTGACAACGGACGATCTTTCTATGAGCTACGAGACGATCACACCGACCGAGTTTGCGGAGCGCGCCGCGCGCGGCGAGCGTGTGCGTTTGATCGACGTGCGCGAGCCGGAGGAGTTTGAGTTGGCGCGCGTCGAGGGCGCGGAGCTTTTGCCGCTCAGCCGACTGGGCGAGTGGGCGGGGACGTTGAAGGCCGACGAGGAGATCGTCGTCATGTGCCATCACGGCATACGCAGCGCGCAGGTCTGCGCCTATCTCGCCGGACAGGGTTTTACACGGATGGTCAATCTGGCGGGCGGCATCGAGCGCTGGTCCTGGGAAGTTGATCGCAGCGTGCCGAGGTATTGAAGAAGCCGTCAGCCGTCAGCCGCCAGCACAAACGGTAGCCGCCAGCGCAAAATAGACGCGGGCGCGGCGGGTTTGAAGCTGAAAGCTGACGGCTGATGGCTGACGGCTGAAAGGGTACAATGGATAATCCCGAATCAATCATCACGATGTTGGAGAATGCGCCGTGTGTGATCGTGCCGTTGGTGCGTGAAGTTCCGGCGGAGGTGTTGAAGCGCAGGCCGCAGGCGGCGAAGTGGTCGGTTCACGAGCACGCGTGCCATCTGGCCGAGGTGCAGCCGATGTTTCTCTCGCGCTTGGAGTTGATGTTGAACGACCCCGAGCCGCGCATCACGCCCTACAATCCGAGCGCGGACGACGAGGACGGCGCGCTGCTCAAGTTGGACTTGAACGACTCGCTCGAACGCTTCACGCGCGAGCGCGCGGAACTCGTGGAGGAATTGAGAGATTTATCCGCCGAAGATTGGGAGCGCACCGCGGAGCACCCGGAATACGCGCGTTATTCCGTCTTCATCATGTTTCGCCATCTCGCGCTACACGACATGCTCCACTCTTATCGCATCGAGGAACTGTTGTTGAAAAACGATTGGGTGACGGAATGAAAGGCTGCCGGTTGTCCGTTGTCAGTTGTCAGTTGTCAGTTGCATGTGGCGCTCACACGAGTTGCTAAAGATTGAATTGGTCAACTGACCAGAGACAAAAAACAACTGACAACGGACAACTGACGTTTTTCGCACTGGCTTCGTATAATGGCTGAAATGGCAGAGGGCGAAAATGTGGCTTACACGGCGGAGCACGCCGCCGCGTACCCGGGCGATTATCTGGCGGGCATCGATCTTTACAACGCGGGCGAGTTTCACGCGGCGCACGACGCGTGGGAGGCGCGCTGGGTGGACGAGGCGGGGCCGCGCGAGAAACTGTTCTTGCAGGCGATGATTCAATCGGCGGTGGCCTTTCATCATCTCGAAATCGGGCGCAGAGGCGCGGCGCGACGGATGTATGTGATGGCGAAAGAGAAGTTCGCGCGCCTTGAGACGCGGCGCTTCATGTCGCTCGATCTCGTCGATTATCAAGCGCAACTTGATCGCGCGCTCGCGTGGCTTGAGAGCGGCCCCGACCCGCGCGAGCTGGAGGTGCCCGAAATGCAGTTGCCCACAATCAAGTTGCTGCCGGAAGTGATGGAGTACGATTGATGGAAGCGAAATTGAACGAACACGGCGCACGCGCGCATGTCTCCGCGCCCCTGCGCGAAACGAGCGACGCGCGTTCGTCGGCGGCGGTGGCGACGGCGGGCGCGACGCACGCGGCGCTCGGCCACGTGCGCCTGCTGCTCGTCGGCGTGTGGCTCGGCGCGGCGCTCTTTTTCAGTTTCGCGGTCGCGCCGTCGGCGTTTGCGGTGCTGCCCGCGCGCGAGTTGGCGGGCGCAATCGTCACGCGCACGATAGGGATCGTGAACGTGGGCGGCGTCATCATCGGCCTGCTGCTGCTGGCGACGGCCTTTGCCGCGAAGCGCGCGGCGACGAGGCGCGCGTGGATGCTCGAAGTCGTCGCGCTCGCGCTCGTCGTGCTGGCTACGGGCGTCGGCCACTGGGTCGTCAGCGCGCGCATGCAGGCGCTGCGCCTCTCGATGGGGCGACCCATTGACGAACTCGCCGCGAGCGATCCGCTGCGCGTCGCCTTCAACAGTTTGCACGGCTACTCGGTCGCCGCGATGACGACGGCCATGCTCGCCGCCCTCGTCGCGTTCATCTTGATTGCGAGGCGTAACAAAAAGTCTGGAGTCTGAAGTCCGGAGTCTTAAAGTCTCATGCAGTGTCTTTAGACTCCGGACCCCAGACAAAACTCCGAAGGAGATTCCCTGTGGAAACGATTGAGCGAATTGACGAGTGGCGCGAAAGCTACCAGCGTTGGAAGCGGATTAACGAGATGCGCGGCGACGATCTGGGCGAGCATTACCCCTGGGTCGAAAACCGGCGCGCGGCCTTTACGCCCGTCAGACGTGCGCTGCCCATGCTTAACCTCGCGCTCATCACTTCGGCGGGCGCTTACGTTGACGGCTCCGAACCCTTCGACGTGGAGATTCCGGGCGGCGACGCCAGCTTCCGCGAAATCCCGACGCTCATCGAGGCGGAGGATTTACGCTGGGCGGCGCGCGGCTACGATCCGGCGGCGGTGAACGAGGACATGAACTCGCAAGTCCCTATCGAGCGACTCTTCGAGTTTGAGGGCAACGGAATTATCGGCCAACTCAATCCGGTCTTCTGGAGTTTCTGCGGCTTCATTCCGAGCGCGGCGCGCTTCGCCGACAAGACCTTGCCGCAACTCGTCGAACGCGTCAAGCGTTACTCGGCGCAGGCGGCGCTCATCATTCCGGCCTCGCGCCTCTGTCATCAATCAATGGGGCTGGCGGCGCGCGCGCTCGAAGCGGCGGGCATCCCGACCATCCTGCTCTCGGTGGACAAAGAGGCGGTCGAGCGCGTGCGCGCGCCGCGCGCCGTCTATTACAAGGGCGAGTTCGGCAGCGTCGCGGGTCTGCCCAAATTCCCCGAACACCAACGCCGCATCCTGGACGAAACACTGCGCCTCCTCGAACCCTGGGATCAAGTTGACGTGCGCAAACTGACCGTCGCGCTGCAAACAACTGTGGAAGAAGCGCGCGGCGAAAGGTGAGATAGAAAGGCGACTGTTTTCGCAGCTTTCAGTCAGAAGACTTAACTCTCTCTGTGCCCGCTCTGTGCTCTCTGTGTCTCTGTGGTGAGTGCCTAATAAAGCATTCACCACAGAGACACAGAGAGCACAGAGCGGGCACAGAGAAAAGATAAAAGGGAAGACCGGGGCGCGATGCCGCACGGTCTTCCCTTTCGATTTTGCCTTCTCAACTTTCGGCGTTCGCCCTTCTACTTTCTCCTTGTCGCGGGCGCGTCGCCGCTGCGTGCGAAGTAGCCCTGGCGGTAGTTGAGTTTGACGTTCTGTTTACGGAGTTCGGGGTTGACGACTTCGATTTGGAGTTTGCGGTAAGAGCCGTCGCGGCGCTTGTTGGTCGGCGAATAGGCGACGAGAAATTGCTCGCGCAGTTCGCGCTGGATTTGCGCGAAGGCGTTGCGGAGGTCTTCTTCACTGCGCGGGAAATAGGCGCGCCCGCCCGTGCGCTCCGTGATCTTGCGGAGCGAGCCTTCGTCAACGCCCGTGTAGCCGAAGCTGTCGCCGATGCCGATGGCAAAGATGATCGTCTCCGTCTTGATCGCCTGTTGCACGGCTTCGTCGAGTTTCTTCATGCCGCTCGTGTTCTCGCCGTCGGTCAGGAGGATGATGGCGCGGCGCGTCTTGTCGGACGACTCGGAGAGAACGTCCGTGCAAGTGACCCAGACGGCATCCCAGATGGCGGTCGAACCGGCGGTCGATTGATTATCGCCGGAGATGGGCGGCGTGCCGACGATGACGCCGCGCCCGATGTAGCCGGAAGGCGGCACGAACTCGACGCGCTCGATGGCGTTGCGCACGCGCGAGGGGTTGCCGGTCAAGCCCTGTTCGAGCGTCGAATCGCCCGTGAAGGAGAGCACGGCCACCTCGTCCTTCGACGGGCGCATGACGGCATCTACGAAGGCGCGCGCGGCGGCCTTTTCTTCGGGCAGCGTGCGCTCCTGCGAGATGCTCGTGTCGATCACGATAGCCATCGTGAGCGGCAGATCGATCTGCGTCTGAAAGGTGAAAATTTGCTGCGGCACGCCGTCTTCGAGTACGCGTATGTCTTCCTGCTTGAGGTTCGTCACAAACCGCTTATTCTTATCGACCGCCGTGAAGATGATGTTCGTCAGGCTGGTATCGACGCGTTCGATCTCGTCGTCAATCAGCGTCGTGTCGTTGTCCGTCCGCGCGGGCGTCGGGCGCGGCGTCGGCTGTTGCCGCTGCTGTTGCAGCGCGCCCGTCCCCTGCTGCGCACGCACGCGCGCGAGCGTGAAGCCTAGCCCGAGGCCGACGGCGAGAATAAAACTGAGCACCCGCACAAACTGACTGCGATAAAACATTACTTTCAACAACCCTTCCTGAAGAAACGATGAAGTAGGAACGCGGAACGATGAACTAAAAGCATCTGTTTTTTATTCATCGTTCCGCGTTCCTACTTCATCGTTCTTATTTTCCCTGGTCCGCGCGCGCCGTGTAGCCGCGCCGCGTGCGGATTTTGAGGCCGTCGCGCTCGGAGGCCAGTTTGACTTCGATGCGGCGATAGCTGCCGTCGTAGTTCTTGTTCGTCGGCCTGTAGGTGACGATGTACTGCCCGCGCAACTCACGCGCGACTTTCGTGAATGCGCGTTCGAGTTCGAGGCGGTCGCCGATGAAGAACGCCTTGCCGCCCGTCGCGTCGGCCAACTTGTCCAGCTTCTTGTCGTCGTCGTCCTTGACCGTGCCCGCTTCGACGCCGGGCACGACGCTCGAAAATCCCGACTTCGTCGAGATGGCGAAGATGATGGTCTCGGTGCGCTGCGCCATCTCAATTGCTTCTTCGAGGCGCGCGCGGCTCGACGTGTCAACGCCGTCCGTGATGACGACGATGACGCGTCGCCCCGTCACGCCGCGCATCTTCTCGTCGCACATGCGCCAGACCGCGTCGTAGAGCGCGGTGCTCGTGCCCGGCTTCTTCACGCTGTCAACCGCTATGTCGAGCTTGTCGAGCTTGTCCGTGAAATCTTGCAGCAGGTTCACGTCCTCGTCGAAGGTGGCGAAGGCCGCCTTGTCTTTGCGCACGCGCACGACCGTGTAGAGAAAATCTTTGGCCGACTCTTTCTCGAACCTCAGCTTGGCGGCGGCGGAGGCGGAGGCGTCCATCAAGACTGCGACGTAGATGGGCGTGCCCGCCGCTTCGTCGCGAAAACTCGCGATCTGCTGCGGCTGCTTGTCCTCGTAGATGACGAAATCGCTCGCCTTGAGTCCGGCCACCAACTGCTCCTTTTTGTCCACGACGGTGATGGGAAGCTGCACCTCGCGCGTGAAGACGGGGCCGACTTGCAGGTCGTCTTGAGTTTGCGCGGGAGTGGCGGTGGGTCGCGGCGTCGGCTTAGGTTGTTGCACAGAGTCTTGCGCCGAGACGGACGGATCGAACGCGAGCGCGCACAGGACGACGAGCGCGGCGGCGAAGAACAGTGAATAGAAGACGGTTCTCATGTTTTTGTATCGGCTGACGGAATGGAAAAGGTTGAGCCTCTGGAACTTCCAAGCGTCGAGGGTTCGATGCCGCGCGGGCGAGCGTCAGTTGCCCCAAACGCGCGCGGGCGTGTAGAACGGCGACGCCGCAGTATAACAACCCGCTCGCCCGAACGCATGCCGTGCGCGGACGACTGAACATGGGGATGCTTTCGGGCGACCGGCGGCGGCGCGGCTCAATCGAGCGCTTCGAGCATGCGCGAGAGTTCGGCGGGGAGCGGCGCGTTGAATTTCAGAGCCTCGCCCGTCTGTGGGTGGCGGAAGCCGAGTTGTTCGGCGTGTAGGAACTGCCGCCCCATCGCGCGTATGGCGGCGCGCACGCGCACGTCCGCGACGGTCGTGTCGCGCCCGCCGTTATAAACTTTATCGCCGACGACCGGATGCTTGAGGTGCGCGAGATGCACCCTGATCTGGTGCGTGCGCCCTGTCTTGATCTCCACGTCGAGCATCGTGTAGCGCTCGAACGGGCGACGCACGCGGTAGAGCGAGAGCGCGGGACGACCGCCGCGCACGACGGCCATGCGCGTGCGGTTGCGCGGGTCGCGCGCGAGCGGTTCTTCGATGCGCCCGCTTTCTTCACGCACGCGCCCGTGCGCGAGCGCGACATATGACTTGAACACTTCGCGCGCGCGAAACTGATCCGCGAGATTTTCGTGCGCGCTCTCGGATTTAGCGACGACCATCAAGCCGGAAGTGTCGCGGTCGAGGCGATGCACGATGCCGGGTCGCAGTCGCCCGGCGTGCGCGGAGAGTTTCTGGAAGTGGAAGGCGAGCGCGTTGGCGAGCGTGCCCGAAGGGACTCCGGCGGCGGGGTGTACGACCAGACCGGCGGGCTTGTTGAGCACGACGAGCGAGTCGTCTTCGTAAAGGATGTCGAGCGGAATGTCTTCGGGCGCGAAGTTGGAGGCGGGCGGAGCGGGCGTTTCGAGTTCGACGCGCTCGCCCGCGCGCAGTTTGTACGAACCCTTCGTCGCCGCGCGACCTTCGACGAGCACGTCGCCGTCCTCGATTGCTTGCTTGAGGCGCGTGCGGCTGACATTTTCGACGCGCGTGGCTAAGAAGGCATCGAGCCGCGCGCCCGCGTCTGTCGCGCCGACCGTGAAGGCGTGCGTCGCGGCTTCCGGTTCGTGGTCGCCGGACGCAGCGAGCGCGTCTTCGTTATCTGTAATTTGATCGTTGATGCTCTCGTCCATATCTACGCGCGCGCCGCCGTGCCCGCCACTTTCGCCTTGCCCGCCGCCGGAGGCATCGACGCGCCGCCCGACGCGCGACGCCAGCGCACGATGAGCACGACGAGACTCGTGATGCCGACGAGCAGGCTGATCAACTGCGACGTGGAGAGATGCGTCAGAGAAGTTAAGCCGAAGAGGTCGCCGCGCGGATCGTCGCGGAAGAATTCGATCAGGAAGCGCGTCGCGCCGTAGAGCACGCCGTAGGCGAGTATGACTTGCCCGTTGAAAGTTTTGCGCCGGTGCAGCCAGATGAGGAGGCCGAAGAAGAGAAAGGCCGCGAAGGATTCGTAAAGCTGCGTCGGGTGAAGGTGCGTGTGCGTGGGCACGCCCGTCACTTGATGGCCGAGTTCCGAGAAGCGCACGCCCCAGGGCAAAGTCGTCGGCTTGCCCCAGCAGCAACCGGCGGCGAAACACCCTTGCCGCCCGATGGCCTGCCCCAACGCTATCCCGGGCGCGAACGCATCCGCCGTCCGCCACCAGGGCAACTTGTAACGCCTGACCAACACGTATGCCGTCACGACAGCGCCGATGAAGCCGCCGTAGAACACGCCGCCCGAACGCAGGAAATCGAGCGACAACAGGCGCGACGGCGCA